>JAHFUI010000174.1 GCA_023265175.1 Acidobacteriota bacterium
GCGAATTCGCCCGCCACAGACGGTGCAGCTCCACGACCAGCTCGGGCCAGGACGGATCGCAGACACGGCTGTCGTCCAGCCCTTCGGCGACCACGGCCCAGCGTCCGCCCTCGGCGCGCTGACACAAAAGATGTCGCCGTCGGGGATCGACAATCCAGTAGTGTTCGACGCCGAGCGCGAGGTACCGCGCGGCTTTCGTCACGCGATCGTGGCGGGCGTTGGACGGCGACAGAATCTCCACGACCAGAAGCGGTGCGCCCTCGATGCCGCGTTGCGAAAACTGCGACGGGTCCGAAACCACTACCAGATCAGGTTCCGCCACGTCGTGTTGTCCGAGCACGACGCCGAGCGGGGCGAAGAAGACCTCGCCCAGCGCTTTTCCTTCGAAAAATGATTGAAGAATCAGAAACAGGCGCTTGGCCACGTCCTGATGCCGAAACGCAGGAGTGGGATTCACATACAACTCTCCTGCCAATAGCTCGTACTGCTTCCCATCGTCGGGAAGCGCGAAGTAGTCGTCGGCGGTGAGCATGGTTTTCGTCTTCATGATCTACCCCGCAAGCGGCTCTGATTGCCGCAAAAAGACGATGCCATCGTCGGCCGGGAAATGCAACCACTCGGCAGTTCGCGCTTCTTGCGCGGGATGTCTATCATTGGTTCAACTATGAAGCTCGTTCCTCTGCTCATGTTCGTCGTCCTCGCGGCTGTGACCGCGTCGCCGTCCGCGCAGGCTCCGTCGGCCAACGTGCTTGCACCGCCGAAGCCGCTGGAAGCGGCGAAGGCATGGGACGAATCGTTCCGGGCGCTGCCCCAGCCCACCAACATCAAGAACCATATGCAGCGCTTGAGCGCGCGGCCGCATCATGTCGGCTCGGCGTACGACAAGAACAACGCCGAGTGGATTCTGGCGAAGTTCAAGGAATGGGGCTGGGACGCCGAGATCGAACGCTTCGACGTGCTGTTCCCCACGCCGAAAGAGCGGCGGCTCGAGCTGGTCGAGCCGACGAAATTCACGGCGAAGCTCGAGGAGCCGACGGTGTCGGTCGATCCGACGTCGGGCCAGAAGACCGAGCAGCTGCCCAGCTACAACGCCTATTCGATCGACGGCGACGTGACGGCGCCGCTCGTCTACGTCAACTACGGCCGTCCCGAAGATT
This sequence comes from Acidobacteriota bacterium, assembly GCA_023265175.1. Lineage (GTDB taxonomy): Bacteria > Acidobacteriota > Vicinamibacteria > Vicinamibacterales > CAVVIG01 > JAHFUI01. The sequence goes on from JAHFUI010000174.1 coordinate 1,158, forward strand.
ATGACCAGCTCGATCGATTCGGCGTCTCCGTCCGCGGCGCCATCGTCATTGCCCGATACGGACAGTCATGGCGCGGCATCAAGCCGAAGGTCGCCGGTGAGCACGGCGCCATCGGCTGTCTGATCTATTCGGATCCGAAAGACGACGGCTATGCGATGGGACCGGTGTTTCCGAACGGCCCGATGCGGCCGAGCGACGGCGTGCAGCGCGGCAGCGTGATGGACATGCCGGTGTATCCGGGCGATCCGTTGACGCCGGGGGTGGGCGCGACGCCCGGAGCCAAACGCCTGTCGATCTCCGAAGCCACGACGCTGACGAAGATTCCCGTGCTGCCGATTTCCTACGGCGACGCGCAGCCGCTGTTGGCGGCCTTGACCGGTCTCACGGCGCCGGACACCTGGCGCGGCGCGCTGCCCATCACGTATCGGATCGGACCGGGTCCCGCCAAGGTGCACCTGAAAGTCGCATTCAACTGGGACCAGAAGCCGCTGTACGACGTGATTGCGCGCATTCTAGGGTCGACGTTCCCCGGCGAGTGGATCATCCGCGGCAATCATCACGACGCATGGGTGAATGGCGCGGCCGATCCGGTCAGCGGCATGTCGGTCGCGCTCGAGGAAGCGCGGGCGCTCGGCGAGCTTCGCAAGCAAGGCTGGTCGCCGAAGCGGACGATCGTGTACGCCGCCTGGGACGGTGAGGAGCCGGCGCTGCTCGGTTCGACCGAATGGGTCGAGACGCACGGCGACGATCTGAAGCAGCACGCCGTCGCCTACATCAACACGGACGGCTACGGTCGCGGATTTCTCGACGTGAGCGGATCGCATTCGCTCGAGCGCTTCATCAACGGCGTCGCCCGCGACGTCAACGATCCGGAAGCCAACGTCAGCGTCTGGAAGCGGCGCCAGGCGCAGACGATCGTCCGCGGTCCGGCGGAGGCGCGCAAGGACGCGCGCGAGCGAGCGGACCTGCGGATCGGGGCGCTCGGCTCCGGATCGGACTACTCGCCGTTCCTGCAGCACGCGGGGATAGCGTCGCTCAACATCAGTTTTGGGAATGAAGACGAGGACGGCATCTACCACTCGATCTACGACGACTTCTACTTCTACACGCATTTTCTCGACACGGACCTCGCCTACGGACGGGCGCTGGCACAGACCGTCGGCACGGCCGTCATCCGACTCGCGGACAGTGATGTCCTGCCGTTCGAGTTCACGGATCTGAGCGACACGGTCGAGATGTACGTCAAGGAGCTGCACGATCTGCTGAGCCATCGGCAGGATGACATCCGTGAGCGCAATCGGCAGATTCAGGATGGCGTGTTTGCGGCGATGAAAGATCCCCGCGCGCCGCAGGCGCCGCCGAAGCTGGAGGCCGTGCCGCCTGCCATCAACTTCGCGCCGCTCGAGAACGCCGCGACCGCGCTCGCCGAGAGCGCCCGGCGCTACGGGAACGCGCTAGGATCGGCGCGGCCCCGCCTCGCCGGCAATGCCGCCGCGCTTCGTGCGCTCAACGCGAAGCTGCGGGACGGCGAAGCGCAACTGATCGATGCCGCGGGTCTGCCGAATCGCGAATGGTATCGGCACCTGCTCTACGCGCCCGGCTTCTACACCGGGTACAGCGTGAAAACAGTTCCAGGCGTCAGGGAAAACATCGAACAGAGCCGCTACGCCGACGCCGAACGCGAGGTCGTCCGCGTGTCACGCGCGCTCACGCGTCTCGCCGCGCTGGTGGATTTGGCGTCGGCGGATCTCGAGAAACTCGCCCGCGAACGATAAGCCACAAAGCAGGACACCAAGGACACAAAGTGGGATTCATAACCGTTTGACCTTCGTGTCCTTTGTGTCCATTGTGGTGAATCAACGCGGCATCTGGATCAACTCGCCTCGGGCAGTGACAGCCTGATCGCCGCCAGCGTCGGCATCGCCAACCCCACCGCGCAGACTCCCGGCCATCCCCAACGCTGCCACGCGTTGGCGGCGAGGACCGACCCGGCCGCGCCGCCGAGAAAGAACGACACCATGTACACGGTGTTCAGGCGGTTGCGCGCCTCCGGCAGCAGGTTGAAGATGCGCGACTGATTCGTCACGTGCCCGGCCTGCACGCCGGCATCCAGCACGATGATGCCAACCACGAGCCCCGCGATCGTGTGCCCTGCGACAGCGAGAATCACGAATGCGAGCACGGTCGCGATGAGAGCGACCCGGACGTTGACGCGGGGATTCAGCCGATCGGCGAGCCGGCCGGCTATGGGCGCGGCGGCCGCGCCTGCGACGCCAACCAGGCCGAAGAGACCCGCCACCTCACTGCCGTAATGAAGCGGCGGCGTCTCCAACCGAAAGGCGAGCATCGACCAGAACGTGCTGAAGGCGCCGAATAGCATGGCGGCCGCGAGCGCCGACTCCCGCAGCACAGGCTCGTCGCGGGTCAACTGCCACAACGATCCGAGCAGCGTCCGGTACGGCAGGCGGAGGCTGCCGGTACTGCGCGGTAGCGAGAGCGCCATCACAATCGCCAGCGCGAACGTCAGGGCGCTTGCGATCCAGAACATCGCGCGCCAACCGAGGGCATTCCCGATGTACCCGCTGGCGGTTCGGGAGGCGAGGATGCCGAGCACCAGACCGCTCATGACGGTCCCGACGGCCCTTCCCCGCCGTTCCGGCGCCGCCAGATGCGCGGCAAACGGCACGAACATCTGCGGCGTCACCGAAAACAATCCGACGAAGAAGCTGGCCGCCCCCAACCACGCGTACGACGTCGCCGTAGCGAGCCCCGTCAGGCTGAACGTCGCGCCCACGAGCATGATGAGGATCAGCCGCCGGCGATCGCTGATGTCCCCGAGCGGAACGAAGAAGAGCACGCCGCTTGCGAAGCCGATCTGGCTGAGCATCGCGATGACGCCCATGGCCGGCGGTGACGCGCCGAACGCGCGTCCGATGTCGGCGAGCAGCGGCTGGATGTAGTACAGGTTCGCGACGGCGATGCCGGACGCCGCCGCCATGACCACGAGCAGACCCCTGCTGATTCCGGCGTCGGCTTCGTGTCTGAGCAGGCCCACCCTCCTAGACATCTTCTAAGGCCGGAATCGTGACAGATGAAGCAAGCTTTTGCCGGCGCGCCTTGGAAGCTGTCTTTCAGGCCTAACGCGAGGTGACATGTGCGGGCGGTATCGGCACGAGCGCCTCGGCGCCCAGCACTTCGATCGTCGCCGAGGCAAACGGGACGCGAACGAAGCCGTCGTTGACTTCCACCGCGCGCACGTCTCCCGGCTGAAAGACGTCCTTGAGGTAATCGTAGCGTTGATCGAGCAATCGTCCATTCCCGTCCCGATACGTCGTCTGATACAAGACCTCACGATACGCGACGCGATCGTTCGTGTTCCGCAGCGTAAACGTCCACAGCGCCACGCCGTACGGCATCGTGCGGCGCACGTCGACGAACTGGACGTCATGCCGGTTGTCGTACGGCCTCGACGGATCCTGCAGCAGGGCAGGGCCTCCATCCACCGCGAAGGGCCGGCGATGGCCGAACATCTCGGGCTCTTTGAGTCGGATGGCCGCCGCCACGACCTCGCGGTGCCTGTACACCGATTTCTCAGGAGCCTGCACCCACGCCATGCCTGCGTGAAACGCGATGTTGACGATCAGGAGCACCGCCGCCACCCGGCGCCACGACGGCGTGTCGATGAAGGTCCAACAGTACGCGGCGAACATGAACGCAATCGGCGCGACGACGTAGAAGGCGTGCGCTTGAGGTGGCTCCAGCACGAAGGAGTAGCTCGCGTATACGAGGCCGATCGTTCCCGCCACGAGCCACCTGATCGGCGCCCATTCGGCGTACACCGAACGGCGTCGAAGCCATTCCCGCAACATCCAGATCGGCTGCCACACGCCGGCGACCCAGGCCACCGCCGCGATCGGCGCCAGCCACACATGCCGAACCAGCAAGATGAGACGCTTGCCGCCGTCTGGCGCGATGAACCGTGCGATCTCGAGGCTCGCGAACGAGAAGAAGCGCGCCAGCGTCGTCACGGCGATCCAGGGGCTGACAACGTGAGGCCGGATGTTTCGCATCGTGCCGCCCGATCCGGCGGACGCGCCGAAGGCGATGAGCGTTGGAATCAGCAACGAGCCGAACAACAGGAGGCCGCAGATGAACCCGATGGTGTTCGCGGCGACCGGACGCGCGCCGGTGCGCCACGTGGAACACCAGGCCAGCGCGGCGTAGGGCAGCAAGAGCGGCCACGACATGTGGATCTGCATGATCCATGAAATCGCCGCGCCCATGAGGACGAACGCGATCGGCACCGATATCTTCCCGCGGCGGAACACCGGCACCGCCTCGAAGAACCCGATGAAGAAGACGAGCGCAGCCGCGAGCACGTAGGAGGGGTTGATGATGTGCGCCGAGTACCAGAGCGTCCACGGCAGCGTCATCAGCCAGCCCCAGACCAGCCACTTCGGCGCGGACGGAATGCGCACGGTGACGTACCACGCGAACGCGGCCAGCGCGGCCATCGACACGAGGTTCAGCAGGACGTAGGGGGATTCGGGCGCGGGGACGATATTGAGCGGAACGCCGACGAGCAGCGGTTGCAACGCGCCGGGGATCTCGCTCTTCGTCCAGACGACGTCGGCGCCGAAATAGGGCCAGGCGCCGGTGGCGTGATACCGCAGACCCATGAGAAAGATCTGCGTTTCATCCTCGAAGAAGAACTCGTTCGAGAGTCCAAACAGCAGGCGGAATGCGAACAGCGCCACCAGGGCAACGGCCCACATCGCCACGCGGCGCCTTGGAATCACGGACAACGTGGAGCTAAACTAACACTGCTCGCATCGAAGTGCATACCTCGCTGGATGAAGACCGCCAGCCCTCATGCGAAGAGGAGAGATTATGCGTACAACAGTCGTCGCGCTCATTGGAAGTCTCATCGTCGCTGGTGCGGTTGTGAGGGCGCAAGAACAAGCGCACGCCAACCCGGCGGGGAAGGCCGCCAGGGCCAAGGCAGGCGAGGCCGCAGCGGTTCAGGCGAAAATCCGCGAGGCGAGGAGCGCCGCGCCTCGCGACATCTCCGGGAACGCCACGATCATGGACTGGCCGGACACACCCAACGGTCAGATGAAACAGCTGCGCGCCGGCACGAACGGCTGGATGTGCATGCCGTCCACCGGAGCCGGCGGTGGCGTGGGCGCGGATCCGATGTGCCTGGACAAAGCGTTCTCCGCTTGGGCTGGCGCGTGGATGGGCAAGAAAGATCCGCCAGCATCGTCGATGGGCACCGCGTACATGCTGCGCGGCGACAAAGGCGCAAGCAACACCGACCCGTTTGCCACGGGCCAGACGCCGGACAATCAATGGGTCACGAGTGGACCCCACGTCATGATGATCGTCCCCGATCTGTCGCAGCTCGACGCCTTCCCCACCGATCCGCATAACGGAGGGCCGTGGGTCATGTGGAAGGGCACCAAGTACGCGCATCTGATGGTGCCGGTCGCGGCGATGCCGAAAGCGACGACATCAGCCAAACGCGCGCCGACGACCACCAAACAATAGCGCGCAGGCTCATTTCTTCAGCTCCGCGCGGCTGCTGCCCCTGTGTCTGTCGTTTCTGCGCGGCGATCTATTCTGCCGCCCATGATGAGGCGGGCGCCTTCGAAGTTGATCGAGAACGATTGTCCACGACCGCTGCAGCCGCTCGAGGGCCAACGGTCATGGCGACACGCAGGGAATCACCTGGCGGCCGTGGCGGCGATACAAGCGGAAATCAGCATCCGTGGTGAGAACAACGGGGTTTGACAAGGTTTCACTCATTCTCACGAGGCACGCGTCGGCCATGCTCATCGGTACGTCCGCGTACTTCTGCATGAGATCGAGGATCCGGGGCAGCTCGCCGGCGAAGTCAAATGCGGCAACCACCGCGCCGCGGCGAAGGAACGCGGCCAGGCTGGGCCGGCCACCTACACCGAGAAGGTGGAAGGCTTCCGACAGTGCCGCTTCGCATGTCTTCCACGGCAGGGTCCGATGCGGGGCTTGGGCTGCGGCCCACGCGTGATGGCGATCGCGGCGACTCAGGACGGCAATCAGAAAGCCAGCGTCAACGAGCACGCTTTCGGCCATAGCCGGTCGCCTTCAAATATGCCTTGGTGCGCCGGCTCAGATCGACCGGTAATCCGTCGACCGATCCGACGAGATCGGCGATCGCGTTGAAGGGCGCGGGCCGCGAGCGTTGTTTCCCGGCGAGGCTCAAACGGTCGCGAATGACGTCCGACTTCGAGCGCCGGAGCTCCTGAGACTCGGCTTCGATCTCCGCCACGAGCGCTTCGGGCACTCGCACGGTGAGCGTCTTCATGGCGCGAGTGTAATACAGCCATGCCGGCTGTGCAAGACACGCCCCCAGTGGGCAATGAGTCTTCCTGCCGAGCTTGAGCGCCTCACCCCTCTCCGTGTATCGGGTCGTCTTCGTCAGCGGAACGTTCTCCGGCTACAATTGCGGCACTGGAGGTCGCATGCGCTTGGTATTGATCGGTCTGACGTTCGCGCTCGTTTCAGGTTCGGCCTCGGCGCAGCAGCCGGCGACCCCGAATCCCGGGCAGGCGCTGAAGACGTTCGCCTCCTCCGCGGATGTCGCCGCTCTTGCCGCGAAGGCGAAGAGCGAACGGAAGGAGGGGCAGGCGCTGATCGCTCAACCGATCCTGCAGCTCGCGCCTTACAACGTGAGCCTCGAGTACCGCGTCGCCGTAGCGAACGCAGCCCTCCATGAGAAGGAGGCGGAGCTCTTCTACGTGATCGACGGCTCCGCGACGATCGTCACCGGCGGCAAGCTCACGGACGAAAAACGGACGAACGCGGAGAATCTGAGCGGCGCCGGCATCGAAGGCGGGACATCGCGCCGCGTCGCGAAAGGCGATTTCGTCATGGTGCCGGAAAACACACCGCACTGGTTCAGCGCCATCGACGGATCCGTCACGCTGATGTCGCTGCACCTGCCGCGCGCCGGCAGCGCTCCGCGGTAATCGCGCTCGATTTGAGAGGAGAACGCGACGTTCGCCTCGAATTGAATGCAGCGCAGATCAGGCCTTCAATGGGTCATGCCGTAAATGATGTAGTTCACGCCCAGCTTGTAGGCCTCATTCGTGTCGGCAATGGGTCTGAAGCCGGTGCCTGACCACTCCCAGAACTGGGAGATGTCGGTGTTGTAATTCACGATCATCTGCAGGCGCTTGGTGGGATCGTTGTCTTCGTACAGCCCGCGAAAGATCGGCCGGCCGGCCAGATACGCCTGCGGAATATCGAGCGAGGCGATTTCGAAGAACGAGTGAAAGATCGGGTGCGAGAGATCCAGGTCGACGAATCTCGCCCCTGGCAGCACGCGCTTCATGTTCGCCTCGAACACGTCCCAGCCTGAGCCGAAGCCGCTGCGAAAACCACGCCCCTTGAAGTCGTCGACGATGACGAAGCCGCCTTTTTGCAGATACGAGCGGAGCGCGACCGCCTCCCGATCGGTCATTGCCCACCAACTACTGAAGCGCTTGCTCATCGGCGGCGGTGCCGCGCTTCTCATCCCCATGTCGACCGTCGTGGCCGACGCCCAGGAGGCGGGACAAGGCCGGGGCAAAGGGAAGCGGAAGGGCAAAGGCACGGGCACGGGCAAAGGAAGAGGCAAACGCAAGGGCAAAGGCAAGGCCAAAGGCAAGCGCCGCACCTAGCATTCGCAGTCGGGGAAGAGCCGCCCGCTCCGGGCCCGTTTTTGCGTCGAGTCTGATGACCCGCCTGGCGCTCAAACCCTCGGCTCTGCTCTCCCCTTCCGATGACGGCTATCTTGTCTACGATGTAAACGCCAGACGACTCCATCGCCTGAACGCTGCCGCCAGCCTGGTGATTGAGCTCTGCGACGGCAGTCGAGATCTCGATCAGATCCGCGCCCTGCTGCTCCCGTTAGTCTTATTCAATGACGCAGACTGGGATCGCTGCCGCAGCTGGATTGGTCGCGCCGTGCGCGACGGCTGGCTTGCGCCGGTCGACAGCGTCTCCCCGGCCTCATCCTTGTCCGCCGCCGAACTTGCCGCGCTCGCCGGCACGTTGCTCGATCGTGATGAAGTCCTAGCGGCCTTCATCTGCCAAGAGCGCGCGGCGGAGCTCGCGCCCGAAGATGATCGCGTGTGGTACGACCTCGGCGAGCTGGCGCATATTGTGGGCCGCCGCGACGACGCCCGGGCGGC
>JAHFUI010000031.1 GCA_023265175.1 Acidobacteriota bacterium
CGGCCGGTCCTCGGTTCACCACACAACATGCTCGACGGTCTGAGGCAGGGCCTCGTTAGAGGTGATTAATCAGACTCGCGATGCTGGCGGCGCCGAATCCGTTATCGATGTTCACGACCGACACGCCCGAGGAGCAACTGTTCAGCATGCCGAGCAGCGCCGCGAGGCCGCCGAAGCTCGCGCCGTAGCCGATGCTCGTGGGCACGGCAATCACCGGCACGCCCACCAGCCCGGCGATCACGCTGGGCAGCGCGCCTTCCATGCCGGCCACGACGATAATGACCCGCGCCGTCGCCAGCCGCGCCCGCTCGCCGATCACGCGGTGAAGGCCGGCGACGCCGACGTCGTACATCCGTGCGACCTCGTTGCCCATGAGCTCCGCGGTGCGGGCGGCTTCTTCGGCGACGAACACATCGGAAGTGCCCGCGGCGGCGACGACGATCGTCCCCTTTCCCGGCGAGACATCCTGCTGTCGAAACGTGATCAACGCCGCATCGGGGTAATACGCCGCTTGCGGAACGAGCGCCCGGACCGCGTCGTAGGCGGCCTCGCTCGCCCGCGTCACCAGAAGGGTCGAGCCACGATTCACAATCTCAGCCGCAATGGCGCCAATCTGGTCAGGGGTCTTGCCCAGGCCGAGGACGACTTCGGGAAATCCCTGACGGGACGCGCGGTGATGATCGACACGGGCAAACCCCAGATCCTCGAACGGGCGCGCGCGCACCATTTCGAGCAGTTGCCCGTGCGCGTCCGCCTCGTCTATCTCACCACGCGCCACGCCGTGGATCAGCGCGTGGAGTTCGGATGGATTCATCGGCTTCATTTGTTGACGGGATTCAGCCCCATCAGTAATATAAGCGATTGCGCCATCTGAAGTTCCATCGTCCGTGCGCCGAGCGATTCACGCGAGGCGGCGTCACGACCGGAACGTGCGTGTGACCTCATGACGTTCGGTGAAACACTGACGCTCGCCGCCTATTTCTTCGTCCTCATCATCCTCGCGATTTATGGCTGGCACCGGTACTACCTCGTGTACCTGTACATGCGGCACCGCGACAAGGAGCCGCTGACGGGACCGCCGATCGACCCGCCGCCGTCGGTGACGCTCCAGCTGCCGCTCTACAACGAGATGTACGTCGCCGATCGGCTCATCGAGGCGGTGTGCCGAATCGAGTACCCGCGCGACCGGTTGGAAATTCAGGTGCTGGACGACTCGACGGACGAGACGCGCAGCATCGCGGAGCTCGCCGTCCGGCGGCTGGCCGCGCAGGGCCTCGATATCAAATATTTTCATCGTCGCGATCGGACCGGGTTCAAGTCGGGAGCGCTCGAGGCCGGCTTGCAGGTCGCATCCGGCGAGTTCGTCGGGATTTTCGACGCCGACTTCATGCCGACGCCGGATTTCCTGCTGCGGTTGATGCCGCACTTCTCGGATCCCCGTGTCGGCATGGTGCAGGCGCGCTGGGGGCACATCAATCAGGATTACTCGCTCCTCACGAAAATCCAGGCGATCCTCCTCGACGGCCACTTCATTCTCGAGCACGGCGGCCGCAATCGCGGCGGCCGCTTCTTCAACTTCAACGGGACGGCGGGCGTCTGGCGCCGCACGGCGATCGACGATGCCGGGGGATGGCAGCACGACACGCTCACCGAAGATCTCGATCTGAGCTACCGGGCGCAGCTTCGCGGCTGGCGGTTCGTGTTCGTGCCCGGTTTGATCGCGCCCGCCGAGGTGCCGGTCGAGATGAACGCCTTCAAGTCGCAGCAGCACCGGTGGGCGAAGGGCTCGATTCAGACGTGCCGCAAGCTGCTGCCGCGGATCCTGCAAGCGGACCTGCCGTTTGGCGTCAAGGCGGAGGCGTTCTTCCACCTCACGGCGAATTTCAATTACCCGCTGATGTGCCTCCTCTCGATCCTGATGTTCCCGGCCATGGTGATCCGCTACAACATGGGCTGGTACGAGATGCTGGCCGTCGACGTCCCGCTGTTTTTCGCCGCGACGTTCTCATTCTGTAGTTTTTACATGGTCTGCCAGCGCGAGATTCACAAGGACTGGCGCGCGCGGCTGAAGTACGTCCCGTTTCTGATGTCGGTCGGCATCGGGTTATCGATCAACAATACGCGCGCGGTGTTCGAAGCGTTGTTCAACAAGCAGACGGACTTCGCGCGGACGCCGAAATACCGCATCGAAGGGGACTCGGACGAGTGGGTCGGCAAGAAGTACCGCCAGTCCGTCGCCGTGCAGCCGCTGGTCGAGCTCGCCCTGGGTCTGTATTTCACGGCGACCATCTTCTACGCGCTGGCCAACCAGATCTACGGCACGCTGCCGTTCCTCGTTCTCTTTCAGGTCGGGTTCCTCTACACCGGCCTCCTGTCGATCGTGCAGCAGTACGCCGGCGACCCGGTCGTGTTGAGCACGCAGGTGGCCAGTGGAAAATGACGGGGCCGGGCGGACCGCGGGCCCCTACCGGCCTATAGCGGTCCGGCTTCAGTCCGGTCGTCGGTGACATGAAGCCGAAAGTAGCCGTCCTCCGAGTCTCCTCCGACAGCATCCTGTCCGATATCGATCGCCTGGTCGAGCTCGCCGGCGTGTCGAGCGCGCTGGCCCCCGGCAGGACCACGATTCTCAAGGACAACATTTCCTGGCACTTTCCGTTTCCGGCCGCGAACACGACGCCGTGGCAGCTCGAAGGGACGATTCAGGCGTTGGCCCGCCGCGGGTTCGCCGACCAGGTCTGCGTGCAGAACAAGACGGTCGTCACCAACGCGTTCAAGGGCGAGGATCTCAACCACTACGTGCCGATCTTCAAGAAATACGGCGTGCCCGTCCTGTACAACTTCAAGGACGAGGACATGACATGGGTGCCCTACTCGCCGAAAGCGCGGATGCGCGCGCTCGGGCACGTGTTCCCCGAGGGGATTCATCTTCCCGAATACTTCTTCGGCAAGAACATCGTCCATCTGCCGACCGTCAAGTGCCACATCTATACGACGACAACCGGCGCGATGAAGAACGCGTTCGGCGGTTTACTCACCACGCGACGGCACTACACGCATTCGTGGATCCACGAGACGCTGGTCGATCTGCTCGCGATTCAGAAGGAAATTCACTCCGGAATCTTCGCGATCATGGACGGGACGACGGCCGGCAATGGTCCGGGACCGCGAACGATGTACCCGGTCGTCAAGAACGTGATGCTCGCCTCAGCCGATCAGGTTGCCATCGACGCCGTCTCTGCGAAGCTGATGGGATTCGATCCGATGTCGATCCCGTACATCCGCCTGGCCCACGAGGATCGGCTGGGCAAGGGCGATCCGCGGGAGATTGAGATCGTCGGTGACACTGAGGTCGCGAACGAGAACTGGCATTTCCACGTTGGCAAGAACCTGGTGCGGATCGGAGGCGGCGACCTGATCTGGTTCGGCCCGCTCAAGCGATTCCAGAAGCTGTTCTTCCATACTCCGCTCGTCAACGGTTTCATTCTCGCGAGCGACCTGTATCACGATTTCTATCGCTGGCCCCTGCTCGACCGCCGCGCCTTCGTGCGGTGGTGCGAGGAAACCCCATGGGGCGAGCTCTTTCTTCAGTACGCGCAGATGGGGCCGCAGGGGTCGCCGCCGATCGCCCGCCCGACGATCGTTCCGCAGCCGGCACAGCGCGTTCATTAGGCGGACCCAATCGCTGCTATGATTACGCCATGACCACGGCCGCGAGGCCCAAAGGGGGCCTCGAAGATACCGTCGCCACATCGTCAGCCATCTGTTACCTGGATGGCGATCGCGGTGTGCTCGCCTACTGCGGATACGACATCCACGATCTCGCCCGCCACGCCACCTTCGAGGAAGTCTGTTATCTGCTGTGGCATCGCCGGCTGCCGACGCGCGCTGAGCTCGGTGATCTGCAGGCCCAACTCGTGGCCGCGCGAGCGCTGCCCGAGCCGGTGCTACGCCTCATGCGGACCTTGCCGCGCGGCAACGGCATGGACATGCTGCGGACGCTCACGTCGGCGCTCGGTCACTACGATCCGGACGCGGCCGATCACTCGCCGCAAGCCAACGACCGCAAAGCGGTCCGGCTGACCGCGCAGATCGGCACCGTCGTGGCGACGATGGGGCGCGTCGACGCGGGAGGTGGACCGATTCAGCCGGACCCGGTGCTGGGACACGCGGCGAATTTCTTGTACATGTTGACCGGCGAGCGGCCGAGCGGCCTGGCGACGCGCGCCTTCGACGTGGCGCTGGTCCTTCACGCCGACCACGAGCTGAACGCGTCGACGTTCGCCGCACGCGTCGCCGCCGCGACACTCACCGACATCCATTCGGCGATCGTGGGGGCCATCGGCGCGCTCAAGGGGCCGCTGCACGGCGGCGCAAACGCCGACGTGATGCGGATGCTGCTGGAGATTGGGCCGGACGGTTCCGTTGCGAAGGCCGAAGAAGTCGTTCGCGCCAAGCTTGCGCGGAAAGAAAAGATTCCTGGTTTCGGCCACCGCGTGTACCACACCGAGGACCCGCGCGCCACGCACTTGAGCCAGATGTCCCGCGATTTGGGACAGCGTGCGGGCCAGCCGATCTGGTTCGAGATGTCGCAGCGGATCGAGGCGCTGGTGAAATCGGAAAAGCAGCTCAACGCCAACGTCGACTTCTATTCGGCCACCACCTACCACGCGCTCGGAATCGCGATCGATCTGTTCACGCCGATTTTCGCGGTGAGCCGCATCTCGGGCTGGACGGCCCACGTGCTCGAGCAGTACGCGAACAACCGCCTCATTCGTCCGCGCGCCGAATACATCGGCCCGGAATACCCGCAGCGGTACCGCTCCCTCGAGGACAGATAGACTTATCATTCCAGCACTGTGGGAATCGCCGCGCCGTGTGGGAATCGCTGGTGGCTTGCCCACGGCTCGCCGACGATGCTACGCTGCAGGAATGGCACGTGGCACAGTCAAGACCGAACGGCCGGCGGTCGCCAGGGAAGCGGCGGCCGAGTACGGCGCGGCAGCCCCGGATCAGGCGGGCCAAGTCCCCGGCCGTGTTTATCACGTCACCGTGACCGACCGCGGGCGGCTCGTGTTGCCGGTCGAAATCCGGAAAAAGCTCAAGATCCGCGATGGCGATCGTGTCGCGGTCGCGATTGAAGCCGACGGCAGCATCAGTGTCACGACGAAAGACGTGGCAATCAAGATGTTGCGTGGGATGTTCAAGCATCTCAACCGGCCCGGCGAGCCACTCGCCAGCGATCGGTTGATTGCCGAGCGCAGACGGGAGGCACGGATGGACGACCGGCGACATCAGCAGTGGCTGGCCCGTCAGCGGCGGCGCAAGAAGGGGACATGAACGCGGCTGTGGCCGGCGTTGTACTGGACGCGTCGGCGATTCTGGCGCTCGTCCGCGAGGAGCGAGGGGCAGATCGGGTAGAGCGCGCGATTTGGCGTGGGGCGCTGGTTAGCGCGATCAATTGGGCCGAGGTTCTATCTGAGCTTGCGGAAGATGGCGAAGCCATCGAACAGTCCGGGCTACACGTGCGGCATGTCATCGAGAAGGTTGGCATCCTCGAGCTCGTCTCCTTCGACGAAGCCCACGCGGAGCAGGCGGCGCGACTGCGGATGCCGACGAAATCCCTCGGCCTCTCACTGGCCGACCGGGCGTGTCTAGCGCTCGGTCGAATCCATCGACTGCCGGTTCTAACGACGGATCGCGCTTGGCGATCGCTGCACCTATCGATCGAAATTGAAGTCATCCGCTAGACATCTTCTAAGGCCGGAATCGTGACAGATGAATCAAGTGTTTGCCGGCGCGCCTTAGAAGCTGTCTTAGAGGCGCAGCTTCGCTGATGGACCCTCAACACATCCGTAACTTCTCAGTCATCGCCCACATCGATCACGGCAAGTCGACGCTCGCCGATCGCTTTCTGGAGCTGACGGGCGCGCTGCAGGCGCGTGAGATGGAGGCGCAGGTCCTCGACGCGATGGACCTCGAGCGGGAGCGCGGCATCACGATCAAGGCCCATCCCGTGCGCTTGAACTACACGGCGATGTCGGGCGAACAGTACGTGCTCAACTTAATCGATACGCCCGGACACGTCGATTTCTCCTATGAGGTGACCCGGTCGCTCGCCGCCTGCGAGGGAGCGCTGTTGCTGGTGGATGCGTCGCAGGGCGTCGAGGCGCAGACGCTGGCCAATGCGTACCTCGCCGTCGAGGACAACCTCGAGATCATCCCCGTCATCAACAAGATCGATCTCCCGGGCGCGCAGCCCGAAGAAGCGCGGCGGCAGATCGAAGAGATCATCGGCCTCGACGGATCGGGGGCGATGCTCGCCAGCGCCAAGGTCGGGACGGGCGTGCCGGATATCCTCGAAGCCATCGTCCATCGCCTGCCGCCGCCGCGAGGCAATTCCGACGCGCCGCTCAAAGCGCTGATTTTCGATTCCTGGTACGACGCCTATCGAGGCGTCGTCATCGTGGTGCGCGTCATCGACGGAGTGCTGAAGCCGGGCATGAAGATCCGGCTGATGGCGGAGGGTCAGGACTACGACGCCGAGCAGGTGGGCGCCTTCTCGCCCAAGCCGGTCGTCATGGACGAGCTCGGCGTGGGGGACGTCGGCTTTGTGGTCGCGAACATCAAGAAGATCAGCGATGCGAAGATTGGCGACACGATCACCGAGACCGCGCGCCAGACGTCGGAGCCGTTTCCCGGTTTCAAGGAATTGAAGCCGATGGTCTTCGCCGGCCTGTACCCCGTTGAGGGCCACGAGTATCCCGAGCTGCGCGACGCGCTCGAGAAGCTGCGGCTGAACGACGCGTCATTTTTCTACGAACCGGAGACATCGGCCGCGCTCGGTTTCGGTTTCCGCTGCGGGTTCCTGGGACTCCTGCACATGGAAATCGTGCAGGAGCGGCTGGAGCGCGAATTCGACGTCGATCTGGTCACGACGGCGCCCGGCGTGTTGTACCGCGTGACGACGACCGACGGCGAAGTGCACGAGATCGACAGCCCCGCGAAGCTGCCGGATGCCGGCCGCATCAAGGTCATCGAAGAGCCGGTCATCACCGCGATGATCCTCACGCCAGCCGAGCACGTCGGCGGCATCCTGCAGCTCTGCCAGGACAAGCGTGGCGTTCAACAGACGATCGAGTACCTTGCCTCGGATCGCGTGCTTGTGACGTACGAGCTGCCGTTCAACGAGGTCGTGCTCGACTTCTACGATCGGCTGAAGACGATTTCGCGCGGGTATGCGTCGCTCGATTATCATGTGACCGGATACTGGCCTTCGCCGCTCGTGAAGCTGGATATCCTCGTGAACGGCGAGCCGGTCGATGCGCTGTCGATCATCGTGCACCGCGACATGGCGTACGAGCGCGGTCGCGCGCTGGCGTCAAAGATGCGCGAGCTGATCCCGCGCCAGATGTTCGAGGTGGCGATTCAGGCGGCGATCGGCAGCCGGATCATCGCGCGTGAATCGGTGAAGGCGCTGCGCAAGAACGTGCTCGCCAAATGCTACGGCGGCGACATCTCGCGCAAGCGCAAGCTGCTCGAGAAGCAGAAGGAAGGCAAGAAGCGCATGAAGCGGGTCGGGCGAGTCGAGATCCCGCAGGAAGCCTTCCTGGCGGTGCTCAAGATGGGGACGGAAACGGATTAATTTAGAATCGAGAGAAGATGCGCGATTTCAGGAAGTCCACCGTCCGTGAGTACTTCGAATCGATCGTCATCGCCGTGATTCTGGCGCTGTTCATCCGCACATTCGTCGTGCAGGCGTTCAAGATCCCGACCGGATCGATGGAAGAAAACCTGCTGATTGGCGATCACCTGCTCGTCAACAAATTCGTCTTCGGCCCGGGCGCATCGGCGCTCGAACGCACCCTGCTGCCGATCGGCATCGTCCGCCGCCACGATGTCGTCGTGTTCAAGTACCCCGAGGAACCGGACCGCGATTTCATCAAGCGGGTGATCGGTCTGCCGGGCGAGACGGTCCAGGTTCGCGACAAGAAGGTGTACATCAACGGGCAGGCGCTCGACGAGCCGTACGCACACTATCTGCAGCCGGCCGCGATCCCGTCAGAATTCCGCGAGGTCACGTCGTTCGACGTCAAAGACCGTTACGGTCCGGTAACCGTTCCCGCCAACCAGTATTTCGTGATGGGGGACAACCGCGACAACTCGCAGGACAGCCGGTATTGGGGCTTCCTGCCGCGGGACTACATCAAGGGCAGGGCGCTGGTGATCTACTGGTCCTACGAAGCGGGCGCCGAGGATTACCGGAGCGAAGGGGTCGGCTCGACGCTGAAGGGCCTCGGGTCGGTGTTCGTGCACTTCTTTACACGCACGCGGTGGGATCGGATGTCCCACCAAATTCGATAGCGCGGATTTGGTAACGATGCTGAAGTTGCTGATCAAGCTCACGCTTGCAGCGCTCCTTGCCAATGCGGCGTGGCGGCTCGGATCTGCGTACTTGACGTTCTACCGATTCAAGGACGCGGTGGTGGAGACCGCGCAGTTCGGCGCCGACCAGACGGACACCGAGCTCCAGCAGCGCGTCATCGGTTTGGCGTCGCAATACGACATCCCGCTCACCGACGACGGCTTCTCGGTCCGCCGCGACGATCGGCACCACACCTACATCGACGGTTCGTACATGCAGCCCGTGGATCTTCTGCCGGGCTATCGGTACGCCTGGCCGTTCACGTGGCACGTCGACGTGTTCACGGTCAAACCTCCAGCACTCGACCCATCACGCGTTCAGTAGCGATCGTTCGGCGGCGTCGGCCGCTTCGCGCGCGGTCGTGCAGAGCTGCCCGACTTCGACCTTCACCGCCTCGACAAACGCGGCGTCCGTCAAGCCGTCGAGATTGCTCTGAACGCTCGATCGCGCCCCTTCAAAACCGGCGCGGAGCAGCGCAATCGCAACGCGCGCGTCGCTTGATGCGGCCCGGTGACCCCGTTCGGCGACGCCCGGCGCCTGCTTCAACGCCAGCGAAGACAGCCGCATCACATCCAACGGCACGGCGGTCGCGGCGTGGAGCGTCCGTTCCACGGCGGCTTTCCGCGCGGCCGCCTCCGCGTCTGTCGTCCTCGGGAGCTTGCGCGCGCCGGCGACCTGCGCGTACGCGGCCGCATCCGCGTCGATCGCTTCGGTGAGTTCCGGCTGCAGGCCCGTCAGCGCCAGCAGAGCGGCCGCCAGGATCTTCCGATCCTCGTTCGATCCTGATCTGGTCTTTGGCAGCGCGGCGACCATCATCAGCAGCGACGCGCCTACGGCTGACGCGAGCGCGGACGCGGAACCGCCGGCCGGCACCGATGTCGGCGCCTGGAAGGCCGCCAGCAGGTCGCGAATCGATTGGTCGGTCAGCAAGATTCAGATCTTGAGCGAGCGTGTGACCGTCGCCGCGGTCATGCCGGCGATGGCGACACGCTTCTGGCGCGCGCGCTCACCGCGGATGATGCGAATGGACCGAGAGGGACGGTCGAGCGCGTCGCCGAGCAGCTCCACGAGCGCGACGTTGGCGGCATTGTCAACCGGGGGAGCGGCGAGCCGGACGAGGAGCGCGTCCCCGCGGACGCCAACGATCTCGCTTTTCCGCGCGCGCGGGATGACGCGGACGTCGATCTCAACCCCGGTCTCGGTCTCTCGAATCAACTAACGACTACCGCCCCCCTGCCGCGTCGCGGGCGGCATTCTCGCCGGCCGGCGCCGCATCGATGCTCTGGCGAGGCCGGTGAAGCAGGATCTTGTCGTCAGCCTCCCGCTGGTCGCGCTCGCGCACGTAGTCGAGCGTATTGCGCAGCGTCTGAATGGTGCCTTCGATGGACGACTCGATCTCGCGGCGTTTGAGCTTGAGGC
This sequence comes from Acidobacteriota bacterium, assembly GCA_023265175.1. Lineage (GTDB taxonomy): Bacteria > Acidobacteriota > Vicinamibacteria > Vicinamibacterales > CAVVIG01 > JAHFUI01. Next base: position 9,842 of record JAHFUI010000031.1, read on the forward strand.
CGTCGATGTCGCGCTGGATGTCCTCGAGTCGCAACTGGGTCTTCTCGATCAGGAGGTCGGCCCGGGCTTCCGCGTCGCGAATCAGCCGGCGGGCTTCCTGATCCGCATGCTCCTTGATTTCGTCCGACAGCTTCTGGGCGGTCAGCAGCGTGTTGCGCAGGTTCCGCTCGTGCTCGCGGTGCTCGTTGAGGACCGCCTCCATCTTGGCGAGATCCTGACGCAGCTTGTCGGTTTCGCGCAGCGCCTGTTCGTAATCGTCGGCGACAGCCGCGAGAAACGAGGCGACTTCGACTTTGTCGAAGCCGCGGAACGTGGTGCGAAACCGCTGCTGGCGGAGGTCGAGGGGACTGACGTTCATGTTTGTGCCTCGCGGGGGCCCACCCCCGGTCGTACCAAGGACAGGGCGTCCCTCGCCGTCCGTATCGGCAGGAGGCTGCTGAGGCGACAGGGCTGGGTCAAACATAGGTGCGGCTCCCGAAAATCGCGCTGCCCACGCGTACCAGGGTCGCGCCTTCTTCGACGGCGACCTCGAAATCGTGGCTCATGCCCATGGACAGCTCGGTCAGCATCGACCCGTCCACACCGCGTGCCATGAGACGGTCCCGGACCGACTTCAGCTCCTGGAAATAGTATCGGGCTCGCTCGGGATCATCCCGAGCCGGCGGCAGGAGCATGAGGCCGACGACTCTGGCTGCGCGCCGGTCGCGCGCGGCGTCGAAAATGGCACAGAGGTTGTCCTCGCGCGCACCGTGCTTCGTCGGTTCGCCCGCGAGATCGACCTGCACGAGCAGATCGATCCGGCGATCGGCGGCAGCCGCCGCCTGTTCCAGCTTGGCCGCGATCTCGGATCCATCGACCGAGTGGATCATGTCGAAGCGCTCGGCGGCCCTGCGCGCCTTGTTCGACTGCAAGTGACCGACGAGATGCCAGCGCAGCTTCAGCTCTGCCGTGCGATCCATTTTTTGGATCGCTTCCTGGACTTTATTCTCGCCGAAGTCGATCTGACCGGCATCCGCCGCGGCCCGAACGTAATCGGCGTCGAAGGTCTTGGAAATGGCGACGAGGCGGATGGAGGCGGGGTCGCGCCGGGCCCGACCGGCGGCGCGCGCGATGCGGTCGCGAACGTCGGCCAGCCGGGCTCGAAGCGCGGCGGGATCGAGCACTACTTTTTCAACTGCGCGACCAGTCCCTTGGCTGTGGCGGCGTTGGGGCCCTCCGGAGCGAGCTTCAGATACGTTTCGAATTCGGTTGTGGCCCCGGCCAGGTTCCCTTCGTTGACCAGCGCCATGCCGAGCTGATAGTGCGCCTCGGCGTGGTTCGGGTTCGCTTGAATCGCGGACTCGAACGATTTCTTGGCTTCAGCGATCTTTCCGCCGTTCCAGAGGATGACGCCCTGGTTGTAAAGCGCGTCAGCGCCGCCGGCGGAGGTGTTGCCGCCGCCCAGCGTCGAGGACAACTCCGTCGCCTTCGCGCTGGCGGCCGCGGCCTGATCGAACTTGCGCTGCGCGTTGTAAACGCTCGCGAGGCCCGCATACGCGTCGGCGTAGTCGGCCTTCACCTCGATCGCTTTCTTGTAGTTGGTCTCCGCGTTGTCGTAGTCCTTCTTCTGCGCGTAGTTGTAGCCGATGTTGTAGTAACACGCCGAGCAGGTCGCATTTGACTCAATGGCCTTCGTGAAGCCAGCGATGGCTTCGTCGTACCGGCCCGCATTGCTGGCGGCGATCGCCTCGTCGAGGACCTTACGCAGCGCTGTGACGGCAGCGGCCTCGGCTGGCGAGGCGGCGGTGGCGGCGCCGAGGACCAGCCTTGCTGTGGCCGGCCGCCCCTGCGAAATCTGCACGTCCCGCGAAGCCGTCAGCTTGTCCTTCGTGGCGGTCACTTTGTATTTGCCGGAGGCGAGGCCGATTTGCATGAACTCGCCCTTCTTGTTCGTCTTCATGTCGAAGTGACGGTTCGTGCCGTCCTGTTCGATCGCGACGCTGGCGCCTTCGACCGGCTGTCCCTGCGTGTCGGTGACGGTGCCTGAAACGAGCCCCTGGGCCGCGGCGGGCAGCGCGAACGCCAGCGTCGCCAGGACGGCCCACAACACAAGGCCGAAACGGCGGCCGAATTGTCGGCGGATCATGCTAGTGCCTCCTTACTAGGAGCGTGTTGCCATTACTCAGACACGCTCCTAGTTTACCTCAGTCTGAAAAAAACGCTTCGATGCAGGCCAGGTCGTTTACGGCCGGAGCGGGCGGAAAAGACGCCAGAAAACGGGCGCCGTACCCCTTGGTCCGAAGCCGCGGATCGAGCACGGCCAACACGCCCCGGTCGCGACGATGGCGGATGAGCCTTCCCAGACCCTGCAGCAGCGTCAGGATCGCGAGCGGGACCTGGTACTCACCAAACGGCTCGCCGCCTCTCGCGCGGATCGCTTCGATCCGGGCCGCCGTGACCGGGTCGGCCGGCGAGACGAACGGCAACTTGTCGATGATGACGCAGCTGAGCGACTCGCCTGCCACATCGACGCCTTGCCAGAAGCTCGACGTCGCCAGCAACACCGAGTGCGGCGTCTCACGGAACTGTCGGAGGAGTTGCGATCGCGGCGCGGTCCCCTGGACGAGGATCGGGTAGTCGAGCGCCATTTCCGCAATCGCCTGGACCTCACGCAGCGTCGCATAGCTGGTGAACAGGACGAAGGCGCGGCCGCGGGAGCGCTTGAGGATTTCGACGACCTCGCGGCCGGCCGCCATGGCGAATTCCGGCGAGCGCGGATCAGGCATACGAGATGGGAGATACAGAATCGTCTGCCGCGCGAAGTCGAACTCGGACGGCAGACGGACTTCGCTGGCGTGGCCGATGCCTAATCGGTCGCGGATGTAATCGAAGCGGCCGTCGACGGCGAGCGTCGCCGAGGTCAGCACGGTCGTGCGCATCCGGTCCAGGAGGATCTCGCGCACGATCGTCGAGACGTCGATCGGCGAGGCGCGCAGAAAGGTGCCGCGCCCGCGAAACTCCACGAAATAGACGTAGTCCTGGTCACCGGCTCGCAGCAGGAAACGGAGCTCGTCGCGCAGCTCGCCGGCGCGACGCGCCAGCGACGCCAAGTCATCGATTATTTCGGCGGCCCCTATCCCCCGGTCTCGCTTCGCTGGGGCCCCTTCGCCCCGCTCCGCCGCGCCCTCGTCTGTGTCTGAGCGGCCGGCTGTCGCCGGTGTGTTCATCAGCGCCAAGATCGCTTCGACGAGATCGAGGGCGCCGCTCAGATCCGCAGCGGCTTCGCGCGCGTCTGCGAGCGACGCATCGGTCGCGCGCACGCGTTCTTCACCACGGACCCGACCGTCACGCCGATGCGCGGACGCCAGCTCGGTGAAGAAATGACGCGCGTGGTCGCGCAGCTTTTCCACCGCCTTCGCGAGGCCGGCCTTGGTTGTGGGATTCCCGATTCCCCCCGTGGCGACCAGGCGTTCGATATCGCGCGACAGCTCGTCGACACGATACGTGCTGATGCTGAAGCCGAAATACTGTGTGGCGACGTCCTCGATCTGGTGCGCTTCATCGATCACCGCGTGGCTGCACGACGGGATGACTTCGCCGTACGCGTTTTGCCGCACCGACGCGTCGGCGCACAACAAGTGATGGTTGACGATCACGACATCCGACGCCGCGGCACGCTGACGCATGAGGGTGACGAAGCAGTCGTCGTATCTCGGGCACTCGCCGCCGAGACACGTCTCGGCGGTCGCCGAGATCCCGTTCCAGAAGGGCAGGTCTTCGGGGAGATCCTCGAGCTCGGCGCGATCGCCCGTCTCGGTGTGGCCCGACCATTGTTTGATGATTGGAAGAAACACGTCGTGCATCGCGGGACCGGCGCCGCCCGGATCCGTGAGCTGATCGAGGCGATGCAGGCACAGGTAGTTCGCGCGCCCCTTCATGTACGTCGCGGTGAACGGAACGCCGAGCGCGTCACGCAGCGTGGGGATGTCTTTGAAGTAGATCTGTTCCTGCAGGGTCTTGGTACCGGTCGAGACCAGCACGCGTTGGCGGCTGAGGATCGCGGGAACCAGGTAGGCGAGCGTCTTGCCCGTGCCCGTGCCGGCCTCGGCGAGCACGACGCCACCTGATTCGAACGCGTCGGCGATCGCCTGCGCCATCTCGATCTGGCCCGGACGCGGTTCGAAGTCCGGCAGCGCCCGCGCGAGTGCACCGTCGGGCGCGAACACCTGTACGACGGCGTCGCGTAGCGTGCCGACGGGTGCACTGGCGGCCCGCCACATCATCTATTTCTTTTCCGCCTCGCTGATTTGATCGATCCGGCGCTGATGCCGGCCACCTTCGAACGCCGTGTCCAACCACAGCGTCACGATCTCGTCGGCCAGTCCGAAGGCGACGATGCGTCCGCCTATCGAGAGGACGTTGGCGTCGTTGTGCTGGCGTGAGAGCCGCGCGGTGTAGAGATCGTTGCACAAGGCGGCGCGCGCGCCGGGCACTTTGTTGGCCGCGATCTGTTCGCCCTGGCCGCTGCCGCCGAGCACGACCCCGCGATCGGCGCGCCCCTCGACCACGGCGCGAGCCACGCCGATGCAAATCGGCGGATAGTCCACGGCGTCCTCGCTGTGCGTGCCGTGATCGTCCACGCTGTGGCCGAGCCGCAGCAGCGTCTGCTTCAAGTGCTCTTTGAGCAGAAAGCCGGCGTGATCGGCGCCGATGGCGATACGCACGAGCGGTAATTGTACTATGTGCTGAACGCTGAGCCATCCATGATTCCAACCGTCGTCATTACTCCGCGCGGCGAAGAGCGACTGCGCAGCGGCCACCCGTGGATCTATCGCGCCGACGTGACGGATGTGCGGGCCGAGCCGGGCGACGTCGTCGCTGTGCGCTCGGCGCGAAGCCGCGCGTTGGGGCTCGCGCTGTACAGCAGCCGATCGCAGATTGCGATCCGCATGCTCGCCTTCGGTCACGGTGAACCGGCGGTCGATGCGCTTGTGCGGCAGCGCATCGATACCGCGATTGCATTCCGGCGGTCGCTCGCTATCGACGCGACCGCGTGTCGTCTCGTTCATGGTGAGGCCGACCTGCTGCCGTCGCTGATCGTGGATCGGTACGGTGACTACCTCGTCGTTCAGGCACTGTCGCAAGGGATGGATCGCCTGATGCCCACGATTGTCGATATGCTCGGCGACTTGGTGCACCCGCGCGGCATTCTGGCGCGCAACGATCCGCGGTCGCGCCTGCTCGAAGGACTGGAACAGCGGGTCGAGGTGCTCGCCGGCGAGGTGCCAGACATGGTCCGCGTGACCGAACACGGGATTGAGTACGAAGTCGATCTACGGCAAGGTCAAAAGACCGGCCTGTTTCTGGACCAGCGGGAAAACCGTGAGGCCGCGGCACGATATGCGCACGGACGATCGCTCGATTGCTTCAGCTATCACGGCGGGTTCGCATTGACCATGGCGCGTCGATGCCAGGAAACGATCGCGTACGATATTTCCGAGGACGCCGTCGCCCGCGTCCGCGCCAACGCGCTTCGCAACGGCGTCGCGATCGACGCGCGGATCGGCAACGTCTTCGACGAGCTGCGCGGCCTCGAGCGTCTCGGTGAACGGTTCGACACCATCGTCCTCGACCCTCCCGCCTTCGCCAAGAGCAAGTCGGCGATTGCCAAGGCGACCTCCGGCTACAAAGAGATCAACCTGCGCGCGCTGAAGCTGCTCAATCCGGGCGGCACGCTCGTCACCTGCAGCTGCTCGTACAACGTGAACGAAGCGATGTTCGCCGAGATCGTGTATGAGGCGTCAGTCGACGCGCGGGCGCACGTGACGGTGGTCGAGAAAAGAATGCAGGGACGCGATCATCCCGTGCTCCTGGGCGTCCCCGAGACCTACTATTTGAAGTGCCTCATTCTCAGAAAGGTCGCGTGAGGGGTCTTACGATGGATACTGACGAATGACGGATGCTGTCATCGAAGGTGCGGCCGCGCCGCGCGCACGCTGGCTGCGGATCGTCCCATGGTTGGTCGCATCGGCGTTCTATACGGCGCTGACCATCGTCCAGACCTGGCCGCTCGCCGCCAAGCTTTCCACGGTTCTTCCGCATGACCTTGGCGATCCAGGCCTGAATGCGTGGATCATCTGGTGGAACGCTCACGCCGTTCCGCTGACGGAACGCTGGTGGAACGCGCCGATGTTCTGGCCTTTGCAGGGCACTCTGGCGTTTTCGGAAACGCTGATCGGCTTGTCCCCGATTACCGGGCCCATCCAGTGGTTGGGTGGCAGCCCGATCGCCGCGTACAACGTCGCTTTTCTGCTGACGTTTCCCCTGTCCGCGCTAGCCGCCCATGCGCTCGTCTTCCGATTGAGCGGCCGCCACGATGCGGCGGTGATCGGCGGTCTGATCTACGGATTCAATCCGTTCCGCACCGCGCATTTTCCGCAGATTCAGGTGATGACATCGTACTGGATGCCCCTCGCGCTCCTGGGACTCCATGAATACGCGGCACGCAAGAAGCTCCGGTGGTTGGTCGTCTTCGCCGCCGCCTGGCTGATGCAGGCGCTGTCGAACGGATATTACCTGCTGTTCTTTCCGGTGCTTCTGGCGCTGTGGATAGCGTGGTTCGCGCTATCGAGGGCGAGGACCAGAACGCTGGTCGCCATCGCTGTCGCGGGGATCGTCGCGTCGCTTCCACTGGTTCCGCTGTTGTGGACCTATCGTCGCATCCACGCCGCGTACAGCTTTCAGCGCGATCTCGCAGAAATCAATCTGTTCGCCGCCGATGTCGCCTCCCTCCTCGATGCGTCGCCGTTGCTGAAATTCTGGCACCTGCGGAAGTTCCATCAGCCGGAGGGCGAGCTGTTTCCGGGCTTCACCGCGGCCGGCCTCGTCGTGCTGTTGTTCATTCACTGGCTGTGGACATCGGAACGCGCGGCCCGCGTACCGCGCGCGTGCGTGGTGCTGCTCGCCGGCGCGATCACCTTCATCGGGATCGCGATGAGCGCGCTGCTCATCGGCCCGTGGTCGATCGCGATCGGAAAAATCACGCTGGTTTCCGTGCGAATCGTCAACAAGCCGCTGTCCATCGGCGTGCTGTTCTTCGTGCTCGCCCTGGGGCTCGAGCCGCGCTTCGCCGGCGCGTGGCGGCGGCGCTCGCCGCTGATGTTTTATGTGCTCGCGACCGGCGTGATGTACCTGCTGTCTTTCGGCCCGCGCCCACGATTCCTCGGCGAGACGTTCATGTACCGCGGGCCGTACAGCTGGTTGATGGCGCTGCCCGGCTACGACGCCGTGCGGGTGCCGGCGCGCTTCGCCATGCTCGCGGCGCTCTGCTTGTCCGTCGTCGCGGCGCTCGGCTTCGCCCGCCTGACGCGGCGTGCACGGTGGCTCACCCGCGCGGTCCTTGCCGCGATCGTCGCCGGCGGCGTCCTGGTCGACAGCTGGGTCAGCGAGATGCCGCTACCCACGCTGCCCGGGCGTCTGCACGCGATCGAGTCACTGCCGGCAGGAACGGCAGTGCTCGAGCTGCCGGTCGGCGAAACGGGCGACGATGTGGCCGCGATGTACAAAGGCATGTACCATCGACGGCCGCTCGTCAACGGCTACAGCGGTTTCGTCCCGCCGAGTTACATCGTGTTGCGTCGCGGATTCGAGAACCGCGATCCTGAGATGTTCGACGCCGTCACGGCGTGGGGACCGGTCGTCGTCGCCGTCGACGACCGGCACGACGATGGTGGTCGATGGACGAAGCAGCTGGCCGGCCGCCCTGGCACCGTGGCACTCGGTGAAGAGTCAGGCAGGAAGCTGTTTTCGTTGGCGGGCACTTCGTTTCCCGCTGAAGTTCAGCAGAGCTCGCCGCGGCTGCCGATTCAGACGGCGACGGCCAACGTGCAAAGCCAGCGGATCGGTCTGGCCTTCGACGGGAACCCCGACACCAGATGGGACAGCGGTCCGCAGCGGGGTCTGGAGATGGTGACGGTCGATCTCGGCACGCCGCGCATTGTCGATGGCGTGACGATGACCATCGGCCGCCATTTCTCGGATTTTCCGCGGATGCTCGTGATCGAAACCTCTGAAGATGGCCACGCGTGGTCGACCGGGTGGCAGGGCGGCACGGCGGTCATCGCGTTTGCCGGCGCCGTGCGTCACCCCAATGACGTGCCGCTGGCGTTCCCATTGCCCCACGTGCCTGCCCGGTTGCTGCGGCTGCGACAGCTCGGCCAGGATCCCGTGTTCTATTGGACCATCTTCGAGCTCACAGTTTTCGGACGGTGATATAGTCACCTCATAACCGCCAGGGGTATCCCGGCGCGGTGCGTCCGACCAAACTGGCGCATCCGCGCCAGCGGCGGGCCTGCGGGCCCGCCATCTAGTAGAAGAAACGCACGCCTGCAGCCACACACGTCCCGGGCGTTTGTTCTACAGTGGATTGAGAGCACACCCTTGGAACCTGATCCGGTTGAAACCGGCGAAGGGAGGGCGGATGTCAGACTTCACTCACGCGTTTCCGAATTCCAGAAAAACCTACGTCGACGGCCCGCAACAGGTGCGCGTTCCGCTGCGTGAAATCTCTCTCTCGGGAGGCGAACCGCCGCTCCGCGTCTACGACACCAGCGGACCGCAGGACTGCGGCGTCGAGCAGGGTCTGCCGAAGCTGCGCGAGCCGTGGGTGAAACCGCGCAGAGGTGCCGGCTGCGCCACGCAGCTTCGCTACGCGCGCGCGGGCGAGATCACCCCCGAGATGGACTTCATCGCGATCCGGGAAGCATTGCCGGCGGACTTCGTGATGAGCGAGGTGGCGCGCGGCCGGGCGATCATCCCCGCCAACATCAACCACCTCGAGCTCGAGCCGATGATCATCGGCCGCAACTTCCTGGTGAAGATCAACGCCAACATCGGCAGCTCCGCCGTGTCCTCGTCAATCGAGGAGGAAGTGGCGAAGCTGCGCTGGGCGACTCTGTGGGGCGCCGACACGGTCATGGATCTCTCGACGGGCAGGAACATCCACGAGACACGCGAGTGGATTGTCCGGAACTCTGCCGTGCCTATTGGGACCGTGCCGATCTATCAGGCGCTCGAAAAGGCCGGCGGCCGTCCGGAAGATCTCACCTGGGAGATGTACCGCGAGACGCTGATCGAACAATGCGAGCAGGGCGTCGACTACTTCACGGTCCACGCGGGTGTGCTCTTGCGTTACATCCCGATGACCGCGCGCCGCGTCACGGGCATCGTCTCGCGCGGCGGATCCATCATGGCGAAGTGGTGTCTCGCGCATCACAAGGAGAATTTCACCTACACACATTTCCGGGAGATCTGCGAGATCATGCGCGCCTATGACGTGTCGTTCTCGCTCGGCGACGGCCTGCGTCCGGGATCGATTGCCGATGCGAACGACGAGCCGCAGTTCGCCGAGCTGAAGACGCAGGGCGAGCTGACCAGGATCGCCTGGGAGCACGACGTCCAGGTGATGAACGAAGGTCCGGGTCACGTACCCATGCATCTCATCAAGGAGAACATGGAGAAGCAGCTGGAATGGTGCGACGAGGCGCCGTTCTACACGCTCGGCCCGCTGACGACCGACATCGCGCCAGGCTACGACCACCTCACGTCGGCCATTGGCGCCGCCATGATCGGCTGGTACGGGACCGCGATGCTCTGTTACGTCACGCCCAAAGAGCACCTCGGCCTTCCGAACCGAGACGACGTAAAGGCGGGCGTGATCGCGTACAAGATCGCGGCGCATGCGGCCGACTTGGCGAAAGGGCATCCGCGCGCGCGCGAGTGGGACGACGCGCTGTCGAAGGCGCGGTTCGAGTTCCGCTGGGAGGATCAGTTCAACCTGGCGCTCGACCCGGTGACCGCTCGCGCGTACCACGACGAGACGCTGCCGGCAGACGGCGCGAAGCTCGCGCACTTCTGCTCAATGTGCGGTCCGAAGTTCTGCAGCATGGAGCTGACGCAGCAGGTCAGGGACTACGCGCGGGAAAAAGGGATCGAAGCGGATGCCGCGGTGGCTGCTGGGATGGAAGAAAAGTCTGTGGAGTTCCGCAAGACGAAGGATCTGTACGTGAAGGCGGCTTTCACCGTTCGGTGACGGGCACTATCTGGATGATCGTAGGAAATCGCGCGGGTTGCCCGCCCGGCTTCGGATTGGGATACCCCTGCGACGCCGCGGTCTGAAAGTCTTTGATTGTCACGCCCGGCGGGAACGCCATCGTCTCCTCACGATATTTGCCGACGTCGAATTCATGTGTGGCAGGGATATCGAAGACCAGCTCGCCCTTCTGCTTCAGCATCGTGCGGTAATACGCCACCAAATCGACGAAGGACGCCGCCGATCCGAAGATGTGGTAGCGCTGACCGCGCCCGGCGTCGTACGACGCGATGAACTGCGCGCCGGGATAAATCGGCACACCCATCGTCGCTTCGGTCGGCGCGGCTTCGGCGGCGCCGCCGGCCGGCTTGACGACGGGCGCGGCCGTCGCCGGTGGTGTTGCGGGCTGCACGGGTTGCGGCGCCGCCGGACGAGGAAACGGCTGGGGCACTGGTGGCTGCTGAGTTACCAGGCCGGCAGTCAATTCAGCCAGGCCCATCAGCGCAACGAGGAGAAAGCCCAACATAATCCGATTATACGTCGCGGCCGGAACCGATTGGCGCGATCGCGCGTCTGTACGATCAGACGCTTAGCGTAAGATAAAAGACATGGCCAACACGATGAAGACGGCGCTGCTCCTCGGCGTCATGAGTGCTTTGTTTCTTCTCCTCGGTGACGCACTGGGCGGCGCGCAGGGTCTGATGCTCGGCTTTCTGTTTGCGGCCGGCACCAACTTCGCGTCGTACTGGTTTTCGGACAAGATTGTTCTGCGGTTGTACGGCGCGCAGGAGGTCGGGCCCGATCACCGCCTGTATCACGTCGTCAGCCGCCTGGCGGCGCGGGCCGGCCTGCCAATGCCGCGCGTGTACATCATCCCGCAGCCGTCGCCCAACGCGTTCGCCACCGGACGCGATCCGAGCCATGCCGCCGTCGCGGCGACAGAGGGCGTCCTGCGGCTCTTGAACGACGAGGAGCTCGAAGGCGTTCTGGGTCACGAGCTCGCGCACGTCAAGCACCGCGACATCCTGATTAGCTCCGTGGCGGCGACCTTGGCCGCCGCGATCATGATGACCTCGCGGTTCGCGATGTTCTGGGGCATGGGCGGCCGCGACAACGATCGCGAAGGCAGCAATCCGGTTGCGCTGCTGGCGACGATCATCCTGGCGCCGATTGCCGCCATGTTGATCCAGATGGCGATCTCGCGCTCGCGCGAGTTCGATGCCGACGCGGGCGGGGCCGCGATCGCCGGCGGACCGATGGGTCTGGTCAGCGCGCTGAGAAAACTCGAGACCGCCTCGCACACCGTCCCGCTCGACGCCAACCCGGCCACAGCGCACATGTTCATCATCAAGCCGATGTCGGTCTCGGGCCTGATGTCGCTCTTCAGCACGCACCCGCCAACCGAGGCGCGCGTCCAGGCGCTCCTCGCGCTGACCCGGACGTAAGGGCCCGTCAAACGGGCCCTCTAAGCACGGCCGGGGGACTCTGCTCGCAACGCGTGACTAATTTAGCGCGGCTTGGTGGTTGGCCTGCGCTTGGCGGACGGCGGCGTCGCGCGTCGAGCCGCCGGTTTCGTTTTCCTCGGCGTCCTTTTCTTTACAGCCGTGGTGGCACCCGCCGCGACGCGCGTGGAGTGACGAGGACGGTGGCGAACGACTTTCTTCGATGCGGCCTCAGCGAGGGAGCCAAGCGTGAAAACGGCCAGGAGCACGACCAGCAACGTCTTGAGCGTCTTGCGTATCATCGAGTCATCCTTCCTAATAACAGATACGCTACCGCAAAACCGATCTGCGCGGCGAACATCATAGCTGGTCCATACTTTCACGAATTCACGTGTGGCGAAGAGACGCCCGCCAGTACTCGAGCAGGTCGTCGAGCGTCTGCGATAGAGGAACGATCGGCGCCCATCCGAGCTCGTCGCGGATTCGCGTGGGATCGCCCACGAGCAGCGGCAAGTCGTTGAGTTGAAATCGGCTGGGGTCGACGCGAATGCGGATCGGCACCTTCGCGCGGTCGCAGAGCATGTCGAGCAGCTCTCGTATCGCCATCGCATGGCCGGAGCAGATGTTGTACGGGTGCGCGGGGCGGCCGCGCTCGAGGATCGTTCGATAGGCGCGGACGGTGTCGCGGACGTCGGTCACTTCGCGCCGCGCGTCGAGATTGCCGACGACGACCTCCGGCTCGCGAAGGCCCGCTTCGATCTCCGCAATCTGCTTCGCGAAACCTGGAGCGGCGAACGACGGATCCTGCCGGGCGCCGACATGGTTGAACGCGCGCCCGATCGTGACGCTCAGGCCGTCCGTCGATGCACGGGCGCCCAGCAGTTCCTGTGCGAGCTTGCTCAGGCCGTACGGGTTTGGCGGCACGAGCGGATGCTCTTCGGTGAGCGGTTCGCTGGCCGGCTGATACACCATCGCCGAGCTCGGAATCATGACGCGCGTTGCGCCGTCGGCCTGCCTCAGCGCTTGCAGCAGGTGATGCGTTCCGCGCACGTTGACGGCGAACGTCGATTCCGTTGCGTTCCACGATCGGCCGACGTGCGCGGCGCCGGCGCAGTGATACACGGCGGCCGGTCGCACCATATCGATGGCGCGCCGAACGAAGTCAGAGTCGAGCAGATCGACGGCCTGCCATGTCGTCCGCGGTGCTGGGTGCGGAGGTCGTCCGCCGGGCCGATGCCACGCGACGATGTCTGCGGCCTCCTCGGCGGCGAGGAGTTCGATCAGATGGCTGCCCGCGAACCCGGCGGCGCCCGTGACGAGGATCGGGGTCACCATCGGGCTCGATCGCGCTCAGCGAGGGGCGCCGGACAGTGCACCGTTGAACGGCGAGAAGTTTCCGAGACCGGCGAGCGTGAACGACATGAAGAAGCGATGGTCTACCGGAATGGCGATCGACGTAACGCCGCTCAGATTGTACGCCTGGTACTCGAAGGATAGGCCGCAGCACTGAGCGTTGTAGAAGCCGGTTACGCGCTGCATCAGCATGCTGGAGTGAAGCAGGTCGTAGTTGAATGAGTAAATCCCGCCGAAGTGATTGTCCATCGTATGCGCGTTGGTTGTCGCGGTGAGGTATTGGTCCAGGTGGGCCGGATCGTCGAATCCCGAGAGCTCCTTGATGAACGCGCGCTTGCTCCAGCTTACCGACGACGTCAACCGGTTGGTCCTCGTATACGTGCCGGTCGCGGAAATGGTGCGAAGTGAGTGATACCGGCTGTCGAACTCGGCGCGCATGGTGGCGTTGATCGCGTCGGCCGGCAGTGCGCGCACGCTCAGCGCGATCGGCGAGAAATTGCTCGGCGGCGCTCCGGTGAAACTCGTCGCGTACTGTTGATCGTATTGAGCGGCCCGTGCGTCCGTATAGTAGCTCTGGACAAGCTCGATACTGATAATCTCGCGAGCCTGACCGGGAGCCGTGCTACTGGTCCCCGCCGGCCGCCGCTTGGCGTACACACGATTGTTGACGCCGTAACTGTACCGCGTGGTGCTTCCAACGATGGCGTCGATGCCTTCCAGTTGGACAATCCGATTGAAATTGTCAATCGCGGTCGTGCGGCCAAGCGTCAGGAAAGGCTCGATCGAATGTTTGAATTTCTCCGCGTAGCCGTTGTCGGGAGTGTTCCATACTCGAGTGAACGTGGGACCAACAAGCTGTGACTGGAATTCGAAGTACCGCCGGTTCAGGCCTTCGTCGGCGACGCTGCCGGTCGTCAGGTCCAGGCTGCGCGTATAGTACGTGTCTCGCACACTTGCCGTCGAATTGACGGTGAACCACGACCATTTCTTGAACGGAAATCGGATCTGGGGTGTCGTATCGAGCCGCGTCAGGCCGGAGTCCAATTCAACGGTACCCACTCTGCTCGAGCGCAGCAGCCGCGCAAATTCGCTGTTGACCGAATAATAGAATTGCGAGCCGAACAATGGTCGTTCGATTCGGGCTATGGTGACGCGCGGCCAGCTGCCCGTCGTCGCCGAGCTGTCCGAAGCCGAGTAGAAGTACTCGCTGTGATCGAAGGTTCCGTTGATGGAGAAGCCGTTCAATACGCCGACGAGATTGGCGCCGTAACTGCGCTGATTGCGTGACGCATCGGAGATGTTCGTGTGAAGCGTCTGCATTGTCGTAAGGCTCGAGAAATAGTTCACACGTCCTCGGGCGTGGAACCCGAATGGCAATTGCTGGCTGGCACCGCCCTGAATCTCATAACTGCGCGTTCCGGGCAGCGTGCTGGCCGTTCCGTCATCCAGCGTGTAGGTGGCCTCGTGTTCGTTGAGCAGGTACGCGCGGACGTTGCCGTCGGATCCACCGCCGAAATTGTACCGGTACTCGCTCCCAAAGCCCTGTCCGGTATTCGCGAACCAATCGTGCATGAAGGTCGAGTCTTGACTGCGGTCCATGGCCCAGAAGAACGCGTTGTGGATCGATTGGCCCCGGAGTGTCGACGTGCCGTAGGTGGGCAGGAGAATGCCGGTCGCGCGGTTTTCCCGTGTCGTCGGATAGTAGAGAATTGGCGTGTAGAGGAGCGGCACGCCTTTCACGGTGAAAACGGCGTTGCGGAGCATCGTGTAGTGGTCCAAGTTCAGCTCGAGGGACTCCGAAGCGAGCTGCCACCGTGGCGTCGGCTGCACGCATGTGGTGAAGCCGCCGTTGCTGATCTTGTATTTTCTGGCGCCGAGCTTTTCGATGGTCTCGCCATAGAAATAGACGTCAGTGTCTTGACCGGTCGGAACAGGCGGCTGGGCATCGCGCCGTGCCGCCTGTTTCTGCGGTTGAATGGTCGCAATACCCCAAGCGTTGTGAAACGTGCCTGCCTTTGTCTTCAGGTTGAACTCGGCGCGTTCTGCAGCGATCCGATTATTCGCTTGCGACAATACGACGTTGCCGGTTGCCACCGTACGGTCTTCGTCGGTGAACACCTCTACCTGATCGGCGTAGAGCTTTGTGTCACCGCAATCGATCTCAACGTGGCCAATGAGGATGTTGTGGTTATCGCCGATGCGGACGCGGGTCTCGCTGCTCGTGTTCTGGCACCCGGAAGGAGGACTGGCAACGACCGCTTGTTGCGCGTGCACGACAACAGCGACGAGAAAAAAAAGCAGACAGAAGATCGGTGTGAGGATGGGCGCGCGCATTCTGGAAGTGTGTTCGGAGCGTATCACGATCCCGCCGTCTCCTTGATCACGTCGCCGAGGAGGAAGATCGATCCGGCCACCACGATCCGCGACGACAACCGCCACGCGGCCGCGAGCGCGTCACCCGGCGCGGGCTCGACAACGACCCGCAAGTTCGGGGCGACCGACAGGGCGTGTCGCGCGAGCGCGTCGGGGTCGGCCGATCGCGAAGTCGACGCGCGCGTGACGATGAGCGCGGACACCGATGGCAGCAGCGTCTCGAACATCCGCGGCGCGTCCTTGTCGCGCATCACCGCGAACACGAGCGGCGGCTTCTCGTCGAGCGTCTCCGCGATATAAGTGGCGAGCATGGCGGCGCCCGCCGGATTGTGCGCCGCGTCCAGGATCATCTCGCGCCCGTTCGACAGCCGCCGATGATCGAGGCGGCCCGGCCATTTCACAGTCGCCAAACCCTCGGCGATCGCACCCGCTGGCACGGCGACACCTTGCTGAGCGAGGCGCTCGAGCAGCCGGACGGCCACGACGGCATTCCAAATCTGATGCTCGCCCCGCAGCGAGAGTGTGATCTCACCGTAATCGTGCGCAGGCGTTCGCAGCCGGACCCGCGGTGCCCGGTCCAGGGCGCCACGCGCGCGGTCGACGGTCACACCATCCCACGCTCGCACGACGTCCGCACCCCGCTCCCGCGCGACGGCGGCGATGGCCGCTTCCGCCTCGGCGTCGACGCGGCCGATCACGACCGGAATCCCTGGCTTGATGATGCCGGCCTTTTCCATCGCGATGGCGCCCAGCGTGTGGCCGAGATACTGCTCGTGATCGAACGCGATCGACGTAATCGCGGTGGCTATCGGTGTTATGACGTTGGTCGAATCCAGACGGCCGCCCAGGCCGACCTCGATGATCGCGATGTCGACACCAGCGCGCCGAAACAGCTCGAAGGCAATGGCTGTGGTGACCTCGAAGAACGTCGGCTGGGCTCGAAGCGCGCCGGTGGCGAGCAGTGCCCCGATGCGGTCGCGCACATCGGCAATCGCCGCGATCAGCGCGTCGTGTCCGATCGGACGGCCGTCGATCACGAATCGCTCGGACAGATCGATTAGGTGAGGGGACGTAAACCGGGCCGAGCGTTGACCGGCGGCGCGAAGCGCGGCATCGACCATCGCGGTCACCGAGCCCTTGCCGTTGGTGCCGGCGATGTGCACCGATCTGAACGCGCGCTCGGGATGTCCGATCGCGTCGACTAACGTCCGGATGTTGTCGAGCCCGAACTTGATCCCGAATTGTTCGAGGCCGAAGAGATAGTCGAGCGGGTTCAAGCGTGAGACTTCGGCGAGCCGTCGTCCCGACCGGCCGCCACCAGCTCGCGTCCAGGTGGCGGCGGCACGGCGTCGGCCTGCCCGGCGCCCATGAATCGCAGCGCGGTGGCGATCACCGCTTTCATCTCGCGGCGATCGATCACGAGATCGATCATGCCTTTGTCGAGGAGAAATTCGCTGCGCTGGAAGCCCTCGGGCAGCTTCTGACGAATCGTCTGCTCGATGACGCGCGGGCCGGCGAAGCCGATCAGTGCTTTGGGCTCGGCGATGTTCAGATCGCCCAGCATCGCGAAGCTCGCGGTCACGCCGCCGGTGGTCGGATCGGTCAGCACCGAGATGTACGGCAGCCGCGCGAGGTCGAGCCGCGCGAGCGCGCCGCACACTTTCACCATCTGCATCAGCGAGAGCGCCCCTTCCATCATCCGCGCACCGCCGGAGCAGCAGACGATGACGACCGGCACGCGCTCGTCGACCGCACGTTCGATCGCGCGGGCGATCTTCTCGCCGACCACGACGCCCATGCTGCCGCCGATGAACGCGTACTCCATCGCCGCCACAATCGCCCTGATGCCGTCGATGCGTCCCGACGCGACGATGATCGCATCCTTGAGGCCGGTGCTTTCGATGGACGCTTGTAACCGAGCCTTGTACGGCTTGGTGTCCGTGAACTGCAGCGGATCGGTGGAGACGAGCCCTTTGTCGCACTCGACCCAGATCCCATCATCGAACAGCGTACGCAGCCGTTCGGCCGCGCCGATGCGGAAATGGTGCGCGCACTTCGGGCAGACATTGAGGTTGGTGGTGAGGTCTTTGTTGTAGATCACCTGCGAACAGTCGGGGCACTTTACCCACAAGCCTTCGGGCACGCGGCTGGCCTTGACCTTGGTCGAGGCCGCCATCGGCTTGTGCGTCTTCTTGAACCAAGCCATGGGGGCAGCTTATCAAAAGTCCTTGCGCTCTAAGAACCAGGGACTACCGAGTGCGAGGCACGTAGTACCGCGTGCCCGGGCCTGCGCTGCGGATCTGTTTCACGAGATCGTCGACCGCGTCTTCGCTCGCGCCCGCATCGAACTGCGATGTTTCGACGACGAGGAGCGGCGTGGCGTTGTAGTGGAAGAAGAAATGGTGGTACGCCTCGTTCAGCTCGCGAAGGTACTCGGGGTCGGGATCGAACGCGGCGACCTCGGGATCCGCGGCGCGTGCGCGCAGGCGCTGCAGCAGCACGTCGGTCGGCGCCTGCAGGTACACGACGAGATCCGGCGGCGCGACATCGCGCGCGAGCAGTTCGTACAATCGTTGATAGATGAAGAGCTCGTTGTCGTCGAGGTTGAGGTACGCAAAGATCTTGTCCTTGTCGAACAGATAATCGCAGATCGTCATCTGGCTGAAGAGATCAGCCTGACGGAGCGCCTGTTGCTGCCGGTGTCGATTGAGCAGATAGAAGAGCTGGGCTTGCAGCGCCGCGCCGGGGCGGTCGGCGTAGAAGTCGGCGAGAAATGGGTTCTCGGTCTCTTCGAGAACCAGCGTGGCATCGAGACGCGCGCCGAGCCGTTCAGCCAGTGCGGTCTTGCCGACGCTGATCGGACCTTCGATCGCGATGTAGCGGAACTGCAAGGCGGCCCGATGATATCATCGCGACAGTCACGAAGCGTTCGCGTCAAACTGACAAGAACGTTTGCTGCAGCGACGCTTCGTGACTTGATGCCCCGATGACGCGTTCCACGTTCCTAGCGGCGCTGATGCTGGGGTGCCTGTCCGCCGCGTGCGCGAGCGCACCGTCAATCGCACTACCGCCCAAGCCTTTTGGTCCGACCTTCGAGCAGAAGATGGCGTGGATCCTCCGCCTCGAAGATCAGCGCGTGCTCCGCGATCCGGCGCCGCCCGCTCCGCCGCCGCTTCCCGTATTGCCGGCGCGCGGCAAGATCCCCGCCGCGGCGATCGCGACGCCTGGACCTCCCGCTCCGCCCGATCTCACGCGGTTGCTCGCCGATGCCGAGGCCCGGGTACGACGGCGCGCGGCGCTGGCCGTGGGCCGGGTCGGCCTCGGAGACGGAGTCGAGCCGTTGTCGCCGTTGCTCGCCGATGCGGATCCGGAAGTGCGTCAGATGGCGGCGTTCGCGTTGGGTTTGATCGGCGATCGGCACGCGCGCGATCCGCTCGTGCGGGCGCTCGGCGATCCGTGGTGGCTCGTGCGGGGCAGCGCGGCGGAAGCGCTCGGGTTGATTGGGGATCCGTCCGCGGCAGCGCCGATCGGGACGATGATCACGCAGATCGTGGACGCCGGCGCGCTCGCCCAACCTCCCAGCGACGAAGGGGACGCGCGGCGCGACACGCCAGCGGCGGCGTTTCGCCTCGGCCTGTTCGCGTTAGTACGGCTGAAGTCCTTCGATCAGATCGCGGCCTCCGTGCTCGATCCCACGGGCCAGCCGCGCGTCCGCTGGTGGCCGGTCGCCTTCGCGCTGCAGCGGCTGGAAGACAAGCGCGCGCTGAACGCGCTGCTCACGCTGGCCAAAGAGCCGCACCCATACACGCGGGCCTTTGCCGTCAAGGGACTCGCAGCGCTGAAAGATCGTGCGGCGCTCCCGGTGCTCCTGCCCTTCGCGTCGGGCACCGACCGCACGGCCGCGATCGAAGCGGTGCGGGCGCTCGGCCGCATCGGCGATCCCGCCGCGGCGCTACCGTTGTTGAAGATCATTCAGGACCGCGTGGCGGAGCCACATGTGCGGCTCGAAGCGGTCGCGGCCTTGGCCGGGATCCGAACGCCAGCCGTCAGCGACATCCTGTTGGATCTGCTCTCGGATCCGAACCCGGACATCCGCGCGGCGGCGCTTCGCGCCACGGCCGCGCTCGATCCCGAAAATTTCGTAACGGTGCTGTCAGGCCTCGATCCCGATCCGGACTGGAGCGTCCGCGGCGCTCTGGCTTCTGTGTTGGGAACGCTGTCGTCAGAAATCGGATTGCCTCGACTGTCGCTCATGCTCAACGACCGCGATCAGCGGGTCATTCCGGCCGTCCTAGCTGCGCTGGTGAAGCTTCGCGATCCAAACGCGGCACCAAAATTGATGGAACGGCTGAAGGCGGACGATCCGGCGGTTCGCGCTGCTGCCGCCACCGCTCTTGGCGAGCTGAAGCCGGCAAACGGCGCGCCGGCTCTCGCCGCTGCCTACACGCTCGGCCAGCGCGATGTCACCTACATCGCTCGAGCGGCCGCGCTGGCGGCGCTCACGAAGTACGGCGCTGCCGATGCCCGGCCGGTCCTGATGACCGCGCTCGCCGATAAAGACTGGGCGGTGCGCGTTCGTGCGGCAGCGCTCATGAAAGACCTCGATCCCCTCACTGACGCCGCCCAGATTCGTCCCGCGCCGACCCGTTTGCTCCCGGCAGCGTATGAGGCGCCGGGACTGGTCAACCCGCCGGTCTCGACGCAGGTCTACATCGACACTGATCGCGGCACGATTCAAATCGAGCTGGCCGTGCTGGATGCGCCGTTGACGGTCGACAACTTCGTGACGCTCGCGCGTAGCGGGTTCTTCAATGGCCTCAGCGTCCATCGTGTCGTGCCCAACTTCGTCGTGCAGGCCGGCGATCCCCGCGGCGACGGAGAAGGCGGACCGAACTACACCATCCGCGACGAGCTCAACGAGCTGCCGTATGTGCGCGGGACGGTCGGCATGGCGCTCGACTGGCCCGACACTGGTGGCAGTCAGTTTTTCATCACGCAGTTACCGCAGCCGCACCTTGATGCGAAGCACACCGTCTTCGGACGCGTCATCGCCGGCATGGATGTCGTCGACGCCCTGCAACCGCGAGACATCGTCCGACGCGTGCGTGTGTGGGATGGGACGGGGAATGCGGAGAAGTGAGGAAGTGAGGAAGTGAGGAAGTGAGGAGTCGGCAAAAGTGAAAAGGGGGCGACGGCCGCCCCCTTTTTTGACGGGCGAGGTCAGCTTACCGTTTCTTGCCGGCCTTCTTCTTCCCGCCCTTGGCTTTCTTCGCCATTGTCTGTTATCCCCCCCTTCATCTGGGTTTGCTTGCGAGAGCGCTCACGACTCGTTTCAGTGGCTGCCGCCTGGCACGCTCACCCGACGCCGGCGCTCTACGCTCGGGGCACCTTCCGGGTTCCGTCACAGTCCAGCTGTGCCGGACTCGGAAGGGCGAGGTCGCTTCACCTCACTAGGGATGGCCTGAGTTGGCCACCCTCATACCAGATGTAGATTATGGTCGCCTGAAGTTCAGTGTCAAGCACAATCTGAAGAAAAAGTCAAAAAAAGTTCAGGAGGCGCCGAGTCGTTTGAGAGCAGCGCGCGCATCATCGAGCGCGCGCGGATCGGCTCCCACGACTTCGGCAGCGGATCGATAGTGGTCGATCGCGCGTGGGCGATCGCCGCCGCGCTCGAGCAACCGTGCGTACCCGATGTGCGCGCGTGCTTCGGCGTGCGGCGCGTTGTACAGGCGATCCGCACGCGATCGGTCGAGCAGGATCTGCCAGGCCGCCGCGCTCGCGGTCCGATCGTGCAGCCACTGGTCCTGCACTTCGGCAATGCGCTGCTGGAACAACGGATTGTTGGGGTAGCGCGTATCGAGATCCTGCAGCAGCTCGATCGCGCGCGCGGGCTGCCGTTCGTACCAGGCGTAAATCAAATGGAGCTGATAATCGGCCTCACCACGGAGGAGCGCGCCACGCTGGCGCGCCTGCAGGATCTCCTGTAATCCCTTGACGCGATCGCCGCCGGGAAGCAAGAGCAGCACGCGAAGAATCTTCACGGCGGCCGGGGCCACGTCGGCGTAATAGTGGTACAGCCCGATGCCGAAGTACGCATCCTCGATGCTGGGATCCAGCTGAAGGGCACGCTCGAGCGCATCTTTGATTCTCTTGCCGTCGCGGGCCGCCGCGAGCCGCTGGCCGCGCAGGACTCGCCATTGCATGAGCGGCGCATACGCGCCGGCCAGATAGAACCAGGCTTCCGCGCGGCGCGGCTCCCGCTTCGTCCAGGCGTCGCTGGCGGCAATCGCCGCCGCGGCCTGCTCGCTGAAGCGGGCGTCGAGCTGCCGGCTCTCGGGTTCGATGAGAATCTGCCACCAGAGCGAGACGAGGCGCAGATCCGCGCATGCCTCGACCGGCGCCGGCGGGCAGACGTCTTTCAACTGCGCATCCACACGATCGAAGCGCGCGTCGAGAATGGTGTCGTAGACGCCGGCGAGCCGTGCCGCTTCTGCGAGGCTCGCCCGGGCAGGTGCGGCAACAACGAGCACGGCCAGAAGGGCCACGGTCGTCAGTCGCCAGTCGTCAGTCGCCAGTCGAAAAGC
>JAHFUI010000175.1 GCA_023265175.1 Acidobacteriota bacterium
GGACAATTGCGCCGTCGCTCCAGTTCGCGACTGGAACCGTGGGGCGTAAGTCGCGTGGTATCAGGAGGGTCGTGGTGACCGGGGCGAGGATTGAACTCGCGGCCCGCGCATTAAAAGTGCGCTGCTCTACCACTGAGCTACCCGGTCTTCAGTCGACAGTCGTCAGTCAACAGTCGTCAGTCATTCCGGTCTTCAGTCGACAGTCGTCAGTCAACAGTCGTCAGTCATTCCGGTCTTCAGTCGACAGTCGTCAGTCAACAGTCGTCAGTCATTCCGGTCTTCAGTCGACAGTCAACAGTCGTCAGTCATTGCGAAGCCTTGACTGTCGACTGACGACCATCGACTGACGACTATTGTACCGTGAACGGCACGGAGACCTCCGTCGTCTCCCACGTCAGCGTGATCGCGCCGCCGCGGCCCGCTGGATTCTTGACGATGGCGAACGTCAGTTGTTCGACGGGTGGCGACACGGTTCGCTTGATCATGTCGACGCTGCCGAGATCGGCCGACGGGTTGTAGTTGGTGTGAAAGCCGCTCGGCTCCTTACTGACGATCAGCGACCACGCGTTGGGTGTCGGCCGGACCCAGATGGTGTGAGGGCCGGGCGGCACCGCCAGCTGGCCCAGGCGCAATTCCCGCGCGCTCTCGAGCGTCGTGGCCTCGTCGGCGCCCGGACACCAGACGCGGTCCCAGGGCACGAGCCGCCCGAAGATCGTCCGGCCGCGCATGTACGGACGTCCGTAGGTGATGGTAATCTCGCTCCCGTCGATCGTCTCACTCACCGATTCATGCGGACTGGCGCGTCGAGCCTGACCGGCGTGGACCACTGTCGCCAGACGCGCGACGAATTCATCCACGTGTCCGAGCTGCCAGAGATTGACGACGCGGGCAGACGCGACCGTCCCCAGCCCCGCGACCATGATGAGCACGATGAGCGCGCCGACGAGTGTGAGCTTCATGACACGCATGATTGCCGCCTTTCGCGTTATATACTGACGCCCATCTCATTATGGAGAAAAACGCTGCCCGCCTCGTGCTCGTCGTCGAAGACGATCTCTCCGTGCGCCGGCCGCTCGTCAAGTTCCTCGAAATGCACGAGTTCTCGGTGGTGACCGCGGAGACCGCCGACGAAGGCGTGGAGGCGCTGAAGAAGCACCAGCCGGTGGCGGCCGTCGTCGACCTGCGGCTGCGGCGTGGCACGGGACGTGACGTCGTCGCCGCGGCGCCCCCGGAGATACCGGTGCTCATCTTCTCGGGTGTCCCCTCGGAATCGGCGGAACTGGAACGGCTGCGGCCGCTCACCCGCCTCATCGAAAAACCCTACTCGCTGGTGCTGCTCATCGAGACGCTCGAAGAGATGCTCAGCGAGGCGAAGCACCAGGACTGAGCTCGGTCTCAGAGTATCTTCATGCCCAGGGCAGAGAGTACCAGTTCGGTGCCCAACTGCGCGGTCGTGTTCTGCATGTCGAGCGCCGGGTTGACCTCGGCCATGTCGAGCGAGGTGAGCAGGCCGGAGTCGGCGACAATCTCCATCACCATGTGCGCCTCGCGGTAATTCAGCCCGCCCCGCACGGGCGTCCCGACGCCCGGCGCGATCGTCGGATCGCACACATCCATGTCGAACGACACGTGAATGCCCGCCGTGTTGTTGCCCGCGAGGCTGACGGCCTGTTCGGCGATCGACGCGATGCCTTGCCGATCGATGTCTTTCATCGTAAACACATGCACATGTGAATCGCGAACGGCCGCCTTCTCGCGCTCGTCCAGATTGCGAACGCCAATGAGCACGGTGTGAGCCGGGAACACTTTAGGCGACCAGCCGCCGATCTGCGACAGCTCGGACGGCTCGGGCCCGAGGAGGGCGGCCAGCGGCATCCCGTGCACGTTGCCGCTCGACGAGGTGGCGGGCGTGTTCATATCGCCGTGGGCGTCGATCCACAGGAGGCCAATCGGCAGATGTTTGGTTTTCGCGGCCCAACCGGCCGCCGCGGACACCGAGCCGGCGCTGAGGCTGTGATCGCCGCCGAGCACGAGCGGCATGGCACCCGCCTCGAATGACGTCAGCGACGTTTCATACAGCTTCTGACATACCGTCGCGATTTCGTGGATGTATTTCTTTCGCTCGTGTCGCGCTTCCTGCGTTTCCGGAATCGGCGTCGCGAGGTCGCCCCGATCGACGACGGTGCAGCCAAGATTCGTGATCCGCTCGCTGAGTCCGGCGATGCGGAACGCCGACGGTCCCATGTCGACGCCGCGCCGCCCGCCTCCCAGATCCAACGGCACGCCGATGATGTGAACCGTGCGCATGCAATTTACAATTTACAATTTACAATGCGGAATTTACAAAGTGATCCAGACGCTTTGTCATTTGTGAATTGTAGATTGTAACTTGTCAGGCGTGTTCTGTCCCGAGATAGTGCGCCACTTGTCTCGCCGTCGCGCGTCCATCGGCGACGCAATCCGGTATGCCGACGCCGCGAAATCCGCTGCCGGTGATGAACAGTCCCGGCCGCCGCGCCAGCGTCCGCTCGATTGCCGCGATCCGCGCCGCGTGACCGACTTCGTACTGCGCGCTCGTGCGTTCCCAGCGGTAGACGCGCGTCAAAAGCGGCACGCCCGTGATCGCGAGCAGCGGAGTGAGGGCGGCGAGCGACAGACGAACGAGCTCGGCGTCCGATCGTTCGAGGGCGCGCGGATCGCGCGCCCCGCCGACGAACGTCCGCAGCAGCACGCGGTCGGGGGGCGCCCGATGCGGCCACTTCGACGACAGCCATGACGCGGCCAGCAGGCCGGTATTCTCCACGCGCGGCACGACCAACCCCGATCCGTTCAGTGGATGACCGACCGCCGCACGGTGAAACGCCAACGCCACGGTCGCCGTCGACGCATACGGAATTTCTCCGCAGAGCCGGGCGAGCTCGGAATCGAGCTCGCGGACCAGCGCGCCCGTCGCGTAGGCCGGCGTCGCGAAAATCACCGCGCGCGACGTCAGACGCAGGCCAGTTTCGGTCTCGGTGATGAACGGCGCCGGGCCGTTCGAGACGAAGACGCCTTTGACGCGAGCGCTGAGCCGGACAGCGTCCCGCTGAAGCGCGGCGCTCAAGGCGCGCACCATCTGACTGAGGCCGCCAGGCAGCGATCGGAACGCGCCGTCGGACGACACGGGTCCACGGGGCCGGCTTCGAAACGCACGGAGCAGGCTGCCGCGCGTGCGCTCGGTCTCGACGAAACGCGGAAACAGCGACCGCACCGACAGCCGTCCGACGTCGCCCGCGTGGATGCCAGCCAGCAGCGGCTCGGCGAGATACGTCGTCGCTTCCGCGCCAAATCGTCGCGTCATGAAGGCGCCGATTGATTCGTCCGTATCGTCGCGACGCGGCGGCACGATCGTCTCGCCGGCCATTCGCAGCTTGCCCATCCATGAAAACAACGGCGTCGCGAGAAACGGACCGAGGCGCGTTGGAATGCCGAGCACCGAATCGGCCGGCAACGGATGCAGCCGGCCGCCCCGCTGGACGTACGCCATCCGAGGGAGCATGGTGGGGACCAGCTCCGACCCCAGACCGAGCTCTTCACACAGCTTGACTCCGTCCGGTTTCTGCACGAGCAGCGCATCCGGACCGGCATCAATCGTGTACCCATCGATCTCCTCGCTCAGGATCACGCCGCCCGGGCGGGCCCCCGCCTCGAGGACGACGAACGACACGTGCTGCTGCTGGAGCTGGTAGGCAGCCGACAACCCGGCGATGCCGCCGCCGATGATGACGACATCAGTGGGCGTCATAGCGTCGATCGCACCAGATCTTCGAGCATCGCGATGAAGCTTGGCGACGTGTTGAGCGACTCGGTCCGCCGCACCGTCGCGCCGCACTCGCGCGCAGCGGCCGCGGCCTCGATGTCGATGTCGAACAGAATCTCCTTATGGTCGCAGACGAAGCCGACCGGAACGACGAGAAACCGCCGCCGACCGCCAGCCGCCCGCTGTCGAATCAGGTCGCTCACGTCCGGTCCAATCCACGGTTCCGGCGTCCGGCCGGCGCTCTGGTACGCAATGGCGTATGCGGCGATGCCGGCTCGCGCCGCCACGTCTCGCGCCGTCGCGGCGACCTCGTCAGCATACGGGTCGCCAGACTCGATGACGCGAACCGGCAGGCTGTGCGCGGTGAAGACGACGTCCTCGTCGCCCCGCGGTTGCGCCTCGATCACCCGCTCGGCGAACGCCTGAACGAGCAAGGGGTGCGTGGCGAAGGAGCGGACCGCCTCGAAGCGGATACCCGCGGGAAGCGCCGCCGTCGCCGTGTCGGTGTACTTCCGCACGCTCAACGTCGAAAACTGCGGCGCCAAGGGAATGCCGATGACGCGATCGGTTCCGGCTCGAGCGAGATTGGCAAGCGCGTCCTTGATAAACGGATGCCAGTTGCTCATGCCGACCGCGACCGGGATGTCCGCCCCGAGCCGCGCGCGCAAGGCGCCGGCCTGGGCGAGCGTGATATCGGTCAGCGGCGAGCGTCCGCCGATCGCCTCGTAGTGGCCGCGCATTTCGGCGATGAGCTCAGGTGAAGGCGGACGTCCGCCCCGTACGAACTGTAGATATTCCGGCATGTCGTCGAGCGACGATGGAGTGCCGTGCGCCATGAGGAGGATGCCGGTGCGCATACCGCGCGCTAATTCAAAATTGAGAATTCTGAATTCAGCATTCGATCATATCCGTGTTTGCTGATGCACGTACCGGGCGAGGGCTTGAACCTGTTCGAGTGGCGTCATCGGGAGAATTCCGTGACCCAGGTTGAAAATGTGTCCAGGCCGTCCTTCGGCACGCGCCAGCACATCGTCGGTTGCCGCGAGGATTCGCTGGATGGGCGCCAGCAGCACGGTCGGATCCAGATTCCCCTGGATCGCCCGATCCGGGCCGATGCGCGCCCACGCTTCGTCGATCGGAATCCGCCAGTCGGCCCCAATGACGTCTCCTCCCGCATCGCGCAACTGCTCGAGGATGGCGCCCGTCCCGACGCCAAAATGAATCGTCGGCACGTCGTAGGCCTCGAGACGTTCGAAGATCTTGCGCGTGTGAGGCAGGATGAATTCGCGATAGTCGTGGGCATTGAGCGACCCGACCCAGGAGTCGAACAGCTGCACCGCGTCGACGCCGGCTTCGATCTGCGCGACGAGATAGTCGGCGGCCATGTCGGCGAGCAGATCGCAGAAGCGATGCCATGCCGCCGGCGATCCGTACATCAGGGCTTTGGTATGCGCGAAGTTGGCAGAGTGTCCGCCTTCGATCGCGTAGGAGGCGAGCGTGAACGGCGCGCCGGTAAACCCGATGAGCGGCACGCGGCCGGCGAGCTCGCCCTTGATCTGCCGAATCGCCTGGAGCACGGGCGACAGCGCGTCGCGCGGCTCGAAGCGCCGGATGCGGGCGAGATCGGCTTCCGATCGCAGCGGGTTCTCGATCGTCGGCCCTTCGCCCTTCACGAAATCGAACCGCACGCCCATGGGCTCGAGCGGCAGCAACAGGTCCGAGAACAGAATTGCGGCGTCGACCTCGATGCGGCGGATCGGCTGGAGCGTCACCTCAGTGGCGAGATCGGGCGTACGGCAGAGGTCGAGCAGGGAATGGCGCTCGCGCAAGGCGCGATACTCGGCCATGTACCGGCCGGCTTGACGCATGAACCACACGGGCGTGGCGTCGACGGGTAGACGCCGGCACGCTTTGAGGAAGCGCGACCCCGCCTCGATCAGTGCGTCACCTTGAGCAGATTGCGCGCGAGGCCGACGAGGTCTTCGAGCCACATCGGCTTGAACCGCAGCTCGGCTCCAAGGGCCTGGAGCTCGGCCGAGATCTCATCTTCGAGGAAATAGTCGCCGGTGACGATGGCGACGGGCGTGTCGCGGTTGCCCTCTCGGGTTCGAAGGCGGCGCAGGAATCCGAGACCATCGACGAGCGGCATGCGCAAGTCGAGGATGATCGCGTCGGGGTGGGCCGTTTCCGCTTCCCGCAATCCGTTTTCGGCCGTCATCGCGGTGCGGACGGAGTAGCCTTCGAGCCGCAGCATCCGCGCGAACGTCTGCGTCACCCCTTCGTCGTCGTCGACGATGAGGATGGTCGCCGTCTGGGTTTCAGACATGATAGGACGCACCTGGAGCCATTGTAACCGACAAGGTTCTAAATCCCGCATCTTCACATCTCGTCACATCGGTGTCACATCGGTGTCACATCGATGCGATCCGTTGACCGCGTGATACTTAGGGCATATGCAAATGTGCGCAGGCGGCTCCAAGTCAACCGAAAGCGTGTTACACTTACGGGTTTGATCCTCCGATTTAATCAACTATTTGGAGGCCGTTGGTGAGCCCGATTCTCGTGCGGCCTGTCCGCGAGCAGCTCGAGCACGACCGGATTATTCGGCTGCTTCAGGCCAAATCCCGCCGCAAGTACGACGCCACCATGAATCCCGGAGCGGAACAGAACGCCCCCGTCAAGTCCGGGTCGACGGTCGTGTTCCCCGATGTGCTGCTGTTCTCACAGGAGCGTGGACGCCGGCTGCAGGCGGTCATCGAGGTCGAGACCGGTGAATCGGTCAACCACCTCGAGGCGCTGGCCCAATGGGCGCACTTCGCCAAGTTACGGGTCGGCTTCTTCTTGTACGTGCCGGCCGGCATGGTCGACGTCGCGCGCCGCTTGTGCGACGACAACCATATTCACGTCAAGGAGATCTGGAGCTTCCACACGGTCGGCGACCAGGTTCGCTTTACGCTTGTGCAGCGCAGTCGCGGAGCGCCCGCGGCGACTCCGCGTACGCCGCGACGGCCAGCCGCAGGCAGCTCCGCGCGTCGAAAACCTGCGCCTCGTTCGCCGAAGTTGGCCCGCCGCTCGGCGAAGCCGGTGAAGAAGGCGCGGCCCCACAAGCGCCGATAGTGCCTTTCCTGAAGTTTTCGCGAGACCGACGCGGATACGAGCACTTCTACCTGATCGAACCGCTTCCCGCCCGGCGCGGAAAAACCCGCCAGCGCGTTCTCTACTGGTTCCGGACGCCGCCCAACGTGCGAGTCGGGCGGGAGCCATTCGACGAACGGGTGATGCGCGCGCTCGAGGCGCAAAATCCCGGCATCAGGTTCGACTGGGACAAACTCCGGAACACGCCGATTCCCTCCGCCGAACCCGAGTACTGGCGGGAGCGCCGCCGCGCCGAGCGGGCGGCACGTCAGGCGCAGGCAGAAGACGAGATCGAGACGACGACTGTTGCGGCTGTTGATCCGCCAACCGCAGAACCCACGACGGATGCCCAGCCTGCAGACGTCGCCGAGCCCGCCGCTGACGCCGTTCTCGCCCCGTCGTCAGAGATGCCGGCCGACCGGGTTGTCGCCGGGACTGTCCCGCCGGGACGCCGCCGCCGGAGGCGACGACGGCGAGGCCAGGGTAACCGTGCAGCCAGCGCGGAACCTGCGGTTGCCGGTAGCAGCCAGACCGAACACAGCAACGGCGCGTCTACTCAGTCCAACGGCTTGAACGGCTTGCCGCAGGATTCATCCAATGACGAGCCAGAAGACATATAATCTGCCTATGACTTTGCAAGAGAACGGGTTCTGGTCCGCTGTACTTCTGGTGGCTTTGGCGACCGCTCTCTCGGCCCAGGCGCCGGCACCGCCACCGCAGAATCCGAACTTCCGCGTGCGGGTCGATCTCGTGACGACCGACGTGCTCGCCCGCGATGAGAAGGGCAATTTCGTTCCGGACCTCAAGAAGGACGACTTCGACGTGTATGAGGACGGCGTCCTGCAGGATATCTCCTCGATGAACGTGATCTATGGCGGACGCGTGTCGAACTTGCTGACGCCTCCGCCACCGCCTCCGCCGGAAGGGATCATCCTGCCGCCGGCGAAGCCACGGGTGGCCGACGTGTCGGGCCGTATTTTCGTGTTTTTCGTGGACGATCAGCACCTGCAGTTCCACAATACCGGCCGCGTGCGGGAGCTATTTCAAAAGATCTCGAAGGAGCTGCTGCACGACGGCGACATGTTCGGCATCGTCTCGAGCGGCCCGTCGTCGATTCAGGTCCAGATGACGTACGACAAGAACCGGCTCCAGGATGCCATCAAGAAGATGACGGGCAACGAGCTGAAGCCGCAGGACATCATCAATGGGCCATCAGGGCCGGGCGGCCCGAGCGAGATCCGCTATCGCGCGCACGTGGCGTTCTCGACCGTCGAGGAAACGCTCAACAACCTCGAGCAGGTGCACAACCGCCGCAAGGCGCTGATCTATGTGAGCGACGGCTACGATTTCGCGCCGTATCAGAACGCGCGGTTCGGCCTGATGGATCCCAACTCGCCGTTCGCGCAGAACCAGCTGGCGCAGTCGCAGAATGCCGCCGCGGCCGAACAGGCGAAAAACGACGGGACCAGCGTGGATCCGACGCGCGACACGGGCAATCTCAAACAGCAGGAGGAATTCGCCGACGCCGACTTGGCGCGCGAGCTGTGGGATCTGACGCGCACAGCCAATCGGGCGAACGTGACGATCTATACGATGGATCCGCGCGGCCTGGTCGGCCCGCTGTCGGATCTCGACGATAACGTCGACCCGCAGCAGTGGGCGGAATTCGTCCGCAAGTCGCAGGACAGTCTCCGCGTGCTCGCCGAAGAGACCGGCGGTCTCGCCGTCGTCAACATGAACGATTTCGGAAAAGCGATTCGCCGCATCGACGCCGAGACCAGCGATTACTACGTGCTGGGGTTCTATTCGAAGAATCCGGATCCGCTGAGGAAGAACCGGCGGCTCGAGGTGAAGGTCAAACGGCCCGGCGTGCAGCTCGTCTTCCGGAAGGAATACTCGATCAAGCCGCTGCCGGCCCCGGCGTCGGCCACGAAGAAATAGCTACCGCTGCGCGCGTGCGCGCGACCGCCTCGGTCAGGTAGGTCTCGTCGATGTCCGCGCCGATGAAGTCGATTCCCAGCCGGGCGCAGGCGATCGCCGTGCTGCCGAGGCCGGTGAACGGATCCATCGCCACGGCGATGCCCGACAGGCCGCGGAGATGGAGACACTGTTCGGGCAGCCGCGGCGGGAACGTCGCGGGGTGCGGCCGATCGCGGTCCCGGCGCTGAATCGTGTCGTTGCCCGTGGTGAAAGTCTGGCGTCGCACCGAGACGGGCGAGGCGCCCCGCTCCCAAGGCGCGACGACCGAGAATACCGGGCGTATTTGACGGAGGAGCAACGCAGCCAGCGCCGGGGCCCCC
>JAHFUI010000176.1 GCA_023265175.1 Acidobacteriota bacterium
AGTCGCCGGGCAATGCCGGATCGAGATTTCGGACACGCACGTCTCGATAGACGATGCGGACGTGACGCGCGCGATTCGTACGCCGGACATCGATCGGGCGGCGGCGGCGGTCGCGCGGCTGCCGAAGGTGCGCGCCGTGCTCGTCGATCGCCAGCGCCAACTTGGTGTGGGCGGTGGAATCGTGATGGAGGGACGCGACATCGGCACCGTCGTGTTTCCGCGCGCCGACGTCAAGCTCTATCTGGACGCCTCGGCCGAGGAACGGGCGCGGCGGCGGGCCAGCGATCCGGCGCACTCGGCCGCGTCGACGCCGGTCAGCGACGTGGTGACCGCCCTCGCCGCGCGCGACACGTTGGACCGCACACGCACCGCGTCGCCCCTGTACGCCGCCCAAGACGCCGTGGTGATCGACACGACGGGCAAGTCGGTGGATGATGTCGTCGACGAAGTGATGGTGATCGTCCGCGGGAAGTTTCAGGTGTGAAGTCTCAAGTCTCACCAGACTTCAGACTTGACACTTCTCCGTCGGCCAACCCATTTCCAATCTTTCTTTCTCAGCTTGACGACGAGGTGTCCCAGATGCGACCTTCCGATGCCCAGTGCTTCGCCTGCGCTTGCTTGAACGCCTCGCTACGAATCGCTTTGATGCGTGCTGCGAAGTCATCAATCGTTCTGTCGACGTCGTCTTGATGAATCCGAATATCGCAGGTCATAAGAGCTAGGATGCGCAGTTCCAGATGTCATCAAAGACGTGCTCGTAGTCACGCACTTGGTCATCACCAACACTTTCCATTTTCCCGTCTGCGCGGAGGGCCAGAATGTTCGTCCGGCAGCCGAAACGCATTCCTTGATCATTCCTGCCTGCACCAGCGTGTAGTTCCAAAGAAAATGCCGGTCGCGATAGGCAAACCGGCGGATGATACTGGAGCCGCCGCCGGCCAGGTTTCAGGAGAGACGCGGCAGGCGGGGCACTTGGGAGAGGAAGTACTGCTTGACGGCGGCCCAGTCGAGCGGGACGAGCATGTCCGGCATCGGCTCCCGTTCGGCGTCCTCGAAGTAGGTGAGCGCCTTGAACAGGTGTGTGCGGCTGTACGAGACGGAGGCGTACCTCTGCGCGAACCAGCCGAAGATCCCGCTCAGTCCGTACGTCTGGGCGGCGAGATGCAGATCCACGAAATCCCGGCGGCTGCCGCGATTGGCGATCGCGTCCAGCTTCATGCAGGCGATGTCGCGCGGGTCGGCCACGGCGATGCGCTCGAACTGGCGGAGCGGGAAGAGGAGTGGGTAGGGATAGTGCAGGAAGCTCACCTTGACGCCGTGGAGCTGCAGGTGGACGGTGCCGAGCGCGGTCTCCAGCTTGCGCAGACCGGCGAGGCCGCGCAACCGATCGCGGAGTTCCGAGCTCCCGAACTCGGTTTCCCGAACCAGGTCGAGGTCGATGGAACGCCGGTGGCCGAGCTGGAGCGCGAGGCCCGTGCCTCCGGCAAGATAGAAATCGTCCAGTGCGGACCGGGAAGCGAGATCGTCTGCCGCCCGCGTCCAATCCGCCGGCAGAACTTCAGGGTGCCACTCTGATTGGTGTTCGGGCATGGAAATACCTCGTTGACGTTTATCGTGGGACGCAACGGAGGGCGTTAGGATTCGCGGCGCAGGGCCGCGACTTCCTGGACGGGCAGGTCGAAAACCAAGGCCCAGAAGTTCGCGGAACGGGAGGTGAGGCGCCGGTCGGTGCGGAGCACCTCGTGGATCTGTTCCCGGGTGAACACCCGGAGGAGCCAGGCCACGTCGTCTTCGTCCCCGTGTTCGAGCACCCGCTCGATGGTGTAGAGCGGGTAGGCGCTCGGATTGAAGCTTTCAAGGTTCGTATCCCAGAACAACGGCTGTAAGTGTTGTGGGATCATGAGCTTATCGTACGTCACCGCGCCCAGACCGTCAAGGCTTTTTACGCTCTTGGTAGTCTTCCGATGAAGCCGGATCCAATTCCCATCGGTGCTTGTCGCGTTCGGTGACCTTGTCGGAGGCCTTCAGCTCTTCGTTGTCCTGATATTCGACGCCAAGCGCTTTGCCGATGTCGTCGACGATATCCTGGTCAGGCGTCTGGTTGTCGCCCCCAGGCGCTTCGTCGCCGGTAAAATAGGCGTTCTGGACGTCGACGTCGACGTCTCCCCCCGTGATGGCGGGCGACATCCCCTGATGCTCCTGCAGCCGCTCCTGAACTTCCGCGCGTCCGGTTCGCACGGCGGATCCTCGACGATTCATGTCCAATGACGACGGGGGAGTCTGCACGGTTTCGTCGAGCGTCCGCCGGGCGCGGTCGAGCCTCGGCCGCTTGCCGGCGGCGACCGAGCCAGCGCGACGCGTCCGTTTCGAAGCCTGACGCTTGGCCGGCTTGCGCGACGCCGCTGTCTTCGCTTTGGCCGTGACCTTCGCCTTGACGCCGCCCCGCTTTCGGCCTGTGGCCGGAGTCCGGCTCACCTGTCGTTTGCCGGTCGGGCGTTTACCCGAACGACCGTTTGGCGCGCGTTTGCGCGTCCGCCCGGTCGATCGCGCCCGTGTGCCGGCATGTCGTTTGGCCATCTTTTCGTCCTTTCGAAACCTTGACAGTTTGGCGATAAGTGTCGTACTCTCTGCTGCTTATCGGTAACCGGCGAGGGCGCCCTTGTGGCGGTAGCGCTGAGCCTGCGGGACGCCGGATTCCCGCTCACCAATGACCGCCCATCGATCGACACAGGAGGACCCGTAAGGCATGGCGAACGTGGAAGACAACAACACTCCAGATCGCTCCGGCGTTTCAAGCGCCGGCACGATCGACCGCGAGACTCGCGGCGAGCGCTCCGGCGGGCTGAAGGCCCGTCCGCGGGAAGGCGATGATCAGCTCGATCCCGCCGAGTTCGCCCGGCTGCTCGACATCTACGATAGCAGCTTCCGAAACATCGCGGAAGGCGAGGTCGTCAAAGGCACCGTTCTCAAAGTCAATCCGTCGGAAGTGATCGTCGACGTGGGCTACAAGTCCGAAGGGATGATTCAGATCAGCGAGTTCCTCGACGAGAACGGCGACGTCACCGTGCAACCGGGAGACATCGTCGACGTGCTGCTCGAGCGCACCGAGGATCGCGAAGGCTACGTCGTCTTGTCGCGCGAAAAAGCCGAGAAGATGAAGATTTGGGACGAGGTCGAGAAGGCCTATGCCGAGCGCAAGGTCGTGATCGGCCGCGTCATCGAGCGGATCAAGGGTGGCCTGGCGGTCGACATCGGCGTCCGCGCGTTCCTTCCCGGGTCGCAAATCGACGTGCGGCCGGTCAGAAACCTCGATGCGCTGCGCGGACAAGAGCTCCGCATGCGCGTGATCAAGGTCAACAAGAAGCGCGGCAACATCGTGCTGTCGCGAAAGGCGCTGCTCGAGGAAGAGAACGCCGAGAAGAAGAAGCACACGCTGGAGACGCTGGCCGAAGGCACGGTGATCAAGGGCGTCGTCAAGAACATCACCGATTACGGCGCGTTCATCGACCTGGGCGGCATCGACGGTCTGCTGCACATCACCGACATGTCGTGGGGACGCGTGGGCCATCCCTCGGAGATCTTCAAGGTCAACGACGAGATCGCCGTGATCGTGCTGAAGTACGACGCGGCGACCGAACGCGTGTCGCTCGGCCACAAGCAGCTGATCACGGATCCCTGGGCGAACGTGATGGAGCGATATCCGGTCGGCGGGCGCGCCATCGGAAAAGTCGTCAGCCTCACCGACTACGGCGCGTTTGTCGAGCTCGAAGCGGGCGTCGAAGGGCTGATCCACGTGAGCGAGATGTCGTGGAGCAAGCGCGTCAAGCATCCGTCCAAGATTCTCAACGTCGGCGACAGCGTGGACGCGATGGTGCTCGGCGTCGATCCGACCGCCCGGCGCATCTCGCTCGGCCTCAAGCAGGTCGAGACCAACCCGTGGCACGACCTCGCCGGCAAGTATCCGGTCGGCTCGAAGCTCACCGGCAAGGTGCGCAACCTGACCGAGTTCGGCGCGTTCGTCGAAGTCGAGGACGACATCGACGGGCTGATCCACATCTCCGACATGTCGTGGAGCAAGCGGATCAAGCACCCGTCGGAGGTGCTCAAGAAGGGCGATGTCGTCGAGGCGATGGTGCTGAACATCGACGCCGAGAATCAGCGGCTGTCGCTCGGGTTGAAGCAGCTCGCGACCGACATCTGGGACGACTTCTTTTCGCGCCATCACGTGGGAGACACGATCGAGGGCAAGGTCGTGCGGATGACGAACTTCGGCGCGTTCGTCGAGCTCGACGAGGGCATCGAAGGGTTGATTCACGTGTCGGAGTTCGACGATTCTCCGGCGGCCGGCAAGGAAGGGAAGATTGAGCTCGTGGTGGGCGAGACCTACCCGATGAAGATCATCAAAGTGGCGCCGGCGGAACGGAAGATTGGCCTGTCGATTCGCGCGCTCAAGTCGGATGAATTCCGCGCCGACTGGGAAACGTATCAGGAAGGCGAAGGGTCCGGCGCGGCGACGCTCGGCGATCACTTCAGGAACCGGTAGGGACTAGAGGCTGGGGCCTGGAGGCTGGACGAACGCTAGCCTCTGGCCCCTAGCCTCCAGCCTCCAGCCTCCAGCCTCTAGGGAGAAGGAGCAATGACAGGCGGCAGCATGACCAAGGCGGAGCTCGTTGAGGAAGTCTCACGGGTTTCGGACCTGACCAAGAAGCACTCGGAAGTCATCGTCGACACGGTGTTCAAGAGCATCATCGATGCCTTGCATCGCGGCGAGAAGATCGAGTTGCGCGGCTTTGGCAGCTTTCGGCTGCGCAAGCGCGAGCCGCGGAAGGGCCGGAATCCAAAAACCGGAGACAAAGTCGATGTGCCGCCGAAGAAAGTGCCGTACTTCAAGCCGGGGAAAGAATTGAAAGAGCTCATCAA
This sequence comes from Acidobacteriota bacterium, assembly GCA_023265175.1. Lineage (GTDB taxonomy): Bacteria > Acidobacteriota > Vicinamibacteria > Vicinamibacterales > CAVVIG01 > JAHFUI01. The sequence goes on from JAHFUI010000176.1 coordinate 4,921, forward strand.
CCGCGAAGGTGCGCTGGCCGTCGCCTCGCCCGTCGGCGGGACGGTCGTGCCACCCGACACGCTGGCGGGGTAATAGTCGTCAGTCATCAGTCACCAGTCGACAGTCGTGATTCGAGTGCCCTGCTGACGACCGTCGACTGACGACCGCCGACTGACGACTGTCGACCGACGACTGTCGACTTATGGAACGCCTCTGGTCCCCCTGGAGATTCTCCTATGTGACGGGAGCGGCTGGCAGCACCCCCGACGAAGGGTGCATCTTCTGTGACGCCGCCACCGTATCACCACCAGCCGGCCCTGACGGCCTGGTTCTCATCCGGGGCCGCGCCTCCTACGTCATCCTGAACCGCTATCCCTACAACAACGGTCATCTCATGGTTGTGATCAACCGCCATGTGGCCACGCTTCGTTCAGCGACGCCGGACGAATTATCCGAGCTGATGCAGCTCACTCGACACGCGGAGATCGCGCTGTTCGAAGCCTACACGCCGCAGGGGATCAACATCGGGATCAACCTGGGACGGCCCGCGGGCGCCGGCATCGTCGATCACCTGCACGTCCATCTCGTGCCGCGGTGGACCGGCGACACCAGCTTCATGTCGGTGGTCGGCAACGTCCGCGTGCTACCCGAAGAGCTGACGCAGACGGCAGAGCGGCTGCGGCCGATCTTCGAGAGGCTCGCGAAAGACAACGCGTAGCGCGGAGCGCTGAGCGTCGGAACAGCACGTCTCGGCCACGAAGACACGAAAGCACGAAAAAGGCCAGGCTTCAGTTATTGTTCGACCTGCCCGCGAGGATGCCAACGGTGCCCTCGCGTTCTCCGCCCAGGGCGACATTAGCGAGGGAGACGTAGGAATTGACCGAACAACCTGAGAGCCACAATCGAAATTCCAGCACGGAGAGCAGCGGCGGCGAGCGATCGCCAGAGACTGTGGCGCGCTCGCCACGGAATCACAAATCCCATCGACATAGAACTAATCGTTTGAGCCAGCGCCAACTGCGCGTGAGAGGGCGCGCTACACAACGACGGGCCTCAACCGCCAGGGCGTTTAGCGATCTCTGCGCAGCGCGTGCCAGAACCAGATCACGTAGGTGACCGTCAGCACCCCATCCAGCCAAGACGAAGGTCGGCAAGAATGACATCGAACCGTTGCTCTCGGGCCGCGCTCGCGCCCTGGCGGCCTGTCGCAGCCGTCACGATCTCACATCCCTCACACCGTAGGATCTCTCTGAACCCCACGAGCGTGCCCGGGTCGTCGTCGATGACGAGCACCCGTGGTACGAGTGGACGCCCCATCAAAAGCGACACACCTGAAAAACAGCGCGAATTTACCACAGCCGCGATTGACAGGGAACGGATAACAGAATCATCGCCAGCGGCAGAGAGCCGGCTCGTGGTGGTTCATGGCATCTCGACACCAAGGTCGACGCGGCGAGACGACTATCGACTACGTGACGCGATCTGAATCGCGGATGGTCCCAAGCGGAAAAGCGATTTCGGGCTATGGAAGAGAGAGACGGAGGGCTGAGGCGCCGAAGAAAACATTTTCTTCGTGTCTTCATGTTTTCGTGGTTGCATTTGTTTGTGCGCGCATGGTTCTTGAGCTGACCCCCGAACAGCAGGCCTTCAAGAAATCCGTCGAGCGGTTCGCGCGTGAGGTCGTCGCGCCGCGGGCGGCCGCCATCGACGAAAGCGGCGACTATCCCCTCGACGTCATGCGCGCGGCGGGCGCGCGCGGTCTGCTCGGCATCACGATCCCGCACGCGTGGGGCGGCAGCGGGTTGGACTGCGTGAGTTACGCCCTCGCGATCGAGGCGATTGCCCGGGCGAGCGCGACGGTCGCGGTCGCGCTGTCGGTCAGCACTTCGCTCGTGGCCGAGCTGATTGCGCACGCGGGAAGCGAGCGGCAGAAACAGCAGTGGCTCCGCGCGCTCGCGAGAGGCGAGGCCATTGGCGCGTTCGCGCTGTCGGAAATCGACGCCGGCACCGACGCGGCCAATCAGAAGACGCGCGCCACCAAATCCGGCGGCCGGTACCGCATCACCGGCCGCAAGGTGTGGGTCGCCAACGCCGACGCCGCGTCGGTCGCAATCGTGTTCGCGTCGACACGGCCCGACGCGCGCAGCCACGGCGTGACCGCGTTTCTGGTGCCGATGGACACGCCGGGTGTGACGCGCAGCGCACGCGCCGATTCGCTCGGTGTTCGGGGACTAGGCTGCCAGGATCTCGAGCTCGACGTGACCGTCGGCGACGCCGCCGTCCTCGGTCCGGTCGATGAGGGGTTTCGCCTCGCCATGTGGGCGCTGCGAGGTGGCCGCGTCGCGATTGCGGCGCAGGCGCTTGGCATCGGCGAAGCCGCGCTCGACGAGGCGATCGCGTACGCGAAACGGCGCGAGGTGTTCGGCCAGCCGATTGCGAGCTATCAGGCGATCCAGTGGATGCTGGCCGACATGGCCACCGAGCTCGGTGCGGCGCGGATGCTCACCTGGAAGGCCGCGGCTTCCAAGGATCGTCAGGACAAGGACATGGTCGACGCCTCGATGGCCAAGTTGGCCGCCTCCGAGGCGGCGCATAGGGCCGCCGATAAAGCGATGCAGATCCTCGCTTCGGCTGGATATCGCCGAGGGTCGACGGTCGAGCGGCTGTTCCGCGACGTCCGCGCGACGGAGATCTACCAGGGGACGTCCGAGGCGCAGCGGATGATTATTGCGGCCAGTATCCTGACGAATTCATGAATCTGGTCATCTGGTCATCTCGTTATCTAGACGAGGAACGCTTCGCCCCGATTGCGGATCGTGCTACCCAATTACCCCAATTACCCGATGATCTGCTTCGCAATGGTCTGGAGCTGCATGTTCGTCGTGCCCTCGTAGATCTGTCCGATCTTCGCGTCGCGGAACAGCTTCTCGACGGGGAAGTCCTTGACGAAGCCGTATCCGCCGAGGAGGTTGACGGCGAGCGATGTGATACGTTCGGCGACCTCCGACGAGAACACCTTGCACATGGCTGCCTGCGTCAGGAACGGCTGCCCCGCGTCGCGCAGGCGCGCGGCGTTATAGACCATCAGCCGCGCCGCTTCAAGGTCGATCGCGGCGCGGGCGATCTGATGCCGCACGGCCTGAAAGTCGGCGATCGCCTTGCCGAACTGCCTCCGCTCTTTCGTGTACACGATCGCATGATCGAGCGCGCCCTGTGCGAGGCCGATCATCTGCGCGCCGATGCCGATGCGTCCTTCGTTGAGCGTCTCGATGGCGACCTTGTACCCGTTGCCGACCTCGCCCAGCACCTGCGTGCGGGGCACGCGGCAGTCCTCCAGCACGAGCTCGCACGTGCTGCTGGCGCGAATCCCGAGCTTGTCCTCCTTGCGGCCGACCGCAAAACCCGCCCACCCGCGCTCGACGAGAAACGCGGTCACGCCGTGGTGGCCGGCCGCCGGATCGACCGTGGCGAACACGATGAACAGATCCGCCTCGTTGGCGTTGGTGATCCACAGCTTGCGGCCGGTGAGCGCCCACTCGCCGCCGGCGGTCTCCGTCGCGCGGGTGCTCATCGCGAAGGCGTCGCTGCCGGAGCCGGCTTCCGACAGCGCGTAGGCCCCGATCGTGCCGGATGCGAGCCTCGGCAGATATCGCCGCTTGATCTCATCGCTGCCCCATCCCAGCAGCGCGTTGATCACGAGCGTGTTCTGCACGTCGACGAGGACGCCAATGGACGGATCGACCCGTGACAATGCCTCGACGGCCAGAACCGCGTGGAAAAAGCTTGCACCGGCGCCGCCGAACGCCTCGGGAATCTCGATCGCCATGACACCAAGATCGAACAGCTTGCCCACAATCCCGTCGGCGATCTTCGCGTGCTCGTCCATTTCCCGGACGACCGGGCGGATTTCGCGGTCCGCGAACTCATAGACGCTGTCGTAAAATAACCGCTCATCGTCCGACAGGACTGTCAGCGGGGGATTGGTTCTGGTGGTGCCCGGCGGCGTCACGTGCGGGATGTTAGCACTTGGATGTTCGTGTGTTTGGCAGAAGTTCCGCTAGCGGCCCAGGGTGCAAGTCCGACGGGCCGCGAGACACTGAGAAATTCGCCACAGTCACCGAGACGCAGAGAAAACCTTAAGAAAATCTCTGTGGCTCCGTGACTCCGTGGCAAGATCCTTCGTGACTCGCGGGCCGTGTGACTTTCACGACGGCCTGCTAAGATTAAACAGGATGCGCAGCTTTCTTCGAACGCTCGCCGGCGGCTGCATCATCGCGGCGGTGGCGCTCGTTGTGCCGGGCGACGCCGCC
>JAHFUI010000177.1:0-3576 GCA_023265175.1 Acidobacteriota bacterium
ACGCGGTTTTACGTGAGCGGCGACACTCGGTGGAAACGAGACTTGGACTAGACTACCGGCGTGAGAGCTGGCGAGACTGATTTCGTCAAGCCGTAGCGCCGGCTAGGAGGTGACTTCATGAGCATCCGAATGTTGGTCCTGCTCGTTGCTGTGCTTCCAGCGGTCGCGCTCGAGGGTCAGGCCCCGCTGCCTCCGGATATCAATCCGGTGACGCTCTCGCGGCTGCCGCCGGTCACGCGGGGTGATCTGGATGCCGAGAGCCAGAAGCTCTTTGACGCCAGGCCTGCCACAACCCCGGGCCCGGGGCCCGGGCACGTCACGAGATACAGCCCGAAGATCGCCGAGGGACAGGGCTTGATAGGCCGGGCCTTGGGAGTACCGAGTGGGCAGGGGTTCCCCCTCGGCGTCCGAACGTACCAGTTGGTGGTCCTGATTACCGCCAGGGAGATCGACCAGCAGTACGAGTGGTCCGCGCACGAGCCCGCGGGCCTGCGGGCGGGGTTGGAACAGTCGGTTATTGACGTCGTGAAATTCGACAGGGACGTGACGGGGCTGGCCGAAAAGGACGCCACGCTGATCAGGTTTTTTCGCGCCCTCTTTCGCGAGCACAAGGTCAGCAGTGATCTGTGGGCAAAGATGGTGGAGGGGTTCGGACGTCAGCGGACGATCGAGATGATGGCGCTCATGGCCGACTACTTCACGGTGGGCATGATGATGAACGCCGTCGATCAGCACCTGCCGCCCGAGCGCAAGCCGCTTCTGCCACCAGCAACGCGACGATAGGTACTTACTTCGAGACGGGCTTGATGAACATGCCGGCGTCGAGCTGCGGGTTGGCGTCCACCTTCTCGATGCACGTCGTCACGCCATCGGCGGGACTGATGCCGATGGTGCGGACGAGATAGGGAATCTTCACGCCGGCGACATCCCGGTAGTCATCGTAGTCGGTCTGCACCGCGTAGTCACCGAGTGCCGTGGCTGTGGCCGTCCCCTTGCGCACGAGCAAGCCGGTCTGCGTATCGAAGAAGAGCTGCTCGGGCAGATCGCCGTCAGGAAAGCCGACGACGAGATAGATATCCCGATCGCGCACCTTGGCCGTTAGCGCGGGAGGGAAATTCCGTCGAACAGGTAGAATGATCTCAGCCCCATGACGGATTACAAGCCGCAGCAACTCGACAAGAAATGGCAGCAGCAATGGGCCGCCGCGCGCGCCTTTGAGGTCGCTGAGGATCCGACGCGGCCGAAGTACTACTGCCTGGAGATGTTCGCGTACCCCTCCGGGCACGCGCACGTCGGACACGTGCGCAACTACATCATCGGCGATGTGATGGCGCGCACGAAGCGGCTGCGCGGCTTCAACGTGCTGCATCCTTTCGGCTGGGACGCGTTCGGCCTGCCCGCTGAAAATGCAGCCATCAAGACCGGGACCCCTCCCGAGACCTCGACGCTCGGGAACATCGCGCACATGAAAGGGCAGTTGCAGCGGCTGGGCGTCAGCTACGCCTGGGAGCGCGAAATCGCCACCTGTCTGCCCGAGTACTACAAGTTCAACCAGTGGATCTTCCTGAAGATGTTCGAGCGCGGTCTCGCGTACCGGAAGCACTCGACCGTCAACTGGTGTCCGAGCTGTCAGACGGTCCTCGCCAATGAGCAGGTGGTCGAGGGCGCGTGCTGGCGGTGCGCCACGACGATCGTAACGCGCGATCTCGAGCAGTGGTTCTTCCGCATCACGGCGTACGCCGACGATCTGCTGCAGGGCCTCGAGACGCTGACCGACTGGCCTGAGAAAGTCGTCGTCATGCAGCGCAACTGGATCGGGCGCTCCGAAGGCGCGCGCGTCACGTTTCCGGTCGTCGGCGGCGACGCCATCGAGATCTTCACGACCCGCATCGACACGATCTACGGGGCGACGTTCGTCCTGCTGGCTCCCGAGCATCCGCTCGTCGAGCGGTTTGCGGCGGAGAGCGCGGCCCCGGCGGCGTTTCGCGGCGAGCTCGGCAGGTTCCGTGCCCTCGATCGCGACGCGCGGCTGACCGGGAAAGAGGGGTTCGACACGGGCCGCAAGGCCCGCAACCCGTTCACCGGCGAAGAAGTGCCAATCTGGATCGCCAACTTCGTGCTGGCGGAGTACGGCACCGGCGCCATCATGGCCGTGCCGGCGCACGATCAGCGCGACTTCGACTTTGCGCGGAAGTACAGCCTGCCCATTCGTGTCGTCGTCGAGCCCGGCGTCGAATCGCATCCTTCACATGCGGAGCGCGGCGTCGGGGCCCCCGCGAAGCCCGTCCATGAGGCAGGTTCCTCTGGAGCGATCGAGGCCGCGTCGACCGATTATGGACGTCTGGTCAACTCCGCCGAATACACCGGCCAAGAATCCCCTGACGTGATGACGCGGATGATCGCCGACGCAAGAAGCCGGGGGATTGGGACGGGCGAAGTGCAGTATCGCCTGAAGGATTGGGGCATCTCGCGCCAGCGTTATTGGGGCACGCCGATCCCCGTCATCTATTGCGACAAAGACGGCGTCGTCGGGGTCCCTCTCGACCAGTTGCCGGTGGCGCTGCCCAAGGTGACGACATTCACTGGCCGAGGCGATTCGCCCCTCGCGCAGGTGCCGGAGTTCGTTCGGACGACGTGTCCCACGTGTGGGGGACCGGCGCGGCGTGAGACCGACACGATGGACACGTTTGTCGACTCGTCCTGGTACTTCCTGCGCTTTTGCGATCCGCGGAATGCCGACCTGCCGTTCGATCCCGTTCACTCCGCCTACTGGATGCCGGTGGACTTTTACAGCGGGGGAGTCGAGCACGCGATTCTGCATCTGCTCTACTCGCGCTTCTTCACCCGCGTGCTGCGCGACGTGGGGCTGCTCAACTTCGACGAGCCGTTCAAGCGGTTGCTCACGCAGGGCATGGTGCTCAAAGACGGCAACGTCATGTCCAAATCGAAGGGCAACGTCGTCGATCCGGACGAGATGCTCGAGAAATACGGGGCGGATACGCTCCGGCTCTACGTGATGTTCGTCGCCCCGCCCGAAAAGGAAGTGGAGTGGAGCGACAGCGGTTTGGAAGGAAGCTTTCGGTTTCTCGTGCGGGTGTGGCGTCTCGTGGATCATTGGGCCGGGACGATTGGGGGAGCGGGCATCCCGGCGTGTGGTGATGATTGCACCGGGGCGGAGCGCGCCGTGCGGCGCAAGACGCACGAAACGATTCGGCGGATCACGATCGACATCGAAGAGCGGATGCACCTCAACACCGCGGTGTCGTCGCTCATGGAGCTGGTCAACGAGCTGTATGCATTCAGCGAGGGGACCGTGCACGGTGCGCCGACACGCAGTCCGAGGCCGCTCGGCGGCATGGAGCGGGTGCAGACCATCGGCGTGCTGCGCGAAGCCCTGGATGCCCTGGTGCTGATGCTGTCGCCCTTTGCTCCTCACGGCGCGGAGGAGATGTGGCGCATGCTCGGCCACTCCGAGGGCATCGCCCACGCGGGCTGGCCCCGCTTCGACGCGGCGGCCGCCAAAGCCGACGAGGTCGTCGTCCCGGTGCAAATCAACGGCAAGGTGCGGGCGCGGCT
>JAHFUI010000177.1:3676-9207 GCA_023265175.1 Acidobacteriota bacterium
CAGCGGCGTCGATGCCCTGCTCATCGGCGAGATTTCAGGCGCGACGCTCGTGCCGGTCAGCTTCAACAGCCAGCAGCTCGCCAGCCGTTACGCGCTGACGCTGTCGGCGCACATACAGCTGCGCGATCTCCACGACAACAAGACGCTGTGGGAGAACCCAGGCCTCACCTTCCGCCAGGAGTACGAGGCGCAGAGCGGCGTCAACGCCCAGGATCCAGCGGCCTTCTTCGGCCAGGACACCAACGCGGTCGATCGCATGAGCACTGACTTCGCGAGAACGATCGTGAGCTCGATCCTCGAGGCCTTTTGATCAACACAGACAACGTAAAACGCAGAACGGAAAACACAAGGCGTTCGCCCATCACCCTCTACGTTTTGCGTTTGTCGTTTGACGTTGCCCAGGGCGAGCCGTGCCTCTAGCAACCCCTGGCGCCGTCCGAAAGCAGATCGCGTCGGGCCGGCCAGATCCGGTCTACCTCCTTCAAGGCGACGACGAGGTCGAAAAGTCGGCGTTGGCCACGGAATTTGCGGAGCTGGTCGAGGAAGGACTGCGGGCGTTCAACGTCGAGCGTATCCATGCGGGAGACATGACCAGCGGCGATCGGTTGGCAAGCGGCGTCGCCTCGCTGTTGGCCTCCGCGCGCACGCTGCCGATGATGTCGCCGTCCCGGGTGGTCGTCGTGCTGCAGGCGGAGGTCCTCCTCGCCCCACGACGGGAGAGCGAGGCAGCGACGCGCGCCCTCGGACAACTCGAGACCTACCTCGAAGAACCGGAGCGACAGACCGTCGTCGTGTTCGTCGGCGGATCGCTCGACAAGCGAAGCCGGATGTACAAGCTTCTGTCCAAGCGCGCGACCATCGTCCTGTGCGGCGTGATCGAGGATCAGGCCGATGCCGAGCGGTGGGTTCGCACGCGCGTGGCCGCTGCGGGCGCGGAGATTGATGCCACGGCGTCGCGGCTGCTCGCGGCGCGTGCGGGAACTGATGTGCGAAGACTGCGAGGGGAAGTCGATCGCCTGCTGCTGTACGCGTTGGGACAGACCAGCATCAGCGTCGACGATGTGAGACAGATCGCGGGTCCGGCCGCGCTGCAGGACGACTGGGCGATGACCAATGCCATCGAGCAACGAAACGCCGCGGAAGCGCTCCGCCAGCTCGTGCTGATGCTGGACGCCGGCGCTCCGGCGGAAAAAATTCTGGGACAGCTCGGGTGGCTCGTGCGCGCCAAGTTTCCGGCGATTGCTCCCGGTGATTTGACTGCCGCGGTCGAGTCGTTGTTCCGCACGGACCTGGACCTGAAGCGATCCGCGGGTGACGCGCGTGTCCTGCTGGAGCGGCTGGTCGTCGAATTGTGTGGGCGGCGTAAATCCAGCCGGGCCTCCTGAGGCCCGGCCGAACGTGCGGGCTGGATCCGGGATCAGGGCCCGCTGGCCCTCAGCCTTTGGCGGCGATCCGACCGGCCAGTCGCGATTTATAGCGGCTCGCGGCGTTGCGATGAATAATCCCTTTGCTCGCCATCCTGTCGATGAGCGAGATGGTTTGCTTCAGCGCAGCCTTGGCGCCGCTCAAGTCGTCGCCGTCGATGGCGGTGCGGATGCTCCTGAGCGCATTGCGCAGGCGCGACCGGAACTGGCGGTTGTGCTCTCGATTCTTCAGGCTCTGACGATGCGCTTTGAGCGCGGATGCGTGACTAGCCAAGTAAGTGAATCCCTCCCGAGTCTCTCATCGTAGCATAGGAACCACTGTGGCCCTCGTCGTCGAACAGTTCACGCGCACATACGCTGGTCCTTCGGGGTCCACGTTCACCGCCGTCGACGGCCTCTCGTTTCAGGTCCGCAGCGGTGAGATTGTCGGGCTCATCGGCCCCAACGGCGCCGGCAAGACCACGACGTTGCGCGCGTTGGCGGGCATCCTGCGTCCGACGTCGGGCCGCGTCCTGGTGGATGGTCACGACATCGTCGCCGATGCCATCGCCGCCAAGCGTCGCCTGGCCTTCATGCCGGACGAACCGCACCTGTTCGAGTACTTGACCGTGGGCGAGCATCTGCGGCTCGTCGCGCGGCTGTATCAGGTCGAGGATTTCGAGCAGCGCGCCAAAGCGCTCATCGAGGAGCTGGAACTGGCCGGGAAGGAACGATCGCTGCCAGGCGAATTGTCGCGCGGGATGAGACAGAAGGTCGTGATCGCATGCGGCCTCGTGCGTGACGCGTCGACGCTGCTGTTCGACGAACCGCTGACCGGTCTCGATCCGGTCGGCATCAGGCGGATGCGGCAGACGATCGTCGCGCGCGGCCGATCCGGCGCCTGCGTGCTCGTCTCGTCCCATCTGCTGCACCTGGTCGAGGAGATCTGCACGCGCGTGATCATCATGGATCACGGACGCAAGATCGCCGACGGGACGGTCGCCGAGCTGGCCTCGCGCCACGATCTTGCCGGAGCGGGGTCGAATCTCGAGCAAATCTTCATGCGCGTCACCGGCCACGGCTCCCCGGTAGCTCAGGAATAGCCCCCGCGAGATAATAGAAAATGCTCGGCGCGAGCCTCTACATCATCGTCTGCAGTACGAGAAACCGGATCGTCCGCCGGTTGAGGCGGCTCAGGGAACCGCGATATCTGATCGGAGCGGTGGTGGGCGCCGCCTACGTGTATTTCTCGATTTTCGCGCGCATGCGCGGCCCCGGCATGGCGGGCCGCCGCGGTCGCACGACACCCTCGCTGGGTGCCGCGCTGGCGACGGTGCAGCCAGGCGCCTCGGCGCTGGTGGGCGCGGCGTTGCTCGTGATAGCCGCTCTCACATGGATCTTCCCGACCGACAGCGGGCTGATCGAGTTCAGCGAAGCGGAGACAGATCTCTTGTTTCCGGCCCCCGTGACGCGACGTCAGTTGTTGATTCATCGTCTGATGCGGTCGCAGCTGCCATTGCTCTTCGGCGCTGTCGTGTCATCGATATTCGTGCCGTTCAACGCGATCGCCGAACGGGTCAGGTTCGCGGGCGGCATGTTCATCGTGCTCTCGGCGATTCGCGTGTACTTCACCGGGGTGACGCTGGCGCGCGCCCGATTGATGTCCGAAAGCGTTCCGGCGCGGCGTGTGGCATGGACGCCGCTCGTGGCCATCCTTGCCGCGGCCGTCACGGTCGGCGCTCCGATGTGGCGGGCAGTCGTGACCGAATCCGCTGGCAACATCCCTGCGATGCTGACGATTGCTGGCGGCGCCGTCAGCAGTGGCCCGCCCGCGATCATCTTGTGGCCGTTTATCGCGCTCGTCCGGCCTCTGTTCGCCGGATCCGCCACGCAGTTCCTCGGCAGGTTCCTGGCAGCCGTCGTAGTGCTGGCGGTCCTCGTCGCCTGGGTGCTGCGAAGCGACGAAGCGTTTCAGGAAGCCGCGGTGGACCAGGCGGCCCGAACGGCTCGGAGCAGGGCGCAGCGTCAGGCCGCACCGCGCGTGCGCGCGACCATGTGGTCGCTGGCGCTCTCGGGCCGGACCGAGTCAGTGTTCTTCTGGAAGAACGGCATGCAGACCCTGCGCGCCATCAATATCAGGACGCTTGTCCCGTTCATTCCGTTCGTGCTGTTCAGCGTGATGGCGGCGACACTGCGGATGTCGGCCAGTGGAGCCCGCGGCCCCGCAGCCGGATCCTGCATCGTCGCGCTCATCTTGGCGGCCTTTTCGACATTGCTCGGACCGCAAACGGTGAGGAGCGACCTTCGCGGCGATCTTCGGCATCTCGATCTGCTCAAGACCTGGCCGGTGAAAGCCGCCGCCGTCATTCGGGGTGAGATGTTGTGGCCGGCGATTCTGCTGACGCTCTGCGCCTGGTTCGCGGTCGTGTGCGGCACGATTCTGTCGACGGCGGCGTTTCCGGAATTGACGACGCCCTGGCGACTGTCGCTGTCCGCCGCCGCGATGCTGGTGGCGCCCGCGCTGATCTTCGCGCAATTCACGGTCCACAACGCCGCGGCCGTCCTATTCCCCGGCTGGGTTCCGATCGGCAATCAGCGCCCCCGCGGCCTCGACATGCTGGGGCAGCGGCTCATTCTTTTCGCCGGCGTGCTGCTCGCCCTCGTCGTCATGGTCGGGCCCGGCGCGATCGCGGGCTTCATCGTCTGGTTCGTGTTTCATCGATTGATTGACGCCGCGGCACTCGTGCCGGCGGCGATGGTGGGCTTGGCCATCGTCTGTGTCGAAGTGCTGCTGGCCACCGAAGCACTCGGCCCCGCCTATGAACGGATCGATCTCAGTGACGTGGAACGGGGTGAATAGTCGCCAGTCGACAGTCGTCAGTCGACGGTCGTCAGTCCTGAACGTGGCTGACGACTGACGACTGATGACTGATGACTTCGAAGGGGCCCGCGGCGGGTTTGTGATCTGAATAGCGCATCACGGGACGGCCGTCCACGATCTCCGTGCTCTTGTAGAACACCCGCCCGGGGGTCTGGACCGAATCCTCGGTCAAGCCGTTGATTCGCGTCACGTACGCCTGGGTCTCGCGATAGGGTGGAATGTTCTGTCCGTATTTGTCGACCGCGCCCGGTCCGGCGTTGTAAGCTGCGAGCGCGAGCTGTTCGTTGTTCTCGTAGCGATCCAGCAACTGCCGCAAGTACGCGGCGCCGGCACGAACGTTTTCGCGCGGGTCGAACGCATTCCTCACGCCGAACTGCTGCATCGTCGCCGGCATCAACTGCATGAGGCCGAGCGCGCCTTTGGGCGACCTCGCGTACGGGTTGAAGGCCGATTCCACCTGCACGACGGCGCGGACCAAATCAGGACGGATCGCGTTGAGGCGTGCGTGCTCCGCAATCAGATTCTCGTACAACCGGCTGGCTGATTCGTCGGAGGGCCGCGTGGCGCGAATCGATTGCGCCTGAGGGACCGCGTAGGTTTGCACGGCGGTTGCGGACTGTCGGTTGGACAGCACGAGGTTCCCGTTCGCGTCGCGCCATGTGTAAATCTGCGCGCGGGCGGGAGCCGCGAAACCCAGACAGAGCAATCCGAGCCCGAAGTAGCGCAGGCGGCCGCGACCCGGCCGTCTGTCGTTCTTGATGAGTATCTCGTGCAAGGTCAACAGTTTACACCAGCCTCCATCCGCGGGACAACTGTGGGACTTATCGGCCGAACGGCGCGAAAGCCGTAGGCCGCATTCTTTTCCCCTTCATGCGGCCGGCCGATGCTCCGCGAGTGCGAGGAGTCGGGTCAGCAGCGCGGCCAAATCTTGCCGCGTGAAGGTCCATTCGAACGGACGCGCCGCCGTCTCGTAGTGGTGCTGAAATGCGAGCAACGCGGCTTCGAGCGCGGCCAAGTCCGTGAAGTCGTTCGTAGTGACCGCTTACGAGCCGAACCCGAACGAGTGGGATGCCGAGTTCAGACTGAGGCGAACACGATGAAGTATCTCGCGTGTAAGCACGGGATGTTGAAAGCGGGCCGGACGACCGTCACTGTCGACCGCGACGGCACGACGATCGTGATCCGGAACGTGCCGGTCGACGTGTGCGATACGTGCGGCGAGGACTATCCTGACTCGGCGGTAGCTT
>JAHFUI010000178.1 GCA_023265175.1 Acidobacteriota bacterium
GGTGCCATGCGCAACAACACCGGTCAGCACATCCAGCGTGTCCAGTTCAATGCGAAGGGCGAGCCGACAGGGCGTGAGATCTTTCTCAGCGAACTGAAGCAACGCATACGTGAAGTGAAGTCGGGGCCCGACGGGTTCGTCTATGCGATCACCGATGAGACGTTCGGGGCGGTGCTGAAGATCGAGCCTGCTCAATAGGCATTACCGCGGGTAACGGAAGACGTTCTCGGACGCCGGGCCCAGCCTGCGACGAACCATCTTCGCAGCGTCGAAGTTGCGACGACGTTTCGGGTGGCAATCGCGCGCTCCCCAATGGCTGGCCTCTCTCCTCCGTCAGACCCGGCGCGAAAGGGATTCAGTCCTCCGTTGGATGTTCGACGTGATCGATGACCAGCACGTCGAGCGGCGCGCGCGCAGCGTTGAGCTTCAATCCGAGCTGCTCCTGAAGCGAGGTGAACAGTGACGGTTCGGTCACATCGACCGGAACGCCGTTGAGCTGCAGCGGCTGATCGGTCGCCGGCGCATCCGAGCGCGCGAGGTCGATCGGTGTCCAGTGCAGCGATACACGGTACACGCCGGTAACCGGTGCGGTTCTGCACGAGGCGATCGGACACACGCGGTTCCGATAGCCACTCCGCGAGCTGGGCCATGGTCGCCCCACCCGACTCAATGTTGTTCGGCAACACTTGTAAGGCCCCACACGGCATCGGCTGGCCCGGCCGCGGAAGATCGTCCACCGTTGGACGCCGCCGACCGGCGATGAAATCGGCAACCCTCTCCGCGCACTCTTCAGACACGGGCTGCAGGTTCGGGCCTAACTTGCCGTCGCGTCGGCCGCGCACGAGCGCGTACACGGGCATTTCCCGCGGTTCGGAGTGCACGACGAGCTTGAAACGGTCGGCTAGCAGATTGCGCAGCATGATCTCGAATGGCCCGAGCCGCGGCCGACGAGCCATGGTAGGCGTAATCCCTGAAGGCGCCTTGGCGACGATGTCGAAGCGCTCCGATGACGTCCAGGCTGGCGCGCCGACGATGTGGTTCGAACTCGCCTGATAGGCGGCTCGAATCACCGCGTCGAGCGGAACATTGCTGCCAATCGCCAGGTTGCCGCGCGGCGCGAGACGAACCAGTGGACCTCTCGAGATTTGTTGGGCTTGACCGACGCAACTTCGAAGCGGAGCGTCGGGTCAACGGACGATCCGTCAGGTGATTCCGCGCGCGGCGCCACCATCCACGCGAGCACTACCACCACGACCGCAACGCCAGCGCGCCTGCGTGTCATCACTCTCACCCTCAAAGTTCCGAGCCACCATTTGTCGCACGATTGACTATCAGGCGGTCTTCATAGCGCACGATTTCGCGGACCGGCTGCACGACAGCGACACACGGAGCGACCGAAAACTCGAGCGTTCACTGATTACCGTCGTCCGCGCGCAGTCGGCGTGGTTCTGTCCGACAGCACGACGCCCCCCTTCACCGTCGTCACGACCTTGAGGACGTCGTAGATGTCGTTCAGCGGATCGCCGTTGATGATGACGAGGTCCGCCAGCTTGCCGGGCTCCAGCGTGCCGAGTTGATCCTGCTTGAGCGCCGAGCGTGCGGCGTTCTTCGTCAGGATCGTGACGATGTCCTTGGGGGAGAAGACGAGGCTGAGGGCGCGCAGCTCGTCCTTCAGCGACTCCTTCGGCGGCCATGACGTGTCGGTGCCGTAGCCGTACGAGATGCCGGCTTCCCAGAGCAGCCGCGCGTTCACCGGTCCCTGGCCGGCGCTCGAGAACGTGTCCCACGGAAACGGCAGCCCGTCGCGGAAGAGCGGCGTGTTGTCGGGGGAGAAATGCGGAAGGAAGACCGCCAGCGTGGACGTCATGGGGATGCCCGCCTTGGCGATCTTCTGGACCGCCGCGGGGTCCTCGTCGAGACGTCCGATGTGCGGCGTGTGCACGAGCACACCCGTGCGGGCGTCAACGGCTCCGAGCGTATCCACCACCGTCACCGTGTGCGTGATGGTCGGGAGGTTGTGCTTCCTGCCCTCGTTGACGATCAGCCGCAGCGTCTCGACCTCGGGTCCGCCCGGCGTCACCGTCATTACGGTCTTGATGTAGTCGAAGCCAGCCTTCGCGGCGGCTTCCACCGCTTTGATGGTCTCCTCGGCAGGAATCGCGCCCGCCGGCTCGGTGGGACGCCGCGGCGGCCGCGAGTTGTCGAAGCGCGCCGGATCGCCGCGACCGGCTGGCGGCGCGGCACCCTGGGCACTCTGGGTACCAGGTGCAGCGGCGGGCGCGCCCCTGCGTCCGCCGGCGTCACCACGCCCACCGCCTCCGGCACGCGCGACCGGTATCAGCGTCGCCGCGAAGATCCTGGGCCCCTTGATGACGCCGGACTCGGTCCGCCGCCGGAGCTCCAGGCCCTCGTCCGCCGTGATCGCCGACAGCACGGTCGTGAAGCCGGCCTCCAGGAATGCGCGCATCTGCGCCGCGGCGTCCTTTCCCAGCCACTCCGCGGTGTTGCCGGGGATCGGGTGCCGGTGTGCGTCGATGAAGCCGGGCATCACGGTCATGCCACGTGCATTGACCACGCGTGCACCAGGCAGCACCGTCGGATTACCCGCCGTGACCGACGCGATCTTGCCGTCGCGAACGACGATAGCGCCGCGCTCGATGACCTTCCCGGTGCCATCCAGAATTCGCGCGTTGGTGATCACGAGGTTCTGGGCCGAGGCTGGGCCGACGGCCGTCACACATGCCACACCTATCAGAGCGATCAGATTCTTCATGGCCTCACCTGGATGAGTCGCCCGCGGTGTCCCCAACTCCCCTGAGCCGCACGGGACTCTATCGTCCGCGGCCCGCTGCGCCGCCAGCGGCCGGTGGCGCGCCGCCGCCGCGAGGCGGGGCCGGCGGCAGCGTGCCGCCCTCGGCGAGGATTTTCATGTTCTCGATCGCCGTCGTGAACTGCGCGATCCGGCGCGTCCGGTCCGCTTCGCGCGCGGCATCGTCGGCCAGCATCGAGTTGTCGAAGAACAGCGTGTAGACGATCTTCGAGGTCGTCGCGGTCACGGGCCTCGCCTCGAGGGTGCCGTGATAGAGGTTGTAGGGCCGGCCGTCCCTCACGGGCTGCGTGTAGGTGTAGGACAGCTCGGTCTTTCCCACGAGGACCTCGCCCGCGACGGAACGGACGGCACCAAACTCGCCGTCCTTACCAGACGTGATCGTGCAGGGGATCCGCAGCCATTCCCCGATATCGCAGTATTTGCCGATGCGCTTCCACACGTCGGCGGCCGGCCGGTTGACGGCGATTTCGAGCGGAATGGAGACGTAGGTCGGCGCGGCGACCGCGCTGCTGACGGGGGCGGCCGGTGCGCCCTGAGCCGCCGGCGCCTGTGCGCTGGCGGTGCCCGCCAGACAGGCAACGACGAGCACACACGCGGCAGATGTTCGTTCGAATTGATCTCGCATGCATTCCTCCCAGTGACTTCGCCCGGTGGCGTTGTGGTGACCGCTGTTGATCGCACATTTTGGCACAGGCTAGCGCTGATCCGAAACGATGACGCCACCCTTGATCACAAGCTTCGGATTCAGCAGATTCCAGTAACCATCGAGAGGGTTACCGGCCAGGAGAACGATGTCGGCGAGCTTGCCTGCTTCCAGCGTGCCGAGCTGATCGCCCATCTCGATGTAGGAGGCGGTGTTTGGCCCAAGGAGCTTGATGATGTCCTGCATCGAGAACATCAGGTTCAGGGACTTCAACTCGTGCTCCAGGCCGGCCTTCGGCGCGTAGCCTGTATCCGTACCGTAGCCGTAGACCACGCCGGCATCCCACGATGTGCGCGCATTCACGGCCTTGTATCCGGCTTCTTGCCCACGCCCATCGCCATCGAGAATTGACTCCGGCCATGGTCTGCCATCACGGAACCGGGGTTTGTTGTCGTCGGCAAAGACGCCGAAGACCGGTACTCCAAACCCGATGGTCGACAACTGCTTCACGCCGGCAGCGGCCACTCTCTTCGCTTCGTCGAAGCTCAGCCAGCCGAAATGCGGCGTATGGACAAGCTTGGGCACACCCGCATCCACGGCAGCCATCATGGCCTGCGGACTCACGGCGTGTATCTGGATCCAGACGCCGACCTTCTTTGATTCGTCAACCGCCGCTCTGAGATTCTCCAACTCCTTCGGGGTGGGCCCAGGCTTGGGAGTCAGCGCCTGCTCCCCGATGAATTTAATGCCGAGCGCCGCGAGCCTCCGCACTTCGGCGCGAATCGCATCGGGCGTGCCATTGCCCAGATCCAAACGGCCTGACGGGATGATGCGTGGTCCCTTGATGACGCCTTTCTCAATATGGTCCTTGAGTGTCAAGTTGCCTTCCGCCGGACCGCCCCCAGACAGGATCGTTGTGTATCCGGCATCGAGAAGCTGCTGCATCTGCACTTTCTCGTTGGATCCCGTGTCGACATGCCGGTGGCCGTCGATGAATCCCGGCACGGCGGTCAAGCCCCGGGCGTCCATGGTTTGACCCGCGGGGGGTTGGCCCGCGGGAACGTTTGGGGGGCCTGCAGAAACAGAAGCGAGCCGACCGCCCCGGATGACGATCGAACCCTGATTGATCACCGTGCCGTTGCCGACGATGATCCGCGCGCCCGTGACCACAAGATCCTGAGCCACAAGGCTCCGGACGCTACCCAGGTTCCAAAGCAAAACCAACAACGTGAGCGAAAAATGTCTTTTCATACGTCCAAGTCCTATCTGTGATCAGCCCTTTGGCGCCGCGAGGCCGAGCAACTTCGCAGCGGTCCCACCGAGGATCGCCTCGCGCGCAGCATCGTTCAGCCCGGGCGTCTTGAGGATGTGCTCCACCGGCTCGTTCACCCACGGATAAGGATAATCGGTACCCATCACGATCTCGCCGGCACCCACCTGCGCGACGAGGTGCCGAAGGGCTTCGGGCGTGAACACGAGCGAGTCGTACGATTAGGCATCATCGCGTCCTCCGCTTCCCGCGTAGTGTAGCCGATGAGTTTTTTCCGCAGCGGGGGAAATTTCTCGCGGGCCCAGTTCGTCCGCACACGTCAGCGATAGAGCGTGTACGTGTAGCGCCCGTGCAACCAGGCTTCGTTGAGGACGGCATCGCGTTTGATCTCGATCCGCTCGTCGAGCACGTGCGCACAGCGGCCTCCGAGGCGGCTGACTTCCTGGCGCAGGCGGATCTGAAGATCTGCGTCGAGGCCGCGCTGGCATTCGTCCCACAGCTCGTCGCGATGAGCGATCGTGCCTGGGATGCGCGGGCTGTTGGCCTCGATCGTGTGCTCGCCGATCGGATCGGCATCGAGCGGCGGCAGCTCACGATGCCAGTAGATTATCTGCGTCGGTCTGTCGGCGTCGTTGGTCATCCACACACCACGAAATAGAAACAGCTGCTGTGCGCCCCTGTCTCAGAGCACACGTGCGTCATTGACGATCTTCCCGCCGACGATGATGCCGAGGCCGGCATAGTAGCGCAGCGCCTCGAATGCATTTCGCTTTCTGGACTCCGGTGTGGCCCTTGGGGTCGACGACCTTGACATTGCCGCGCCGTGCGGCGTTGTTGCCAACGGCGGTGAACCGGCCGTTCTGGATCAGCGCCTGCGAGACGACCCGCTTCGAGCCGTCCATGGTGTAGATCTTCCCGTTGACGAGCGCCATGTCCTGCTGAACGAATTCGCCGGCCGAGGCGGATGCGCCGCCGCGGCTCGACGGTGGTGACGCGATTCCCCTTCTCGGCCGGTTTTTCACGAGCCATTCGTTGTACCTCGTAGCCCGAAGCCCGTTCTCGGACCCATGCCCCGCGGCCGCGTCTGCTCGTCACCACGCTCCCCATCAGACAGCGCACATTATACGCAGGCGTGGAAGGGGGACATCTGCACGGGCGCATTGTCGGCGACCCGGCTCCCACGAACCACGGCGCGCCTATTCGTCAAGGAGCGTATAATCTGCCGTCGATTCCCGAAAGCCACTCTCGCAATAGACTGTGTCGTCCGACACCAATCGTGAAAGCCCCGCCGATCGACGCCTGACAGCTGAATACGTCGCCGCGCGCGCGCTCGCTGAATCCGCAACCCTCGCGGAAGCGGCGCTACGCGTCCTCCAGGCTATCTGCGAAGCGCTCGGCTGGGACCACGGCGCGCTGTGGAACGTCGACTCCAGCAGCGACGTCCTGCGTTGCGTCGAAACCTGGCATCTGCCTACCGTCGAGCTGCCCGAATTCGAAGCGGTCAGCCGGCGCACCGCTTTCACACGCGGCATTGGCCTGCCGGGGCGGGTGTGGGCCAGCGGCGAACCTGCGTGGATTCCTGACGTCGTAGACGACGCCAACTTCCCGCGTGCGTCGGTCGCCAGCCGAGAAGGGCTGCACGGCGCGTTTGCGCTGCCCATCCTCATTCGAAGCCATGTTGTCGGCGTGATGGAATTCTTCAGTCGAGAGATCCGTGAACCCGACGAAAGTCTGCTTCGGATGCTCACGCAGGTCGGTGCGCACATCGGCCAGTTCATGGAGCGAAAGCGGGCTGAGGAAGAACTAGATCGGTTCTTCACGCTGTCGCTCGACATGATGTGCGTGGCCGGGTTCGACGGCTATTTCAAGCGGCTGAATCCGGCTTGGGAGCGTGTCCTCGGTTACACGAGAGAAGAACTGCTCGCGCGACCCTATCTGGACTTCGTTCATCCGGACGACCGCAACCCGACCACGACGGAGGCGGACAGGCTCAGCGGCGGCGGCAGGGTGCTCTCGTTCGAGAACCGTTATCGTGCTAAAGATGGCACCTACCGGTGGCTGCAGTGGAACGCCGTACCGCTGTCGAGCGAGCAGACCATCTACGCCGCGGCGCGCGACATCACCGAGCGGAAGCAGGCGAAAGCGACGATCGCGCGATACTCGCGCGATCTCAAGGCCGCGCGCGAAGCAGAGGCCGAGAACGCGTCGCGCCTCGCGAAGCTGGTCAGTGAACTGGAAGTTCGGAACCTGCTGAACGTGGTGCAAGATGCGTTGCAGGCGTCAGACGATCCGCAGCCGATCGAGGTGATGTCGGCCCTGCCCAACTGGGTGGAGCTGCTGGTGCCTTGCACGCGCGAAGCCGCGGAACAGATTCAGCAGGTCGTGGCGCGACTGAGCGCAGATCTGCCGGAAGATGTGCTCGAGGCGGTCGGCTCCGCGTTTCGTGAGCTGGTCATGAACGCGGTCGAATGGGGCGGCCGGCTGGATCCCAAGCGCAAAGTGCGAATCGCGTGCGTACGCACGGATCGGATGCTGATGTACCGGATCGCCGATCCTGGCCCAGGCTTCACGTTCGAGGATCTCGACCACGCCGCGATCTCCCACCCTGACGATCCGATCGAGCACATGCGGATCCGCGAGGAAAAAGGCTTACGCGCGGGTGGCTTCGGCCTCGTGATGGTTCTGGCAAAGGCCGATGAGCTCGTGTACAACGAGAAACAGAACGAAGTCATCTTCATGAAGTACCTGGGCTGACGTTGATGCAAATCATCGAGGGCGATCGGCGACTTGACTGTCCTCGACCTGAAAGGCCGCCTGGTCGCAGGTGGGCGGCGTCGGCGCTTCTCTCGCGCCGACGTGTGATGGCTGCTTCAAGGTGATCGTCGGCTCACGGCATCAGGCGACGTGGACAGCCGACGACCGACGCTACTCTTCAGCCAGGATTCGCCGCTCCCCCGTGAGCCGCCGAAGTGGAGCGATGTCCTGCACGACCTCGAGCGTTCCGAGGTACTCGCCTTGGGGACTGCGCACCGGGAAGTAGCGAATGTGCACCATCATCCCGCGCATCTCGATCCAGAACTCCGCCACCTTCCGGCGGCCAGCTTTGAAGTCCGCCAGGATCCGATTCACCAGATGCACGCTTTTCGAGGGATGGCAATCCTGTGCGGCCGCGCCGATCGCCCCTCGCATCCTCGGGAAGATCTTGTTGCCGTTCTCGTGGCTGAAGTAGCGCACCTTGTCGTCGCGATCCACGAAGGAGAGCTCCACCGGCAGTGTATTCAGAATGGCGGCAAGGACGTCGCGATCGACTTCCAACGACAGATCAGTGATGCCGCCCGCATTGATGATTCGCTCGGCGAGACCGTAGTACTTCGCCCGCGTGTCGGCCCCCAGCGCCCGCTCGGTCGCCTCGATGCCTGCCACGATGCTCCCCGCATCGACTTCGGTCATCACACGCCGCGCCATCGGGTACAGGATGTCGTTCTCCTTCCAGAAGTGGTCCTTGAGCAGCGCCGAGTACTTGCCGAACGCCTCACGAAGGTCGGCAAGCGAACCGGCATCTCCGGCGAGATAGCGTTCGGCCTGGCGCGCCAACGCCGGCAGCAACGAGCGGCTCTCCTCGTGCTCGCCGAGCATCACGGCCAACGGCCCGCCCGCTCGGGGAATTCCGCATCGCTCGATCGTCGGGAACAGGTGATCCTCTTCTTTCCTGTTGTGACAGCCGTCGACGTACTCCTGAAAGTAGACGACGGCCTCGCGCACGAGCGTGGGCGACGGCCCGTCCGGCTTCGCCAACTCACGCTCGACGGCGTCGAATACCTGCTCGGTGACCTGGTGGTCGTTCATCAAGAGATCGATCCATTCGTGTGCCATGCAATGCCTCCACGCGGGACAACGGAATCACGCGATGGGAGAGCATGCCCCACACGGCCGAGGCCGTCCATGATGTCTGTCATAGGGGATGACACGAGGCATGCCGGTCACATCAAACCTAAGAAACTACTCCCGCGAGTAACTCGCCGGTCTCACGGCTAACAAGTTCGAAACCGAGGGTGGCGGCACGCTGAGGGAGGCGGCGCAGAACGCGGGTCCGCTGCTGAGCGTCGTAGGCGTCGGCGCCGGGATCACGATAGACCGGTCAGGGCCGCGCCGTTCAGATCGCCCACGACTTTCGCGTCCTTGCCGGCCAGCTTGCTAAGCGGAAGGTCGGTGCCGGGCGCACACCGACAACCGTCGCAAGGGATTCGGGGCGAGCTCCGTATCAGCGCCCTTCTCTGGCTCGACACGACGGACCATCCCGGATCGTGTTGGGGTGGACCCGGACAAAGACGTAGAACACTGGCAGACAGAAGCACTTAGGACCATTCTGTTTTGTGCTTGCGTTTGTGACCCGGTCTGGTATCGTGCGCGCCTCGAAACGGTGAGTTCCTTGATCATCTCGCCTTCTTCCAAGAGAGGTAC
>JAHFUI010000179.1 GCA_023265175.1 Acidobacteriota bacterium
GCCCGCCGCGCCCGGTGCGCCGCCAGCCTCTGGAGCACCGCCGCCGCGGCCTCCGCGACCACCGCCGACACCCCGCCCGCCACCACCGCCAGGTGCGACCGCCGGCGGAGGCGGTGGGATGATGACGCCGGTCAGCATCCACGGGTTCGCATCCGTGCCGTCGCCCTTGACGCATCCCATGATCGTTTGTTCAGTGGCTGGGGCTTGCGCCGCCAGGCCGGCCGTGACAGCGGCAACGAAGACAACACTCCCGAGAACCGTAAGCTTCATGACTCCTCCCCCTCATTTGTCATGCGGTCAGTGGTCGCACCACTGGCGTGAAGACCAACCCTGCCAGTCCAAACGCGCCTCATTATACGAAAATCAAGCTGAGGTATGACGACGATCGTACGGCCGAGGGTTTTGCCCAGTTTTTCGTCGCGCGGCTGTAAACTGGCGCGCGCATCACATCCCGGAGGGGCTCTCATGACGAAATCCGGCAAGGCTTTCGTGAGTCGTCGCCGTTTCTTGAAGAGTGCCGCCGTTGGCGCGGCGGCGGCGGCCGCGCCGGCAGTCGGCGCCGCCCGGCAATCCTCTCGGGCCTCACCGGGCCCGGCACCTCAGGCCTCCGCTCCCTTGATGTCGAGAAGGGCCGAAACCGCGCCGCCCGTGGACGACGAGGCGCTGACCGCCGATCGGCCCGGGTCCGATTTCATGGTCGACATCATCAAGTCGCTGGGCCTCGAGTACGTGTGCGCCAATCCCGGCTCGAGCTTCCGCGCGCTGCACGAGTCGATCGTGAATTACGGCGGCAACGCCGGTCCCGAGCTGATCACTTGCTGCCACGAAGAGTCGTCGGTGGCGATGGGTCACGGCTACGCGAAGATCGAAGGGAAGCCGCTCGGGGTGATGCTGCACGGTCCAGTCGGCCTGCAACACGCCTCGATGGCGATCTACAACGCGTACTGTGATCGGGTGCCTGTCTATCTGATTCTCGGCAACGCGCTCGACGCCGCATCCCGCCGGCCGGGCGTGGAATGGGTCCATAGCGCTCAGGACGTGACGGCGATGGTTCGTGATTTCATCAAATGGGACGACGTGCCGCTGTCGCTGACGCATTTCGCCGAATCGGCGGTGCGCGCATACACAATCGCGATGACGCCGCCGATGATGCCCGTGGCGCTGGTGGCCGACGGGGAGTTGCAGGAGAAGCCCATCGAAGGAGCGGGGGATTTGCGTATCCCGAAGCTGCCCGTGATGACGCCGCCGCAAGGCGATGCCGCCGCGGTGGCTGAAGCCGCGCGGCTGCTGGTGTCGGCCGAGAATCCGGTGCTGGTCACCGATCGCGCCGCTCGCACGCCCGCAGGCGTGGCGCTTGTCGTTGAGCTCGCCGAAACGCTTCAAGCGCCGGTCGTCGACCAGTGGGGACGGTTGAACATGCCGACGCGCCATCCGCTGAATCACTCCGACGCCGCCCGCGCGCTCATCTCCGGCGCGGACGTGGTTCTCGGCCTCGAGCTGACCGACTTCTGGGGCACGATCAACGCGTACCGCGATCAATTGAACCGCACCTCGCGGCCGACGACGAAGAGCGGCGCGAAGTTGATCAGCATCACGGCGGGCGATCTGTACGCCAGGGGCAACTACCAGGATCTCCAGCGGTACCCCGAAGTCGACCTGGCCATCGCCGCCGACGCTGAGGCCACGCTGCCTTCGTTGATCGAGGCGGTCAAGCGGCTGCTCACCGACGGCCGCAAGCGGGTCTTTCAGGAGCGGGGCGCGATGCTGGCGGCGGGCCGGCGGCGGCTGCTCGATCAGGCGCGCGAGGCGGCGGCCTACGCCTGGGACGCGCACCCGATCAGCACGGCGCGTCTGTCTGCAGAGCTGTGGGCGCAGATCAAGAACGACGACTGGTCGTTGGTGTCCGACGCCGCGTTCGTCAGCAACTGGCCGCTCCGGTTGTGGGACATCGACCGGCATTACCGGTTCATCGGCGCCGGCGGCGGCTACGGCGTCGGATACGGCGCGCCCGCGGCGGCCGGCGCCGCGCTGGCGAACCGCAAGCACGGCCGCCTCTCCGTCGCCATTCAAAACGACGGCGACTTGATGTACGCGCCCGGCGTGCTCTGGACGGCCGCGCACCACCGGATTCCGCTCCTGAGCCTCATGCATAACAACCGCGCGTACCACCAGGAGACGATGCACGTCGTGCGCATGGCGAACCGGCATCAACGGGGCGCCACGCGAGCCAGCATCGGCACGACACTGACCGATCCCAACATCGACTACGCGAAGGTGGCGCAGGGCATGGGCGTGCACGGCGAGGGCCCGATCACCGACCCGAAGGATCTGGGGCCGGCCCTGCGGCGCGCGCTGGCCGTCGTGCGCCGCGGCGAACCGGCGCTGGTCGACGTCGTCACGCAGCCACGCTGATGTCGAAGCTTCGTTTGTCGCTCGCCTGCTGGAGCTACGACCGGACGCGGGCCCTGCTCGAGGACCGCGTGCCGGTGGACGGTATCGATCTGACGTGTCTCAACCTGCCGGTCGAAGAAACATTCTTCCGGATGCTTCGGTACCGCGAGTTCGACGCCGCCGAGATGTCGCTGTCCTCGTACACGCTGTCGTTGTTCGGCGACAGCGCGCCGTTCATTGCGATTCCCGTATTTCCGTCGCGGTTCTTCCGCCATTCCTGCATCTTCGTGAACGCCGGCAGCGGCATTCGGACTCCGCAGGATCTGGCCGGCAAGCGCGTGGCGAGCCCCGAGTATCAGATGACCGCGCCCGTCTGGATCCGCGGCATCCTGAGCGACGAATATCACGTGCCCGCCGCGAGCATGACGCATTTCACCGGCGGGGAAGAGCAGCCAGGACGATCGGAAAAACTGTCGCTGGATGTGCCACCGTCGATTCGCATCCAGCCGATTGAGCCAACCGAAACGCTGTCGCACATGCTCGACACGGGACAGATTGACGCGCTGTTCACCGCGCGGACACCGTCGTCTTTTGTGAGGGGTGGCGGCCGCGTGCGGCGGCTGTTCGACGATTACCAGACCGTCGAACGTGAGTACTACGTGAAGACGAACATCTTCCCCATCATGCACACCGTCGTCATTCGTCGAGACGTCTACGACAAGCACCCGTGGGTGGCGCAGTCGTTGTTCAAGGCGTTCGTGCTGGCGCAGCGCGAAGCGTATGCGGATCTCTACGATACGGCGGCGCTCAAGGTCATGCTGCCGTGGCTCGTGCGCCACGCGGAAGAGACGCGGGAGACGATGGGACCGGACTTCTGGCCTTATGGGCTGGAGCCGAACGTCCACACGCTGGATACGTTCCTTCGGTACTCCTACGAGCAGGGGCTTTCGAAGCGCCAGTTGACGGCGGCGGAGCTCTTTGCCCCCGAAACCTTCGAATCGTTCAAGATTTGAGGCGTCGATGATCGCGGACGGAGAGGTGGACGCGCCGCGCTGGTGGACGCTTCGTCGCGGAGACGTCGACACGACCATCGCGCAGGTCGGGTTCAACGTCGCGCAGGCGATCATTCCTGTGTTTCTGCTCGCACCCCTCGGCATGCCGATCGCGTTTACGGTCGGCCGTCTGCTGCCGGGCTACGCGCTCGGCTTCCTGATCGGGTCGGGTGGGCTCGTGATGCTGGCCCGCCGCCTCGCGGTGCGCGAAGGACGCGCGGACGTGACGGCCCACGGCTACGGCAACAACGTGCCGGCGATCATCACGTTCACGCTGTTCATCATCGCGCCCGTCTATCTGCAGACCCGCGACGCCAATCTGGCCGGAGAAGTCGGCGCGGCGGCGGTGGTGTGGACCGGTATCATCAAGCTGGCGGCCGCTCCCTTCGCGCGGGCGTTCCGCCGCGTCATTCCGGTTCCGGCGTCGATGACGGTGTTCGGCGCCGCGATGTACAGCTATCTGGCGCTCGTGCTGCTCCAGCGCATCTTCGACAACCCGCTGGTCGGCATCATCGCCTTTTCGATCGTCGCGGTCGGAGTGCTCGGCCGCGTGCCGATCACGCGGTGGCGCATTCCGCCGTTCATCGTGGCCTGGATCATTCCGTTGATCGCCGGCCTGGCGGTCGGCTACATCCGTCCCGTCTGGCAGGGGATCTCGCCCGGCCTGCCGTTCGTCCCGTCGTGGGGACCTCTTCGAGCGCTGACGCGCGCGTTGCCGTATATGTCGGCCATTGCGCCGATCGCCATGTACGAAGTGCTGCAGGACGTCGCCGCCGTGGAAGGCGCGGCGGCGGCGGGCGACGACTACGATGCGCGCGCCATCGTCTGGTGGGACGGCCTCGGTACGCTGGTGGCCGGAGCGGCGGGCAGCGTGATCCCCACGGTCGTGTACGCGGTGCATCCCGCATACAAAGCGATCGGCGCACAGATTGGCTTCGCGCTCTGGAGTCCGGTCATCTTCCTGGCGGTGGTCGTCAGCGGGTTGACGATGGTGTTCGCCCAGCTGTTGCCGTGGTCGATCCTGTCGGCCATGATCACCTACATCACTATCGGTGTCGGGTTGGCGACGCTCAACCGCGTCGATCGGAAGTATCTGAGCGCGGTCCTGCTCGGGTTCGTGCTGCCGGCAGGAGCCGTTGTGTCGGCGGCCATCAATTCCGCGATTCCCGCGCTCGGGCTGTCGGCCGCCGACCCCGCCGTGCAGGGCGCGCTGAACAGGTCGATTTATTGGTCATCGGTCCAGGGCCTCGGCAATGGATTTCTTTTTCTGGTGCTGGTGGTCAGCGCGCTCGTCACCGAGACCATCGATCGCCGTTTCGGTCGCGCGGCGGCCTGGTGCCTCCTCGCCGCGGCGTTTTCCTGGATCGGGCTGATGCACTCGCCGATCGTCCGCTGGGGCGCGCAGCCGACCTACGCCGCCGGCTGGCTCGCCGCCGCAGTCATCGTCTACTCCGCGCGGTGGTGGAGGGGAGACCGATGACCGGCTCTATTTTCGCGTGCGCACATGCGATGAGAAGGTGAGGGCCCTAACCATGACAACCCGCTACCGTGCCGAACAGGTGGGAAGCTTGCTCCGTCCGCCCGAGCTGCTGGATGCGCGCAGGGCTCATGACGAAGGCTGACTCTCGGCGGAGCAGTTGCAAGCGGCCGAGGATCGCGCGATTGCAGACGCGCTGCGCAGGCAACGGGAAATCGGCCTCGACATTCTGAGCGACGGCGAAATGCGTGGCGGCTCGTGGCTCACCGACATGGCCGACGCGGTGGAAGGCTTCGTCAACGATCGCGTAGAGCTCGAGTGGAAAGGTCCGGGCGGCGGGATGGAAGCCAGCACGGCCAATGCGGCTGGCGCCAGGCTTCGCAAGATGCGAAAGCTGACGGCACATGAGACGCCGTTTCTGAAGAACACGGCCGGCGGTCCATTCACAATCATGCTGCCGGCGCCGTCGAATTTCATGGTGTCGAGCACAAGCCGGGGATCACTGATCGCGTCTACCCCGATCGCGCCGCGCTCCTCGACGATGTCGTCGGAATCATCCGAGATGAGATTGAGTGGCTCGTCCAGGAAGGCGTGGCGTATATCCAGTTCGACGCGCCGTACTATTCACACTATCTCGATCCGCGCCAGCGCGAGCGGCTGCGGCAGGAAGGCCTCGATCCCGACGAGGAGCTCGAGCGCGGAATCGCCGGCGACAATGCCGCACTCCGAGGGATGCCGCGCGACAACACCACGTACGCGCTTCACATCTGCCGCGGTAGGTCTTGATGACGACCTCCCAATATGACGAGCGCCCACAGGAGCGTGCTCGTATCGAGCAGGTGCGTGGATTCAGTGCCCGCTCCAGAACGCTTCGGCTTCTTCATCGGTGAGCGCCCGCTCCCAGCCTTCGGCCATCTTGAACTGCCCACGCATCGCGCCAAGGGCGGAAGGTCGGCGTCGCCTTTGAAGCTGCAGCGTTCGATTGCCGATAAGAGCGAGCAGGAGGATCGCTGTGCGTACACTTCACGCTCTTGCCCTGGCCGTCGCTCTACTGGTGGTCGCAGCCGTGCCGGCGCGGGCCGACGGGTTCGTGACGCCGTTTTACGGATACAACTACGGCGGCGACTCGTCGCACTGCGCCACCCTCACCTCATGCGAGGACAAGCGCACCAACCTCGGGGTCTCGTTCGGCAAGATGGGCGCGATCTTCGGATTCGAGGAGGACATCGCCTGGGCGAAGGATTTCTTCGGCAAGGTGCCCAACGCCGACAACTCGGTGTTCACGATGATGAGCAACCTGCTGATGGGCGTCGGCGCGGGTCCCGTGCAACCGTACTTTCTCGTGGGCGCCGGTTTGGTTCGGCCCCACGCGTCATTCGACATCTCAAAAATCAGCAAAGGCCAGAACGCCCTCGGCTACGACATCGGGGCGGGGGTGAACGGGTACTTCAGCAAGCACGTGGGCATTCGCGGAGACGTGCGCCACCTCCGCACGTTGCAGGATGTAGACGTGCCGCTGCTCGGGAACATCGCCAGTCAGGTCTTCTCGCCGCAGAAGCTCGATTTCTGGCGGGCCAGCATCGGCCTGGCGCTGAAGTACTGAGACGGAAAAAGGCGCGACGTCAGTCGGTGATCTGTAGCGAGCCGACGATGCGGCGGAACGTGTCGTCGTAGTCGTTGAACACGTCGCGTGGAGCGACGCCAAACACGTAGAACAAGCTACCGTCCCGCAGAAGCGTCGTGAACAGCTCGATTGTCTCGGGCTCTCCCGTCGCCTCCGATCTGTTCGACAGAATCGCGCGCAGTCCGTTGCGCCTCCCGACGCTGGTCCGCTGATATTGGGACGAACGCCTCAAGTCCGGATTGCCGCGCGACAACGAGCTGACGAGCTCGTCGGTGGCGGTCTGCAGATCGTGGGTCTCATTGCGGGCCATGCCGATCTCGACGCCGTGCGTGAACACGCGTTGACCGCTGTTCGCGCCGTAGGCGCCCCGCGGGGCGAAGGTGACCGCGTTTGGTCCTGGCAGCTCGCGCCAGTTCGACGGCACGCTCACGCGAAACAGGTCGCCCTCGCTGTACCGCGTGAACCGAGATGATGGCGGCTCGATGTTACCGGCTGGAGGCTGACCGTTCCCCGGCTGGCGCCTCCGGCCTGCTGATCGTGTCGCTTCTTCGGTCGTCGGCGCCGGCGGCAGTCGCTTGAGATGCGCCTGGACTTGCTCGAAATCTCTCGTATCGCGGATCGGGTTCTCGACGCGCAGCGCCTCGGCTTCCTGCGCGATGTAGGTATATCGGTCGCCCGGATTCGGGTGATCGCTCAGCCACTGCGGCCCCCCGGGCCCGCCCTGTTTTTCGATCGTCTTGAACATGTTGGCCATGTCGTGCGGATCGTACCCGGCGCGCGCCATGATGTGGGATCCCTCGAGATCGGCCTGCCGCTCGAATTCGCGGCTGAATCGGAGAAAGGCCGTCCCGAGGCCGAACCGTGTGCCTTCGGCGACGACCGTGCCCACATTTCCCCCGATGATGGCGCCGAGCACGGCGCCCGCAATGGCTCCAACCTCGTACTTGGTCGCTTTGCTCGCCTGCGCCGTGCCGTGCCGGAGCACGACGTGGCTGAGCTCGTGCGCCATGACGCCGGCGATCTCGCCTTCGGTGTGAGCCGCCTCGATCATCCCGCGATTGACATACATCGGTCCACCGGGGAGCGCGAAGGCGTTGATTTCACGGACGTTCACCGCCTTGAACGTGTAGCGGAACTCGGGATGTGTGACCTCCGGCGGGATCGCGGCGACCAGGCGCTTGCCGACCCCGTCGACGTACGACGCCACTTCATCGTCGCGCATGATCGGCAGCTGCTGTTCGGCTTCGGCCGCTGCCTGAAGGCCGAGCTTGACGTCCTCGGCCGGCGCGTACTTGTTGTCGGGCGGCGTGATGACCGTTTGCGCCGCGAGAAGAGCGATCAAAAACATGCGAGTCATTGGAGGCAGTATAGCGTTCAGCGAACGCTTGATGCGCACGACCTGACGACAGCCCCCATCCGGGTCCTCGCCCCGGCGCAGGTGGGGCCGTCGGCACCGGGCGCGTCAACCTGCAGCCTGTCGGCCTTCGAGCCGAAACAATAGTGTCAGCATTTGTCAGCCGCACTGATGGCTGACACTAAACGTCACCGTTCGCCCTTGACCGTTCGACGTAACTGACTCGCTCGTAGTAACTTACACACGCTGCTCCGGTCGGCACGGCGTGTGTAACGGGGACCAGGGAAAGCTTCGCCAACATGATTCGCAAGGCGCAGGGATTTGGGCTCATCGATGTGGTGTTCGTGTGCGGCATCGTCGGGTTGCTGGCCAGCATCGCCCTGCCCAAGTTCGCTCTTGCACGGGCATCGGCCGGCGCGGCGTCGGCGGTCGGCACGATGCGCGTCATCAACAGCTCCGAACTGACGTTCGCGCTGACGTGCGGCGCAGGCTTCTACGCACCGAATCTCACGACCCTTGGCACGGCGCCGGTCGGCAGCCGCGAGGCCTTCATACAGCAGGACCTCGGTGCGTCGGACGCGGTGGTGAAGTCCGGCTACACCATTCAGATCGCCGCGACCGCGTTCGGCGGGGCGCCTCCGAGCTGCAACGGTCTGGCAGGCGGGGAAGCCGGCCAAGGCTTCAGGGCAGCGGCCGATCCCGCCGACCCGCGAAACGCTCGTTTCTTTGCGACGAACGCGAACAGCACGATTTTCGAACATACGTCGTCGCTCTTTGCGACGATGCCCGAAGTGGGTGAGCCGCCGGTCGGCCAACCGCTTCGCTGAACGATCAGAGGCGCTCCTAGCACCGAGCACCGCGCACCGAGCACCCAGCACCCAGCACCGAGCACACCGCCCATCGCACATTGCACTGATATAATCTCAGCCCATGTGGACCAAGATGATGGGCGGGCCGCGCAAGAAGGCCCCGAAGACGATCGCGGTGATCGATCCCGATCGCTGTTTCGGCGCGTTTGCGTGTTCGATTTGTCAGGCCGCCTGCCCGGTTGCCGGCTGCATCGTCGAAGAGCCCGATCGTGACGGGCGGATGGTGTGCGCGGTGCGCGCGGATCTGTGCATCGGATGCGGCCTCTGTGTGACGCTTGGCAACACGACGGCGCCGCAGCAGCGCGAGTTCGGCTGCCCGCCCGACTACGACGCGATCAACATGCTCCCCTTCGAAGAGGTCGTCAAGGTCCTGCAGGAAACTGATGTCGTAGAGGCTAGGGGCTAGAGG
>JAHFUI010000180.1 GCA_023265175.1 Acidobacteriota bacterium
GGCAACACGGTCGCCGTGCTCAAGTCGAAGGCGCGGGCGAAATCGGTCGCCGTGGTCGTTGACGTGGAACCCGGCCTCCCGCGCGTCCGCGGCTTCGTCGGCGAGCTCAACCAGATCTGGTCGAATCTGATCGATAACGCTATCGATGCCGTCCCCGAGTCGGGCCGCGTCGAGGTGCTGGCGAACCGCGAGGATCGGCGCGTGGTCGTGCGCGTCGTCGACAATGGGCCCGGCATCCCCGCACAGATCCGCGACCGCATCTTCGACCCGTTCTTCACCACCAAGCCGGTCGGACAGGGCACTGGCCTTGGCCTCGACATCGTCCGGCGCCTGGTCCGCCACAACGATGGCGACATCGAAGTCGAGTCGCGGCCGGGTCGGACGGAGTTCCGTGTCTCCCTGCCGCTCGCCGCGATCGACGGCGCCGGAGGAAGGCAGTGAACAAGCCTGTCCTCCTCGTCGTGGACGACGATCCGCAAGTGCTCGCCGCCGTGCGCCGCGACCTCCGCTCCCGGTACCGGGAGCACTACACGGTCATGAGCGCGGCATCGGGACAGGAGGCGCTGGCGACCGCCCGCGAACTGAAAAGCCGCGGGGATTCGCTGGCGGTGATCATCAGCGATCAGCGCATGCCCGGCATGCTGGGCGTCGAACTGCTCGCCAAGTCACGCGACGTGTACCCGATGGCGCGGCGCGTCCTGCTCACGGCCTACTCGGACATCGACGCGGCCGTCAAAGCCATCAACGAGGCGCATCTCGATCACTATCTGTCGAAGCCCTGGGATCCGCCCGAGGAACGGCTCTTCCCGGTGATCGACGATCTGCTGGACGCCTGGCAGGCCGAGTATCTGCCCGAGGCGAAGGGACTGAGGCTGGTCGGACACCAGTGGTCGCCTCGATCGCACGCGATCAAGGACTTCCTGGCCGGCAATCTTATTCCCTATCGCTGGCTCGATGTCACGCGGGACCCGGACGCGCGGGCGCTGCTGGATGCGGCCGGGGTTGGCGCCGACGAGCTGCCGGCGCTGTTCTTCGAAGACGGATCCGTACTGCGCAACCCGGAGCCGCGCCAGGTGGCCGAGCGCCTCGGGCGATCGCTCTCGGCTGCTTTCGACGTGTACGACCTCGTGATCGTCGGCGCGGGTCCCGCCGGTCTAGCGGCGGCGGTGTACGGCGCATCGGAAGGGCTGCGGACGCTGCTGCTCGACCGGCACGCGCCGGGCGGACAGGCGGGCACCAGCTCCCGGATCGAGAACTATCTCGGGTTTCCGGCCGGCGTCAGCGGCAGCGAGCTGACACGCCGCGCCCTGACCCAGGCGCAGCGGCTCGGCGCCGAGTTTCTCGTGCCGCTCGAAGTGACCGGAGTCTCGATCGATGCGGGATACAAGCATCTGACACTCGTCGACGGCCGTGAGCTCGTCACGCGCGTCATGCTGGCCGCCACCGGCATGTTGTATCGCGAACATCCGGCGCCCGGCGTGGCGGAGCACACGGGCGCGGGGGTGTACTACGGCGCCGCGACCACGGAGGCGCCGGCGTTCAGCGGCCGGAGCGTGCTCGTCGTCGGCGGCGGGAACTCGGCGGGCCAGGGCGCCATGTACCTGGCGCGTTACGCGAAAGAGGTGCAGATCGTGGTGCGCCGCGATTCCCTGCGCGACACCATGTCGCAGTACCTCATCGATCAGATCGAGAAGACGCCGAACATCCGGCTGCGGCCTCGGACGGAAATCGAACGAGTCGAGGGCGAGGGTCACGTGGAGCGAGTCGCGCTCACGTCGCTGGACGATGGCGTGTGCCGGATGGAGGAAGCCGACGCACTGTTCGTGTTCATCGGCACCCGTCCACGAAGCGATTGGCTCCCTCCCGAGATTCTGCGCGACGCTAAAGGATTTGTCCTCACCGGACGGGACCTGATGGCGGCCGACGCGTACGCACGCATCTGGAAGGATCCGCGCGAACCGCTGCCGCTTGAGACCAGCGTGCCCGGAGTGTTCGCCGCCGGCGACCTCCGCGCCGGCGCGATGAACCGGGTGGCGTCGGCCGTGGGCGAGGGATCGATGGTGGTACGTCTCGCGCACGAATACCTGGCGCTGGTCTGAATTCAAGACGTCCACGTCCAGTCCTCAGTGCAGTGCCACCGGAGCACGAACTGGAGAAGCTGAAGAGGACGCTCTATGTCCCGTGAATCACCGCCCACGCGATGCCGCAGGTTGAAGGCTCGGCATCGTGCCTTTCGACTCGACCAGGCGGCGCGCAAGGTAGTTGACCACGACGGCATCACTCCGTACAGCGGTGAGATACGCCGCACGTAGAAGCTGCTCTTTGCGCGCTCGAAGCGTGTCGGTGATCCGTACGCGCACTTCCGGCATCGACAAGTCGCGTTGTCCGGCCGGCTCGTGTGCGACCACCAGCACAAGGGTATGCGCGCCGCCGATGCTTGCCACGCTCACGGAACCCGGCGCTTTGTTGAGTGCCGCGTCGCGCAGCGGCGGCGGTGCCTGCTTGAGCCTGGACACCGGCACCAGGCCCAAGTCCCCGCCACGCGGGGACGACTCAGGATCCTCAGAATAGCCGATCGCAAGATCCCGGAACGATACGCCAGCTTTCAGGCGCTCCATCAGCAGTTGCACCTTGGCCGCTGCCTGCTGCGGTGTCGTGGCATCGTCTCCGCTCGCGTTGCCCACTTGTGCATCTCGCACAGGCGTGACGACGATCTGCGCGAGGTGGTACGACTCTTCCGCCACGTTGAATTGCGCGCGATTGGCGCCGAAGAAATCGCTGACCTCTTGATCCGTGACGGCGATCTTCGACTGCACTTCCTGATCGATGACCTTTTGCGCGAGCCGTTCACGACGGAGCCCTTCCCGCATGTCCGCCGGCGTCACGCGGCGTCGCGTGAGTTCCTGCTGAAAGGCGTCGTCGGTGATGTTCTTCTTCGCTTCGGCGTACGCGGTATCAATCTCGCTTTGGGCAACTTCGAGCTTCAGTGTGCGTGCCCTCGCGAGCAAAATCTCCTGGACGATGAGGTCGTTGAGAAGGCTCAGCTCAGCTGTCAGGGTCTCCTCCTCAGATAGCGTCTGCGACGTGTCTCGCGTCCGCCGGAATGCCTTGTCGACGTCCTCTCGCGTAATCTTCTGGCCGTCGACGACGGCCCACGTGTCGGCAGAGACTGTCGCGGCGGGAGTCGCGGGCCTCGAACCGCACGCCGTGCAGCATGTGGCAGCCAGCGCGCTCAGCACCACGACCAGGTGACAATATCGGCGACAGGAAGTGAGTCTCGGCTCTAACATGGGTTCGAATCCCTGCCTCCCGCGCCGCATCGAACAGCAGAAACACGCCGGTCGCCGCTATCGTTTCCTGGTTGCGGCCGGTGCGGTCTTGTCCGACAGCACCACGCCGCCCTTCACCGTCGTCACCACATTGAGCACGTCGTAGATGTTGTTCAGCGGGTCGCCGTTGATGATGACGATATCCGCCAGCTTGCCAGGCTCCAGCGTGCCGAGCTGATCCTGTTTGAGCGTGGAGCGCGCGGCGTTCTTCGTCAGGATCGTGACGATGTCCTTGGGAGAGAAGACGAGGGTGAGCGCGCGCAGTTCGTCCCTCAGCGACTCCTTCGGCGGCCATGACGTGTCGGTGCCGTAGCCGTACGAGATGCCGGCTTCCCAGAGCAGCCGTGCGTTCACCGGTCCCTGGCCGGCGCTCGAGATCGTGTTCCACGGAAACGGCAGCCGATCGCGGAACAGCGGCACGTTGTCGGGGGAGAAGTGCGGGATGAAGATGGCCAGGGTCGACGTCATCGGGATACCGGCCCTCACAATCTTCTGAACCGCCGCCGGGTCTTCGTCGAGGCGTCCGATGTGCGGCGTGTGCACGAGCACCCCCGTGCCGGCGTCAACAGCCGCGAGCGTATCCATCACCGTCACCGCGTGCGTGATGGTCGGGAGGTTGTGCTTCTTCCCCTCATTGACGATCAGCCGGAGCGTCTCGATCTCAGGTCCGCCCGGGGTGATCGTCATCACGGTCTTGATGTAGTCGAAGCCGGCCCTCGCGGCGGCGTCGACGGCTTTGATGGTGTCTTCGGCGGGAATCGCGCCGGCCGGCTCGGTCGGGCGAAGCGGCGGTCGCGAAGTGTCGAAGCGCGCCGGATCGCCGCGACCCGCCGGCGGGGCAGCTGGTGCCGCACCCTGGGCACCTGGTACCGAGAGGGGTGCGGCGCCGCGTCCGCCTACGTTTCCGCGTCCACCGCCTGGCGCACGCGCAAGCGGTATCAGACTCGCCGCGACGATGCGAGGGCCCTTGATGAGGCCGGACTCGGTCCGCTTCCGGAGTTCCAGGCCCTCCTCGGGCGTGATCGCCGACAGCACCGTGGTGAAGCCGGCTTCGAGGAACCCACGCATCTGATCTGCCGCGTCCTTCTGGAGCCACTCTGCCGTGTTTCCCTGGATGGGGTGCCGGTGCGCGTCGATGAAGCCGGGCATCACCGTCATGCCGCGGGCGTTGATGACGCGCGCACCGGGTACGGCCGCCGGATTTCCCGGCGCGACCGACGCGATCTTGCCGTCGCGAACGACGATGGCGCCGCGTTCGATGACCTTGCCGGTGCCGTCCAGGATTCGCGCGTTGGTGATGACAAGGTTCTGAGCCGCGGCCGTGCCGACGCCCGCCACGAACGCCAGACCAATCAGAGCGATCAGCTGCGATCCGGTTCTCCGCTGATCAAAAAGCACACCGCGACCCGTTTTCACCATGGCCTCACCGTATCCTGACCGATCGGTCAAGTCAACAATTCCGACACCGCATTCACCGGCGGAGAGCCGTCATCTGCGGTCTCCTCTGCTTGTCTGTCCGTGATTGGCCGGGGAGCTCGCCCGTTTTCTGGAACCGTTGGTCGATGCGGGGGTTGATGTCTTCATTGCTCGACGAGGCGCTTCTGGGAACCGGAGTTCGACGGCTCGGACCTGAACCTCGCAGGTTGGACGAAGAAGCTGAACGGAAAGACGCGACGAACGTCGGCATCGATCGAGTGATCGAGATGCTCGACAGAAGAGAGGGGTCCCGGGACTCGCGATGCTTGCCTGAAACGGCACCAGACCTGCCGATGGCAGAGCGCTCGGCCATGGTCTTACCGCGCCGCCGCGATCGCTGTGCGTGGGCGGTACTAACTCGTTCGACAGGGTTTCGGGTCCCACTTCGAATCGTTCGGTTCCTTCTTGAAGTTGGAACTCGTGATGAAGCTGCCCTGCAGATACGTCGGGTCCTCGACGACGGTCGTGACGATGAACCAGTCGCCCGCCTCGGGGTGCGAGAATCGCGCGAAGTACTCGGTGACCGTGGTCTTGTCGCTGTATGGGACGCCGTTGCGGCGCAGCCATCCGGGCAGCATGTTCGAGGTGACCACTTTGAGCGATCCCCAGCGCGGCGCAGGACCGGCGCCACGTTGCGGGTTCACCTGGTTCGGGCCGAACGCATCGAACGCGCCGCCGCTGCGTTGCCATTCCGCCACTGAATAGCCTTGCAACGTCGGACGTTCTGGGTTGATCGCCGCCACCTGCGCTCCCGGGGCCGCCGGTGTCTGGAAATGCAGCAACCGCGTCTGCTGGCCGGCATCGGTGTCGATCTTGAGCGTGGTGTCGTCCTGCCAGCCGATCCTGAGTCGTCCCGGCATACGCATGATCCCGCCGACGCCATAGGCTTCACACATGCCGTCCTTGGACGGATCCCACGCGTTGGCGGCGGCCATTCCTGCCTGGTTCAACGGAACGGCCGTGAAGTCGCCTTTTGCGGGCGTGCGCATCCGCCACTGCCAATCTTCGGTGACCACCGACACCCAGACACCGGTGAGATCCACCGGGGCACCCGGGCGTCCGGTCGGCGGCGGGGCGAATGGTCCGCCGCGACCGCCACGTCCACCCTGAGCGGGACCCGCGGGTTGCGCGGCAATCGACGGCGCCGGTGCGGCGCGAAGCTGAGAGATTGCGCCAACCGCGATCGTCAACTGCAGGGCCGCCATGAGCGGCCTCGTTGTCATGTTCCACGCGTGCGTCCTCACTGCCCGCCCCCCTTTGTCTGACCCTTCCGGCTGGATTTCTGGTTCTTTGGCTGCGGCCGCGCCGGCCCTTGCGCTTCCTTCATCTCCTTGTAGATCACCTCGACGAACTGGGCCGGCGTCCAGAAGCCATTGGGCGTGCCATAACGCGGATCGAAGTCGAGCGTCGGCCTGGCGGCTTTCACCTGCTCGAGCGTCATGCCGCGCTTGACATATTCCTTGATGCGATCGCGAACGATCGTGGTCATATCCCGATACTCGATCACGTCCTGCTCATCCGACAAACGCCCGTGGCCCGGAATGACCATCGTGCCGCCTTCGTTCACGTTGCTGGCAATGGTGATGTCCAGGATCGCGTTCAGCGCGTCGATGTAGCCGTTGATGGTCCCGCCATTGGCCTCGTCGATGTACGGATACATCACCGTCGTAAACAGATCGCCGGTGGAGACGACGTCGGAGCGCCTGAAGAAGACGAGGCTGTCGCCATCGGTGTGGGCATGCGGCTCGTGGATGATCTGCACCGCCTCGCCGTTGAACCGCATCTCTTGCTTGCGCGTCGCGAACGTCTCGGTCGGCCAGGCGGCGGCCGGCACTTGCGGCTGCCCCGGCGCGGCCATGCTCAAACGCAGGAGCACGTTCTCGTGGGCGATGATCGCGGCCGTCGCGGTCGCGGCCGCTCCGAGATCGCCGACCACGTTCCCGCCGGCACGCGTCCGACCGGCCTTCGAGATGGCCTCGTTGCCACCGATGTGGTCGGCGTGCATGTGTGTGTTCACGATGTACCGAATGGGTTTGTCGCTGATCGACCGGATCGCGTTGAGGATCTTCGTGCTGAGCGGCGCAAACTGCGTGTCCACGACCAGCACGCCGTCGTCGCCGGCCATGACCGTGGTATTGCCTCCGGCGCCGACCAGCATGTACACGCCATCGCGCACGTGGACGATGTCTTCCTGAACGTTGTCGAAGTTCTGTTGTTGCTGAGCAACCGCGCGGCTCGCCACCGCACCAGCCGCTCCCACGGCGATCGCACAGCCAACGGCGAGCGCGCGGATCTTTCGAGGTGGACCGAATCGACCGATGTGCATGTTATCGACCGTTTCTGGCGGGTTGGGATTGACCCGCTCCTCCGGCGCGCGTCCCACCGGACACCGGCTGCGGCAGCGGCGGCGGGATCGGCGCCTTTTCCATGACTTTTTGGAATTCGGGATACATCGTTTCAGGGCCGCCCAGGACCGCGATCATCGGCAGCCGATGACGCTGGGCGAATTCGGTCTGGAACGGATGCTCGCCGGGGATGTACGCCGGCACCTCGCCTTCCGGACGATTCGCAATCTCGACGACCGGCTCGCAGACCCAGAGCCAGGTCTGCGCGGCCAGCTCGCGCTGGCTGCGCACGAAGTCCTGGCTCTTCACGAGCGGCTCAGCCAGGTAGACCGGATCGATCAGCACGACAGTGTGCGTCATGAGGTCGCCCCAGCGCACAAAGTATTCGGTCATATGCGCCTGGTCGCTCATCGGCAGCCCGTTGCGGCGCACCCAGCCCTGCTTCAGGTGCGTGGTCTCGACGACCAGCATGTCGCCTTCCCACCGGCCCGTCGAGAATCCCATCCAGGTGTGGGCCTCGTTGGGACCGGGACGGGGCCGGCCGTCCATGTAAATCGTCCGGGTCTGCTCGTAGGTGCTGATGTAGTGTTTGATCGCGATGACGTCCTGGGTGACCGGATGTTTCTCCTGCCAAATCCGCAGGTTCATCGGACCGCGATAGATGTACGGCGAGACGTGCACCCGGCACTGTTCTTCGGGGAGGGTAATCCGTGACGGATCCCAGCTCTCGGCAAACTGCCGCGCCGCGTCGTTGATCGGCAACCCGAGGTAGTCCACGAGCTCGGGACCGGGAATCCGTTCCGGAAAGTCTTCCTGATAGCGGGGCTGCCAGACACCCGAGAAATCCGCCTGCGCCAGCGCAGGTCGACTCGGGAGTGCAAGCGCAAACAGAGTCAGCACCGCCACGAATGCCATTCGCCCCATTTGTGTACTCATGTCAGCTTCCGTGTCTCCTAACTTCCTCAGCTCAGCTACTGTCGGTGCATTGTCTGCGCGGCAGGCAGGCTCTAATCGTCGCAGGCGCTAGGGAACCTGTCAATGGCATTGAGAAATCGAAGGCGCAGTAATCAGAAGTTATGCCGCGGTCGCGCAGAACCGTGCCTTTGCGAACTTGTCGTTGGTCCTCGTGCAGCAGAGGTCTGAACCAATCACGGGGTTCGCTTGAAGTAGTGAACGACCTTGTTGCCCGCCTCGTCCCGGTAGTACACAACAACGGTCGCACCAGTCACCTGACCGAGGCCCTGCTCGGCCTCGGCCGCGGCGCGATTCGTCAGACTGAGCGTCTCGCTGGTGCCGTCGAAGTATTTGATCGTAATCTGCTTGCGCCCGCGGTCCACGCGCGTCACGATGCCTTCGGTCGTACGCAACCCTTCATCACCAATCCGGTCAATCTCCTGGGCGGTTTCCTCGGCGCCTGCCACGGTGTAGTGCACGACGACCGTCCGACCTTCCTCCAGCCCCGGGAATGCATCCACCCCAGAGCCTTTCCCACCGTGCACCAGCAGATCCTTCGTGAAGTGAAACACATGCTCCACGCCGTCGATTGTCTTGACGATGACGATATGCATGGCGGCGTAGACCTTCTGGGTTGTGCCTTCCAGCGCGATCGTCCCGCGCACCGGCGGCGGAGTCTGCGCCGTGGCGGCCGCCAGCATGAGAACACCGAGCACGGCGTTGGCTGTCATCGCTTCTCTTCCGCAAGGCTCACGTCAAGCGGGATGTCTCGCGTCGCGCACCTGCACATCCGTCGCGAAACGCTCCTGCTGGTGGAACTGATGGGTGCATCACTCCTGCCAAGATCAAAGTCCCGTTTCCCCAGCGATATGCGACGACGTCCT
Source organism: Acidobacteriota bacterium (assembly GCA_023265175.1). Lineage (GTDB taxonomy): Bacteria > Acidobacteriota > Vicinamibacteria > Vicinamibacterales > CAVVIG01 > JAHFUI01. Next base: position 8,989 of record JAHFUI010000180.1, read on the forward strand.
TTCAGTCGCGCCGGGGATTCGGCGGTCAGATCGCCACCGCTAGTCTGATGCGTACGAAAGGTTAGTACACGATTTCACTGTACTTCGACGGCACATTTCGGTACGGTGGGGCATGTTCATGCCCAAGCTCTGCGTGGTGCTTCCGCCGGCCGGTCGCGCG
>JAHFUI010000032.1 GCA_023265175.1 Acidobacteriota bacterium
TTCGAGGCATCGAGTTCGTTGGCAATCTGTTGGACGCGACCGGCCTCGTCGGTCGATCGGATCCCATTGTCCAACGGCTCGTAGGTGATCCCACGCCTGGTCAACTGACGTTTCAGCCACCCGGTCGATCGCTTCCAATGCGAACGTCACGTGGTTCTGGAGGATCTCAGCGACGTGTTTGCGTACCATGGTCTTGGAGCTCCCGGAGAGCGCGGCCCATGTGGCCACCGACCCGAACAGGGTCTATGACGTAGGCGCAGGGTACAACCCCTGCCTGCTCCCGGGGCTCCTTTTATTTCTAACGAGGCCCTGCCTCAGACCGCCCCGGTCTCCGGTCAGCGCACGACATGCTCGACGGTCTGAGGCAGGGCCTCGTTAGGTGTAGGATGACGCCGAGTTTGGAGGTCAAGTCGGAAATTCCGGGTCGGATGATATCGGAGGGCGCCCTCATGCGTAGGCTTTCGAGCTTGGCGGCGGTCGTGGCGCTGCTTGGAGTGTCGGCGTCGGCCGCCGGTCAGGACGCTCCGGGGAGCGCTGATCATCCGATGGTGGCGCGCTTCAAAGGATCGGTGATCCGCGCGCAGGCCCGGCAGGATTTCAACCAGTACGTCCTCCCTCTCGGACCGGCCGATAAGTCCGAGACGAAATTCCAGAAACAACAAGACATCGAAGGCAAGATTCTGAAGACGCTATACGACGCGCCAGCCGGCAGCTCACCGCTGGCGGTGTACCGGAGCTATCAAACGGCACTCCAGCAGGCGGGATTCGCCACGCTGTTCACCTGCTCGGTGAAGCAATGCAGTCCAGACGGACGCCTGCAGTACGCAGTCAAGGCGACCCGCGTCGGCGACTACATCAAGGATCTCGGCGGCCGCTCGCTGGACGATGACGCCGCTTACCTGCTCGTGACCCATCAGACGAAGAACGACGTCTACGCCGTCGTCTATGCGACGCAGTTCTGGCATGATTCCACGCACGTCGTCTACATCGTCGATGTCATTGAGCCGAAACCGCTGGAGAGCAGCCTCGTGACCGTCGACGCGAAGGTGATGGCCGAGGACATCGGCAAAGCCGGTCACGTGGCGCTGTATGGCATCTACTTCGACACCGGCAAGGCCGTGCTCAAGCCGGAGTCGAAGCCGGCGCTCGATGAAATCGCGAAATTCCTCGGTATGCAGCCGACCTTGAAGCTGCACGTCGTTGGTCACACCGACAACGTCGGCACCCTGGCCGCGAACATGACCTTGTCCAAGCAACGCGCCGACGCCGTCGTCACCGCGCTGGCGACTGCCTACCACATCGTGCCGGCGCGCCTCATCGGCAATGGCGTGGGACCGCTGGCGCCGGTGGCGCCCAACTCGACCGAAGAGGGGCGGGCCAAGAACCGCCGCGTCGAGCTGGTGCGGCAATAAGAGCACCCGAGACCTCGCGGCCTCGGAACCGTCTGAATCGGGGGCGCGGCACTCCCGCTATTCCCAACCGGACCCGGCACCGGGAGGCATGACCTCCATGAACGCTTCGACCGCGTGGATCTGCCCGCCGTAAACCTTGAAGGCTTCCCACACGACCAGCGACTTGCCCGCGGTCGTGGATCCGCGCCCGAAGTCTTGCCGGAGCCACACAATCCCCAGATCCTCGTCAACCGCCGCGAGGCGATAGGTGATCTCGGACAGCGTGGGAATCCGCTGCGTCTTGATGTTCTCGCAGCCGGGGATGAACGTGCAGCCGCGTCCGGCCATGAGGCGGCCGTTCTCGAGGCGATACGCGTCGGAGGCAAACGGCACATCCACATTGACGAAGCTGCCCGCCTTGAGGCCCGCGGGATAGCGCTCGGCGATGGCGATCGCCTCCTCGCGGGAGTTGCGTTGTGAGGGTTGCAGTGCGATCGCCATCGCGTCGCTTGCCGTCTGCAGCTTGTCCACATCGAAGATCATCCCCTCGGCCTGACTTCTGACGACCATCGTCTCGATCTCGGTGATCTTCTTGTTGACGACCTTCAGCCTCAACACGAGCATGACCGGTGAGGTTCCCTCTTCGAGGACGACGTGCGCGCCCGCGACGCCCTGGCGGACATCGAGGATGTCCTGGCGGTACGGTCTGAGGCGCGACGCGTTCTTCCACAATCCCTCACCGAGCTTCATCTCGACGGTGTCTTCGGTGAACCGCACCGTGGCGGATACCGGTAAAGCGCCCGGCTTGTGAGCGATCAGGGCCTGCAGGTACTGCGTGACGACATCGCGCAGGCACTCGTGATTGCAGTCGCTGCGCCCCGCGCCCGGGGCTGCGGCATTTTGGGCGCCGGGACTCGATACGGCGAGGCTCAGAAACAGCAGCGCCGCGTACAGGGGAAACCTTCGTGTGATCATGGACATCTCCTGGGACTCACGTGTTGCCGTGGCCCCGCCATTTCAACACATGTTGCATCACCGGGCCACTCCCGCGACATAATCGGTCACCACTGCCGTGGATGCCGTGGCCTAGGAGCCCGTCCGAGCAATGACCAAAGCGGGCTCCTAGGAGCGTGTCAGGGTTTCTCAGACACGCTCCCAGTCGAGGATCATGTCCGACACAATCATCACGACGACGCAGGATCGGATTGCGATCGTTCAAATCAACAACCCGCCCGTCAATGCGCTGAGCGCGGGTGTCCCTGAAGCACTCGCGTCCGCCCTCGATCGATTCGAGCGCGACGCTGGAATCGACGCGATCGTCATCATGGGCGCCGGGCGGACCTTTGTCGCCGGCGCCGACATCAAAGATCTGGAGCAAGCGGCGTGGAATCCACGCGCTGAGCCGCCGGACCTGCACGATCTGCTGCAGCGCGTTGAAAGCTGTTCCACGCCGATCGTCATGGCGATCCATGGCACCGCGTTGGGTGGTGGGCTGGAGCTCGCCATGGCCGGGCACTACCGGGTCGCGGCCGCGGACGCACGGATGGGACAGCCGGAAGTGAATCTCGGCATCATTCCAGGCGCCGAAGGCACGCAACGCCTGACGCGCCTCGTCGGCGTGGAAAAGGCAATCGAGATGTGCGTATCCGGCAAGCCGATCGCAGCCCGGGATGCGCAGCGGATTGGTTTGATCGATCATCTGATCGACGGAGATCTGATCGCAGGCGCCACCTCATTTGCGCGCGACGTGGTCGGGCGCGGAGCCCCGCACCCAAAGACGCGCGACCGGCGCGACAAGCTCGGAGATCCTGAATCGAACGCGCCGCTGTTTGCCGCGGGTCGTGAGCTGGCGCGGAAGACTCGGCGCAACATGACGGCCCCGCTCGCTGTCATCGATGCGATCGAGGCGGCGGCGACGCTGCCGTTCGAGGAGGGATGTCGTCGCGAGCGCGCGATCGCCCTCGCGTGCCTGCGATCGGAACAGTGCCGGGCGCTCGTGCACGGATTCTTCGCGGAACGGCAGGTCTCCAAGGTGCCTGACGTGCCCAAGGATGTACCGGCCGCCCAGATCAACACGGTCGCGATCGTCGGTGCCGGCACGATGGGCGGGGGAATCGCGATGGCGTGCGCCAACGCCGGTCTCCGGGTCCTGCTGACCGACGTCGGCCGTGACGCGGTCGACCGCGGGATGGCCACGGTCCGCCGCAACTACGAATCGTCGGTCAAGCGCGGTCGTCTGTCACAGGGCGCCGTCGAGCAACGGCTCGGCCTTATTCAGTCACACGTTGGCTACGACGCCTGTGAGGCCGCTGATTTGGTGATTGAAGCGGTGTTCGAAAATCTCGATCTCAAGAAACAGGTCTTCGCGGAGCTCGACCGCGTCGCCAGACCTGGTTGTGTCCTCGCCACCAATACCTCGACGCTGGACATCGACGCGATTGCAGCCGCAACCGGACGTCCGCAGTCGGTGATTGGGTTGCATTTTTTCAGTCCCGCCCACGTCATGCGCCTGGTCGAGATCGTCCGCGGCCGTGCGACCGGCACTGACGTGCTCGCGTCAGCGCTCGCGTGTGCCAAGCGGCTCGGCAAAGTCGGCGTCGTCGTACGCAATGGCCCGGGGTTCGTCGGCAACCGCATGATGTTCCCGTACATGTACGAAGCGCAGTTTCTCGTGGAAGAAGGTTCGACGCCCGAAACGGTCGATCGCGTGCTCACCGACTGGGGCATGGCCATGGGAATCTTTGCTGTCGACGACATGGGCGGCCTGGACGTGGCGTGGCGCGTGCGGCAGGAGCTGCATCAGTTTGAAGAGCCGGGAGCGCGCAAGCCATTGGTGGCGGACAAGCTGGTCGAGATGGGACGTCTCGGGCAGAAAACGGGGAAGGGTTGGTACCGTTACGGCGACGATCGAAAGCCGATTCCAGATCCGGATGTGCTCGACCTCATCGAACGTATCGCGACGGCGGCGGGAATTCGACGCCGGGCGTTTGGTGACGCCGAGATTCTCGAACGCACTATCTACGCGCTCATCAACGAGGGCGCGCGCGTGCTGGACGAGGGAATTGCACTGCGCGCCGCTGACATCGACGTAATCTATCTGACCGGCTACGGATTTCCCGCCTACCGCGGCGGCCCGATGTTCTATGCCGATTCGGTGGGTCTGCGAGTGGTCTACGACCGCGTCAATGCCTTCCACCGCGAGCTCGGCGCGCGCTGGACGCCGGCGCCGCTGCTGCAACGACTCGCGGCCGAGGGAACGACGTTCCGCGAATGGGACACCAGGCGCGCGATGGCGCCCCACGCAGAGTACCGGTAGCCCTCATGGCGCAAACGCTCCCCAAGCGAATCAGGTCGGTCCACATTGCGCCGATCGACACCGTCGTTCGGTACGGCGCGGACGGTGCTGTGTACTTGCAGTCGCCGCATCCGCTCGGCGCGTACCCCCCCCAAATCACAGAGCGTCTGGAATACTGGGCCGAGCGGGCGCCCGATCGTCTGTTCCTCGCCCAACGTGATGAGGCCGGCGGCTGGCGCTCTTTGAGCTACGCGGAGACGCTGACTCGCGTACGCCATCTGTCGCAGGCATTGCTTGACCGGAAGCTCTCGAACGAGCGGCCGATCATTATTTTGTCGGGCAACAGCATCGAGCACGCCCTGCTCGCCCTCGCCGCGATGTACACAGGCGTGTTGTACACGCCGGTTGCGCCCGCCTATTCGCTCCAGGCGCGCGATTACGGGACGCTCGGTCAGATCTTCGAGCGCGTACGCCCGGCGCTGGCGTTTGCCGCGGAGGGCGCGTTGTACGAGCGCGCGCTGCGCGGTGTGTCGCCCCGCGGTCTTGAGCTCGTGGTGTCGTCTTCATCTCCCGGCGGCATGTCGTCCACCCCGTGGGCCGATCTCGAGTGCTCCGCGGTAACCGTTGCCGTCGACGAGGCGCACGCGCGTGTCGGCCTCGACTCGATCGGCAAGGTTCTGTTCACGTCGGGCTCGACCGGGCGGCCCAAAGGCGTCATCAACACGCAGCGGATGCTCTGTGCGAACCAGCAGATGATCCGAAGCGTGCTGCCATGTCTCGACGAAGAGCCGCCCGTTCTGTGCGACTGGCTCCCGTGGAACCACACGGCCGGCGGCAATCACAACTTCGGCCTCGTTCTCTACAACGGCGGCACGCTGTATATCGATGAAGGCCGTCCGACGCCGGCCGGCATCGAGACGACGGTCCGCAATCTGCGCGAGATCGCGGCGACGGCGCACTTCACGGTACCGCGGACCTACGAGATGCTGCTGCCGTATCTTCGCCTCGACCCGGCGTTGTGCGAGCGGTTCTTCAGCAGGTTGACGCTGCTCTTCTACGCGGCCGCGGGCTTGACGCAGCGTTTCTTCGACGAGCTTCGTGATCTGGCGATCCAGACGTGCGGCGAGGAGATTCTCTGGATGACCGGCTTCGGCGCCACCGAGACGGCGCCCTTTGCGCTGAGCACCGGCCCCGACGGGGCGTCGGCCGGCGTGCTGGGCCTGCCCGCGCCGGGGATGGAGCTGAAGCTCACGCCGGTCGGATCGAAGCTGGAGGCGCGCGTGCGCGGCCCGAACGTCACGCCCGGGTACTGGGCCGACGAAGGGCTGACGCGCGCGGCCTTCGACGAGGAGGGCTTCTATCGGCTGGGCGATGCGATGCGGTTCGTCGATCCGGCGGATCCGAAGAAAGGGCTGCTGTTCGACGGCAGGCTGGCCGAGGATTTCAAGCTCTCGACCGGCACCTGGGTCAGCGTGGGACCGCTGCGGGCCAGGATCCTGACTCACGCGGCCGGCTGCCTGCAGGACGTCGTCATCGCCGGCCACGACCGGAGCTTTGTCGGCGCCCTGATGTTTCCCAATCTCACGATATGCCGGGCGCTGTGCCCGGAGCGAGCACCCGATGCGCCGGTACGAACCGTGCTCGACGACCCACGCGTCCGCGAGCGGTTTCACTCGCTGCTGGCGGCGCTTGCGCGGGAGGCGACGGGCGGATCGACGTTCGTCGCGCGAGCGATGCTGCTCGATGAGCCGCCGTCAATCGACGCACGCGAGATCACCGACAAAGGCTCGCTGAATCAGAAAGCGGTCCTGCAACACCGATCGGCACGTGTTGACGAGCTGTACGACCCTGCACCTTCGGGCCACGTGATCGCCGTATGACGCAGTCAGCTCTCGATCTCGACCTGCTGACGGCCATCGATGTCCACGTGCACCTGGAGCACGCCAACGCCGGATCCGCGGCGGACGCAGCCGCCAGGAAGTATTTCGGCGGCGGCGGCGATCGCGATTGGCAGGCGCTCGCCGACTACTACCGCTCGCGACACATCGCGTGCGTGGTATTCACCGTGGACGAGAAGTTGACCGGGCGGCCCCAGGTGTCGAACGATGCCGTCGCGGAGTTCGCGGCGAAGAACTCGGACATCGCCCTCGCGTTTGCCAGTCTCGATCCGACGCGCGGCGCCGACGCGGTTCGTGAGGCGCGGCGGCTCGTCGCCTCCGGCGGCATCCGGGGCCTGAAGCTGCATCCGCCCCTGCAGCAGTTCTTCCCAAACGATCGGATGGCCTACCCGCTCTACGAAGTGTTCGCGGAAGCGCGGCTGCCAGTGCTTTTTCACACCGGACACAGCGGCATCGGCACGGGGATGCCCGGCGGGGGCGGCATTCGACTGAAGTACGGCCACCCCATGCCGATCGACGATGTGGCGGTGGATTTTCCGGACATGCCGATCATCATGGCGCACCCGTCGTTTCCCTGGCAGGATGAAGCGATCTCGATCTGCCTGCACAAGAGGCAGGTGTACATCGATCTGTCGGGGTGGTCGCCCAAGTACTTCTCGCCGGCGCTGGTCCAGTATGCGAACACGCTGCTCAAGCACAAAGTGTTGTTCGGGTCCGATTATCCGTTGATCACGCCCGACCGGTGGCTGTCGGACTTCGACAAGATCGGGATTCGGGACGGGGCGCGGCCGTTGATCTTGAAAGACAACGCCGCGCGATTGCTCGGCCTCCGCTAGCCATGTTGGCCGGCCGCCGAACCGTCGTCGTTGAGTGGGGCGATTGCGATCCGGCAGGCATCGTGTATTTCCCGCGGTACTTCGAATGGTTCGATGCGTCGACGATGGTGCTTTTCGAGCAGGCCGGTCTGCCGAAAGCCGTCATGCTCGCCCGTTACGACATCGCCGGCATTCTGCTCGTCGAGGCTAGATCGCGGTTCATGAAGCCGTCGACGTTCGGCGATCGGGTCGTCATCGAATCGCGCATCACCGGCTGGCGCCGCAGCAGCTTCGACGTGAGTCACAAGCTGTTTCGCGGTGACGATCTTGCGGTCGAAAGTTTCGAGACGCGTGTCTGGACGGAGCGCACGCCGAGCGGCGTTATCAAGAGTCGTGCGATTCCCGCCGAAGTCATCGCCCTTTTCTCGGGCGCAGGCGGGTAAAACCGTATAGAATCTGGCGCTTCCCCTAAGGGCCCGGCAAGGAATAAGGTGACCATCTGGCCGAGGCGATTTTCGAGCGAGACGAAGAGCGAGGACGACGGCGTAGCCGCAGCGCTACGTCGAGGACGAGCGATGAAGTCGCAGCCGAAAATCGCCCGGCCCCACAGGGGAGACCCCATCTTTGGGCGGCTGCGTCGTTGCTTCTCGCTCACAATGCGCTGGCATTGCATCGCTCGGCGCGCCTTGCAGCCGCCTCAAATCTGGGGTCTCCAGATGGTCACCTTATTCCTTGCCGGGCCCTAAGGCGGTATCGTGCATCCTGACCTCGAAGAAGCAATCGAATTTCACGACTCGATTATCGCGGAAGGCGGAAAAGCTCTCATCGGCTACGAGACGGCCAAAGCGCTCGCCAACGTCGTGCTCCTCTCGGAGATTCCGACGACCTACGACAAGAACGAGCAGCGCCAGGTGAATGCCGGCAACCTGTTGCTGCGCGGCGTGCCGGGCGTCGGCAAGACGTTCTTCGGCGTGATTCTGGCGGCCATCAGCAACGCGAAGTTCGCGCGCATCCAGGGCCGCGCGGACCTGCAGCCGACCGAGGTCGTCGGCTTCCAGATGATCAATCCGGCGACCGGCGCGCTCGTGACCGAGTTCGGTCCGCTCGCCTCAGCCGAGGTCATCCTGCTCGACGAGATCAATCGCATCCCGCTCAAGTCGCAGAGCGCGTTCCTCGAAGGGCTTCAGGACCGCACCGTGACGGTCGGCAAGACCACCTACGAGCTGCCAGCCTTCAGCTTCGCGATCGCGACGATGAACCCGATTGAGCTGGGGCAAGGCACGTTTCCGCTGTCGGAAGCGGCCACGGATCGATTCGCGATCATGGTGAACATCGGCTACCTCGCGCCGGCCGAAGAGCAGAAGCTGGTCAACTTCGATTTCAAGAAAGTCCGGCTGAAGCAGCTCATGCCGAAGGAGCGCATCATCCACCTGCGCGGCGTGATCAATGCGGAGGTCTTCCTCCACGAGCGGCTCAGCACCTACATCCAGCGGCTCGTGGCCGCCACGCGTCCCTACAATCCCGACACCGACTGACTCGTGCATTCGCCGTCCGAGCTGGTCGAGCACAGCGTCGATCTCGGCGCATCTCCGCGCGCCATCATCTGCTGGGGCCGTCTGGCGAAGGTGTGGACCCTGCTCGTGAGGCACCGGACCGAGGTGTATCCCGAAGACATTCAGGACCTCGCCAACTACATCCTCAGCCACCGCATCTGGCTCGGACCGCACGCCGCCAGTCACGGGTTGAGCGTGGAGGTCGTCATCAAGGACATCCTCGATCGCGTGGCGATTCCCTGATGAAGATTCAGTCCTCGCCCACCAAGGAACGAGAGATCGAAGGGCGAGATCCTGCGTCGGGCGAGGCTCCGCTCGTCAACCTTGCCGAGATCACCGAAGTCGAGCTGCTCATCCTTCGGCGCATGCGCGAGTTCACGATGGGCGAGCACCGGAGCCTTTTCCACGGCTCCGGCTTCGACTTCGTCGGCCTCCGCGACTGGCAGGCCGGCGATCGCTTCTCGTCGATCGATTGGGCGCAATCGAGTCTCACGAATTTCAGCCCGCTTGTCGTGCGCGAGTTCGAGCAGCCCAGCACGGCCAGCGTCATCGTCGTCGCCGACGGATCGTTGTCGACCCGCTGCGGCGTGGACGGCGTGCCGATTGCCGGCGCGATCGCCCGCGCCATCGCCACGATCGGCATGTCCGCCGTGTTCTTTCAGGACATGTTCGGGATGATGACGTTCGATACGGGGTTCGCGCACCTGACGGCCGTTCGCCCGCGGATTGGCAAGAACCAGGTGATTCATTGCCTGGATGCGTACCAGCGGCAGAGCGGCCTGCAGGACTTGAAGCAGAGCGAGAGCCTGAGCCGGTCGATCGCGGGCTTCATGCGCAAGACGTCGCTCATCCCGGTCATCTCGGATTTCCTGTTCGACCAACCGCGCGACGTGCTGCGGGAGCTGGCGCACCTGAACTCGACCCACGACGTGTTTCTCATCCTCATCGACGCGGCGTTCGCCTTCGAGCTGCCGAGCGTTTCGGCCGGGTGGATCGAGGCGTTCGACGTCGAGACCGGCCGCTCGCGCGTGATGTCGCGGTCCGCGCTGAAGAAGCTGGCGCGGAAGGTCCGGGAGTGGCAGGACGATGTGGAGCGGATGGGCAAAGAGGAGAGCCTCGATGTCCTGAGGCTCGGGCTGGACCCGGTGCAGAGCGTCATCGCGCTCACCGAGTTCGTCATGGAGCGGCGGTTGCGGAAGAATTAGGAATTAGGAATTGGGAATTAGGAATTAGGAATTAGGAATTCATAAGGACTGCGATGAGAACATGCTGGGTCAGGCCGGCGGTCGGCATCTTGGTCGTCGGCATGACCGCGGCGGCCGCGATGGCGCAGGCGCCGGCGCGGTCCGCGACGCCGGCAAGCGGCGCCACCGTGAACGTCGAAGCCGATCCGATCAGGTGCTGGTGGCGAACGAGCGCGAGCGCGGTGCGCGTCGGCGAGTCGTTCTCCGTCGTGCTCACCTGCGCGGTCGTCGAGAACGAGACGACGACGGTTGTGCCCGATCAATCGCGGCTCGAGCCGGCGGCGATGCAGCTTCCGCCCTTCGAGGTCATCGGCGGATCGCGCGGGCCCGATCTTCATAGCGATCAGCGGCGGTTCTTCCAGTACCAATACACCCTGCGGCTGATCAACGAGGAGCTGTTCGGCAAGGACGCCAGAATCCCGGGCCTGACCGTCAACTATCACCTCGAAAACCGCGTCGGGCGCGGCGAAGCGGTCCGTGGCCGCGACCGCACGTACATGCTGCCGTCCGAATCGGTGCGCGTGCTCTCGCTCGTGCCGACCGACGCGGCCGATATCCGTGACGCCCCGTCGTGGACGTTCAGCGACATCGAGGCGCAGCGTTTTCGCGCGCGGGTGTTCTTCGTCGCCGCGGGGGTGTTGTTCGTCGCCGCGGCGCTCGTGGTCCTCGTCGCGCTCCTTCGGTCAGTGCGCCGCTACCGCGAGGAGGGCGCGATCGGCCGGCGCCTCCTGTCCGATTCCGCCGTCCTGCGAGGCGTGGGCCGCGAGCTCTCGACCGTGCGGCGGCTGACCGGGCGAGAAGGCTGGACCCACGATCTGGCCGCGCGCGCGCTGGCGGCGCTGCGCGTCGCGGGCAGCATCGCGCTCGCGCGCCCCGTCGGCCAGAAGACAGCCGCAACCGGCGTGACTCGCCACGACGGCCAGCTGCTGATGCGCGGCGGATGGCTGCGGGGCAAGCGGGTGCTGGTATCGGGATCGGCGACTCCCGACGCGGTGGCTCGCACGCTGGCGGCCGATGTGCCGAGCAGCGGTCACCGCCAGGCGCTCGAAGAGTTGCACACCGCGCTCGCGCGGTTGACGACCGCGCAGTTCGGCCGCGACGACACGCTCGACGCCGCCGCGCTCGGCGAGTCGTTGACCAATGGATTCCGAATTCTGCGGCGTTTGAAGCTCGAGAACCTCTGGGTCGCGAAGAAAGTCAAGAGCATGACGCAGTTGGCAACGGAACTGGGCAATCGCGCGTGGTCACGGTAACGAAGCCGGGCTTGCCAAAGTCGTCACGTTCGCACACATTTCGGCCATGCAAGCACGGCTAGCGGACATCACCGCGTTCTTCCGCGACAACCTCGCGGAGTGGCGGAGCGTCCGCGTGGCGGAGCTGTTGTTCTCGCACCGGAACGCGGCCCGCCTCGCGGTCGTGGTGATCCTCGCGATCTCGCTCGCCATTCTGATCGCGCGCGCGATCTTCGGGCGCCGGGCTGGCGCCAACCGCGTGGCGCTGCCGGCAATCCTGCCGATCATCCGCCATTCACCGTTCTCGTTCGTTCGTCACGGCGCGCTGCTGCTGTTCCTGCTCGGACTGCCGTTCTTCATCCTCGCGTTCGCGGATCCGTTCACGTCGCTCACGCAGCAGGAGGTGTCGTTTCCCGGGCGCCGGATCGGGCTGCTGATCGACGCCTCGTCCAGCATGATGGAGCCGTTCAAGGCGCCGCAGCTCGGCGCGAAGGCGCCGAGCGACGCCAGATTCTTCACGGCCGTCGCGGCCGCGCAGACCTTCGTGCGCCAGCGGATGAAAAGCCGGTTCCGCGATTTGATCGCGCTCATCGAATTCGGCGATGAGTCGTACGTCATCACGCCGTTCACCAACGACTACGACAACATCCTCCTCAGCATCTCGCTGATCGACGACTTGACCGAGTTCAACAAGTTTCCCGATCAGGGGACGACGATCGGGATGGCGATCAACCAGGCGGTCAAGCTGTTCACCGCGTTCGACTTCCTGAATGCGTCCGGCAACCTGTTGGTGATCTTCAGCGACGGCGAAGACACCAAAGTGAGCGGGCCGCGTCTGGGCGGCATGAACGTCGATGAGATCTTGAGCGGCGCCACGCGCGCGAAGATTCCGGTCTATTTCATCCGCGTGTCGTTCAACAAGGCGATCGGCCGGGCCTTCACCGATCCCATCTGGAAACCGGTGGTGGAAAAGACGGGCGGAAAGTTTTACGCCGCTTCCGACGAAGCGACGATCCTCGGCGCCATCGCGGAGATCGACAAAGTCGCCATCGGCAAGATTGCGATCAAGCAGTACAGCACGCAGCAGCCGCGATTCACGAGCTTCGCGCTGCTGGCGGTGGGCTTGTGGACGCTGGCGCTGGCGTTGAAGCTGACGGTGCCGTATCTCAGTAAATTTCCGTAGGAGCGTAGTGATGAAGAAGGTTCTCGGCCAGGTCGTCGTGGCGCTCGTGCTGCTTGGTGCCGGCTTTGCCTCCTGGATGGCCGGCAATCTGCAGCGCCGTGTCGCTGATGCACACGAAGAGCTCGCGCTCCTGCGGTACAACGCGCTTGACGCCGAGTACGGCGAGCTCGATCAGGCGATGGGCTATCTGCGCCGCGTGCCCTGGGTGGCGGACAACCTCGTGAACGATGTCGAGGAGCAGCGCGCGGCCGCGGAGTACTGGCAGGCGCGCTATGACGCGCTGGCGCCGCAACGCGACGCCAACGGGTCGGTGATCGAGCAGGAGCCCGCGGTCCAGGCGATGGCCGCCAACGCCGCGTACCGCACGGGACAGCGGGAGACCGGCGATCGCCAGGCGATGCTGCGCCGGCTCGACGCGGCGATCAAGAGCTACACCGAGCTGCTCAAGAAGGACGCGAACAACATCGATGCGGCCTACAACTACGAGTACCTGGTTCGATTACGCGACACAGCCTCGAAGGCCAAGCCGGTGACGTCGAAACGTGAGGATCCTGCACGCGCCCTCCAGAAGCTGACCGGCATCGTCATGGCCGGAGATCTTCCTGAAGGCCGGACGGTTCACGGCGAGCCGGGGACGCCGCCGCCGAACACCGACATGACGCAGTTCAAAATGCACATTCCGATACGTCCGGACGAACGGCAGGGCGGGTCCGATGCGGGCCAGGGCAAACAGAAGATTCGGAAAGGATAAATTCCGTACCACAAAGGTCACGAAGCTCACAAAGAGAACGGGTTTTCTTGGTGGTCTTTGTGGCCTTTGTGGTTCATGAACACTGGGATGATCCCACGCATCGATCTCGGAACGGTCCGGTTCGAGGACGCGCGCTTTCTGTGGCTGCTGCTGGCGCCCGTGGCGCTGCTGTTCCTCTGGTTCTGGCAGGCCGCCAGGCGGCGGGGAGACGCGCATCGCTTCGCGCACCGGCGCACGCTTCCGGTCCGCCAGCGGTTCCGGTTCTTCGGCGGGCTGCTGTTCTGGCTCTGCCTGATCCTTGCGACCGCCAGCGCCATCATCGCGCTGTCGCGCCCACACGCGCGCATCTCGCTGGTGCGCACCGCCGGCATCGATCTCGTGATCCTGCAGGACGGGTCGACGTCGATGCGCGTGTCGGACGTGCCGGGCACTCGCTGGCAACGGTCGATGCAGTTCCTGCGGCAGTTGGGCGAATCCATCAGTTGGAAAGACGATCGCATCGCGATGGCGCTCTTTGCGCGGATCGCGACGCCGCAAGTCCGGTTGACCAAGGATCCCAACACGTACTTTTTCTTCCTCGATCACCTCAGCGACGAGTCGCCATTCCGGCTCGAGGACGATACCAGCTGGGACACGAACACGGAGCTCGGCATCTATTGGGGGCTGAAACTCGTCGACCGGGACGAGGAGATCCACGGCAAATCGCCGAACGCGAAAGCGTTCGTGCTGATCTCGGATGGTCAAACGTGGAGCGGTGAAGTCGAGAAATCGATTGCGCTGGCCCGGATGCGGAGCATTCCGATTTTCGCGATCGGTGTCGGCACCAGCGGTGGCGGCTTCATCCCCAATCCGCCGCCGAACCCGGGCGGCGGGCCCCCGCAGGAGGTCGTCTTTTCGATTCTCGATCGCGCGTCGCTCAGCGTCATCGCGACGGCGGGCGGCGGCCGGTATTTCGAGCTCGATCGCGAATCCGATCGCGAGATCGCGAACGACATCATCGATTCCACGAGACGCCGCGCAGGCTTTCAAGGGATCGAAGAGGGGACGCAGCCGCTCTACTGGCGGTTCCTGTTCATTTCAGCCGTTCTCCTTTGCGTGGGCTGCCTCTTCCTGCAGGAACGCGCGGAGCTGGCAATTCAAGTCGCCGGCGCCGCGATCCTGCTCCTCATCGTGACAAGCCTGACCGGGTAGCCGGACCCTCCACACAGGCCACGAAAACACGAAAACACGAAGAACAATGGGTTGGGTTCAGCGCCGCAGACCGACAATCTCTGCGGACTTTCTCCCCGATCTCCTCCGCCGGCCGGACAGGGAGATCGAAAGCCTGAGCGCAGGATTGCCGCCCGAGGCCCCCGAATTCGCGGACATCGTTCACCGCAGCCGGGCGATGAAGCGAGTGATCCTCCGCGCACGACGGATTGCCCCTCGCTCGGTCCCCGTGTTGATTGAGGGAGAGACGGGGACGGGAAAAGAGCTGCTGGCCCGCGCCATCCACCGAACCAGCCCGCGAAGGGAGAGGCCGTTCGTTGCCGTTAACTGCGGAGCCATTTCTCCCAAGATCATCGAGTCGGAGCTGTTCGGACATGAGAAGGGCGCCTTCACCGGTGCGGCGGCACGACGAGTGGGCCATTTCCAAGAGGCGAACCTCGGCACGTTGTTCCTCGACAAAGTGGGTGAGCTTCCGAAGACTGCGCAAGTGAAGCTGCTCCGAGCGCTTCAGGAGTCCGAGATCCTTCCCGTGGGGAGCTCACGCGCTCAGAAAGTCGACATCCGGATCATCGGCCCGTGGCGAACGATCGGCCGACCCTCGCGAAGGCCATCATCTGCTTCGAAGGACAGGGCGCGCCGCTCATCGAACCGACGGCGGCGGGGCAGGTGCCCGGCCAGGCCCCGGCGGGACGCCAGGGCGGGGCGGCGCCGCCGCAGACCAGGACGCTGCCGAACCTGCGCGGCATTCCGCTGCTGTACTTCACCGCGGAATACTCGAACCGCCTGCAGGGACCAGCCGTCGTCGAGGCGGCCACCCGGTCAGGCGCGCTCGCCGAGCACATCTACCTCAAGGACCGCGACGACCGCGGTAACGGCCACTTCGCTATGTTCGAGAAACGTAGCCCAGCACGATCCCTCCGCGCGGTGTGTCTAACGGCTCTGCACCATTCGTTGATGGCTTGGCCATGCTCTCCCGTGATCCTCCGCGGGCGGGAGCTGACGCGCTGGTGCGGCAAACCGTCATTTCTGCTGACTGTCGCGGCTGACCGGAACGATTTTCGCTCCCTCGCGCGCGGCGTCTCCGGGCGCCGCGACAATCATGATCCCTTCCGAAACCCCCTGAAGGATCTCGACGCGATCGCCGTAGTCGCGCCCGACGGTGATCTTCTTAAGATGCACGGTCTGGTCGGGCTGCACGACGGCGACCTGGGCGCCGTCGGTCCGGAAAAGAATCGCGGTAGCGGGCACGACAAGCGGTGGGTTGGGACGCGAGCCGCTCAGATCGACCTCGGCGTAGGTTCCTGGAAACAACGCGCCGTCCGCGTTCGGCACATCAACCTCGACGAGCATGGTGCGGCTGGCGGGATCGAGCGCGTTCGCGGTGCGGGCGACGATGCCGCGGAAGGTGCGGCCCGGGAGATGAGAAACGGTCAACGCCGCCGCCTGGCCAACGCGCACGGCGTTCACGCTGACCTGCGGGACGCTCACGTACGTCCGAAGGGTTCCGACCTGCGCGATGCGGTACAGCAGCGTGTTGCCCGTGCTGACGAGCGCGCCGACGTCCACGTTGCGCAGCGTGATCACGCCGTCGAACGGCGCCTTGACGAGGCGATACCCCTGGACTTCCTGTAGACGCGCCAGGTTCGCCTTGACCGCGGCCAGATTGCCGCGCTGCGCCTGAATCGCCTTCTCGAGCGTCTTCACGTTGGCATCCTGCGCGGCCAGTTGCGCCTGGTACTGATCGCCTTCTTGCTGGGAAGAAATCCCGCGCTCGACCAGCACTTTCCAGCGGTCCGCGGTAATGCGCGCGAGCTCACGGTTCGCCTTGCCCTGCTCGAGACTCGCCTCCGCCTGCTCCGTCACCGCGTGGGCCTGCTCGATGGCCGCTTCCGCCTGGTGAATCTGCTGGTCCAGCTCCGGCGCGTCGATATCCGCCAGCACCTGGCCCGCCTGCACGCGGTCCCCGATATCGGCGAGACGACGCTTGAGGTAGCCGTCGGCGCGCGCCAGAATCGGCGCCTCGGTCAGCGCCTGCATCGTGCCGGGCAGCTTCAGCACGTTCTGGTCCGTGCCGCGGCCCACGCGCATCACCGCCAGGCGCGGCAGGCCTTTCTGCCGCGCGTCCGCCTCCGCTCGAAGCGTGGCCTCGCGCCGTTGAAGCGGCAGATACCCCGCCAGGAACGCGATCACGAGCAGCACCAGAAATCCGAACAGCAGCGCCGAGATCGTCGTGCCGGACGGACGCCAGAAATTCGCGGGCGGAACTGACTTCGTTTCGTCGTGTCTCATCTGATCAACTACCGTGTGTGATGCCTGCCTTGCCCGCCCTACCCGCCCGACCTGCCCAGCGTGACGAGCTCCGCGCTCCCTTCGTCGCGCGGCATCTCTTCCTCTCGTTCTTCCGCCTCTTCCTCCTGCAGACGCTGCTCCTGATTCGCGGGAGGCTTCTCGCGCAAGTACGAGTAAATGATCGGCACGACGAACAACGTCGTCGCCGTCGCACCCAGGAGTCCCCCGATGACGGCGCGACCGAGCGGAGCGTTCTGCTCTCCGCCCTCGCCGAGCGCGAGGGCCATCGGCAGCATGCCGAGGATCATGGCGGCAGCCGTCATCAGCACGGGCCGGATGCGTGCGTAGCCGGCCGACAGCATCGCCTCGCGCGCACGCGGAACAACGACGCGTTCATCGTTCGCAAACGTGACCAGCAGGATGCTGTTGGCCGTCGCGACGCCAATCGACATGATCGACCCCACGAGCGACGGCACGCTCAGAGTCGTCCTCGTGACGAACAGCGTCCAGAGGATCCCCGCCATCGCGCCCGGCAGCGCCGTCAGGATGATGAACGGGTCTAGCCACGACTGGAAGTTCACCGCCATGAGGAGGTAGACCAGGACGACGGCGAAGACGATCCCCAGCCCGAGCCGAAAGAACGACGTCCGCATCGTTTCGTACTCGCCCCTCAGCGTCAGCGTCGTCCCGCGCGGCAGGTTCGACCGCTCCTTCTCAACGATCTTCTCGACTTCCGCGCCCACGCTTCCGAGGTCGCGGCGGTCGACGTTCGAGTACACGTCGAAGACCGGGGCGACGTTGTAGTGGTTGATGATGACCGGGCCGTAGCTGCGCCTGACGTCCACGAGATTCGACAGCAGCTGCGCCGACCCGCTGGTCATCGCACCCGGGTTGCCGTACGCCTGTGACGCGCCGCTCGGCGACGACCCGACGGATGCGTTCCCGGCTCCCGCCGCGCCAGCGAGCGACCCCGCCGTCGTCTCGGAGACCGAGCTCGTCGCCGCCGTCACCGGCGTCCGCAGCAGCTGATCCAGCGAATCGATGCGGTACTGCGACGTCTGCACGCCGACGTTATAGCTGATGCCATTGGCCGGATTCAGCCAGAAGCTCGGGGCCACCTGATTGTTGCCGCTGAGAGAAATCAGCATGCTGCTCGTCACGTCGCGCTGCGTCAGCCCCATCTGCCCCGCCTTCACGCGGTCGACATTCAGATTCAGCTGCGGCTGCTCGTACACCTGGTGAATGTGCACGTCGGCCGCACCGGGAATGGCCGCGACCTGCTGCCGGAGCCGCCGCGCGACCCGGTAGTTCGCCGCGGCGTTCGTTCCGACAACCTGCAGATCGATCGGCGCCGGCAGGCCGAAGTTCAGAATCTGGCTCGTGATGTTCGCCGGCTCGAAGAAGAACACCATGTCCGTGAACTTCTCGTTGAGCCGCTTGCGAAGCTGAACTTCGTACTCGCGCGCCGGCCTGTGACGCTCGCGATTGAGCGAAATCAGGATCTCGCCGTCGGTGGCGGCGATGTTCGGGACATCGCCCTGCGCGAGGCTCCCCCACGCGTTGGGAATCCCGATGTTGTCGAGAATCGTGTCGGTCTCGTCGGCGGGCAGGGTATCGCGAATCTCCTGCTCGACGTCGGCGATCCGCACCTCGGTCTCCTCGATTCGCGTCCCTGGGGGCGTGCGCGCGTGAAGCCGCAGTGTGCCGGCGTCCACGTCGGGAAAAAAGTCCCGGCCGACCATCGGCAACAGCAGGAGAGAGCCCAACGACACAACCATGAACCCGATCAGCACGGGCGCCCGCTGACCGAGCGACAGATTCAGCAGGCCCATGTAGCGGTAGCGAAGACGCTCGAACAGCTCGTTCACGCCGCGATGGAGACTCCAGAGAATCCCCTGGCCACCGTGCCCGCCGGCGTGGTACACCGCAACCTCGCTCCGAAGCAGGTGGTGCACCATCGTCGGGACCAGGGTTCGCGACAACAGGTACGACGCCATCATGGCGAATACGACCGCCATCGCCAGCGGCGTGAACAGATACTGCGCGGTGCCCGTCAGCAGCAGCACCGGCACGAACACGATGCAGATCGACAACGTGGACACGAACGTCGGAACGGCGATCTGCGACGCTCCGTCCAGAACCGCGCGAACCAGCGGCTTCCCCATCGCGAGGTTGCGATGCGTGTTCTCGATCTCCACCGTCGCATCGTCTACAAGGATGCCGACGGCCAGTGCGAGGCCACCCAGCGTCATCACATTGATGGTCTGGCCAAGCAGGCTGAGGATGGAGATCGACGTCAGGATCGACAGCGGAATCGAGGTGCACACGATCAGGGTGCTGCGCCAGCTCCCGAGGAACAGCAGGATTACCATGCCGGTCAGCAGCGCCGCGATCAGTGTCTCGCGCACAACGCCGCCGACCGCCGACTGCACGAACAGCGATTGATCTCCGAATGCCGTCAGCTTCATGTCCTGCGTGACGGTCGCCATGATCTTCGACAGCTCGTTCTTCACAGCGCTGACAACCGCGAGCGTCGACGCCTTGCCGTTGCGCGTCACGGTCAGCAGGACGCCGCGCGCTCCGTTCTTCCGGACGATGTTCGTCTGCGGCACGAAGCCGTCGTGGACGGTGGCGACGTCTTTCATGTAAATCGTGGCGCCGTTGACCGTCTTGATCGGCAGGTTGTTGAACTCGTCGACGCTCGGCAGGCTGCTGTTCAACCGCACCGGATACTCGGTTCCGCCGAACTTCGCGGTGCCCGCTGGCACGATCAGATTCTGGAGATTCAGCGAGTTCGAGACATCAATCGGCGACAGCCGCTTCGCGTACAGCTCGTCGAGGTTCAGGTCCACCATGATCTGGCGGTTCTTGCCCCCGAACGGATAGGACACCGTCGCTCCCTGCACCGTGGCGAGCGGCGTCCGGATGAAGTTGTTCCCCAGATCGAAGATTTCCTGCTCTTTGAGCGTCGGGCTGCTCAACCCAAGCTGGAGAATCGGCACGCTCGCCGCGTCGTACTTCAGCACCTGCGGCGGAAACGTTCCCGGCGGCATGTTGCGGACCTGGACCTGACACTGCGTCACGATCTCGGCAAGCGCGAGATCCACCTGCACGGTCGGATGAAAAAAGACGCGGACGACGGCGACGCTCTGGTGGGACTGGGATTCGATGTGCTCGATGCCGACAACGTTCGCCGTCAGCGAGCGCTCGAAATTCGTGACGATCCGCCTCTCCATCTCTTCCGGCGTCAACCCGTTGTACTGCCAGACGACGCTCACGACCGGGATGTCGATGTAAGGAAAGATGTCCACCGGCATGGTCGCGATTGAGAGACCGCCCAGAATGGCGATCAGCAAGGCCATGACGACAAACGTGTACGGGCGCCGAAGCGCGAGCCTGACGATCCACATGGTTCATCTCCGGACCTCGAAGTCCGGGCCATCGCCCGCAGTCCGTTCGGCGGGCAAGTCGGTCTCATAGTTTATCGTGTCCGGCGCCGCCAGGACGACGTGCGGCAGCTCGGCTGAGTGAAGGGCTTTCGACGTGCCGTCGTAAGGCCGTGACGCCGCCGCACAGAATTACGGCGCGGTCGATGGCGTTCCGCATCTCGGCACGTTGCCGGGCCAGCTCTACGCGAGGATCAGCTCGCGCGCGTCCTCGGAAATCCCCGCGGCGTGACGGCCGACGTTGGCGGGGAGCTCTTCGAGAAACGCTTTGGCGAGTTCGAGAACGTCCTCCAGCCGCTCGCCTAGCGGTGGCAGGTGGATCTTGGCGCATCAATGGTGAAGCACAGGCGCACATTGAGCACCTTTGTCAACGAAGAGGTGCGAGCCGGGCCGACCGCGGGATCGGCCCTGACAATAAATCGGTTATTCGCTTCGACGAAAATGGCTGGGAGGCAGGGAGTCTTTTTGCGCGTTTCGAGAAACCCCAACAAACGCGGGCGTTCTTCGCTTAACTGCCACGGTTCCAGCAATTTAGCATTTTCGGATGCTTTCGGATCTTTTCGTTTGTTGACGTCCGCTTTCGGATCTTTCCATCGCAATGACACTCGATATGACACTCGACGCGAACCGCTTTTCGGACCGTCTTCCAGAACCGTCGGTCCGATGCCCACGTGAAGTTCTTCCTTGGTCATCGCCCGCGGACACGATCCTTGCTTCCCACAGGACAGGGGCGCTAACGTGTGGAGGTCTTGCTCGACGGCGATGACCGATGACTTCACGCGATCAGCTCGACATTCGGCAGCATGCTGCGCAGCGAATGTTGGAACGGAACATTTCCGTGGACGACGTCCTGGTCGTCTTGAACAGCGGCACGATTGTTGAGGACTACCCGGAAGACACACCGTTTCCGAGCCGGTTAACGCTCGGATGGGTGGGACAGCGGCCGGTGCACGTGGTCTGGGCCACGGCGGCGGGCACGGGCCGGATTGTGATCATCACGGTCTACGAGCCGGACCCCGAAGAGTGGGACAGTACGTTTCGCGGGAGACGAACATGACCTGTGTTATCTGTAAGCACGGCGAGACGAAGCTGGGTGCGACTCGGATCGCGGTCGAACGCGGCACGACCGTCCTCGTGGTGCGCGGTGTGCCCGCGCAAGTCTGCGACAACTGCGGCGAGGCGTACCTGAGTGCCGACGCCGTCGATCGGTTGCAGCAGATGTTGGCGGTCGCGGCACAGGGCGGCGTCCAAGTTGAGATCCGCGAATACATCGCGGCATGACCAGCGCGTCTCTTGTTCACGCGACACAGGTGAGCGTTCCGACGTCAGGGAGGATTCGGCCTGACGAAGGCTGGTTTCCACGAGCTCCTGTAAAAGTGCCAATGGCCATGGGGCTTTCGTGGGCTTGCCCTCCGTTTCAGCCATCCACAGAGGCGTTGTGCCGAACCAGCTCTCTGATCCTCGCTGCCATCTTTGGTCCGACGCCGCGCACCTGCGTCAACGCGCCCTCATCGGCTACCATCACGCGCTCGACAGAGCCGAACTCGACCAACAGTCGATGCGCCAGCGCAGGCCCGACCGACGTGGAGGTCCCAGAACGAGTACCGCTCCGGAACCTGGATGCGGCGCCAGACCAGCGGATCGGTCCCGCTCAGGACGATAAGGAACTGATGAAGGGACGCGGGCGGTTTTCGAACTGACTTCCTTGGCGTCGATCGGCGAATCGCCATCAGATTCTCCTGCGCGAGCCACATACTACATCCGCGCGAAGAATCAAGACGAACCACTGGCCAAGAGCCGACCGTGGCCGGTCCCTCGCCTGTCGGCTCATCGATTGAGAAGAACGACCGGGTCTTGCGGATGCGGCGCCCAGGGTCGGGTTGACGGTGCACGTCAGATGTCGACGCGCGTGGAAATCATCGCCAGCGCGCGGGGCTACACGTCGTCGCCGAGCGCAAACCACGCCTCGGTCACGTGCAAATCGCGTTCAGCCCGCGCCTGAGCGCCTTCGCGCAACTGCTTGCGCAGGTTCGTCCGGCCTTCCTTTCCGACATCCCCTGAACAGCCCGGGCGATCAGCCGGCTTCGCTCGACGTTGCAGGCGACGCGATCGTTGAGACGTTTGGTCATACTTGGCCTTCAGCATGTCACTCAGAAATGTCGCTCGGCCGACTGGACTCACGAACGGCCGCGCCTGCTCAGGAGACTCGCCCGCAACAGAGCAGTGCTGAAAGAGGTTCTCTCATCCACCTCGCTTGTCCACAAACGACCATGGGCGAGAAAGGACGAAAAGGGACGAAAGAATCCGAAATTGGCTGGGAGGCAGGGAGTCTCGATGCGCATTTCGCGAAACCCCAATGAATACGGGCTTTTTCGATTAACGCTCGCCAGGTCAGCGATTTAGCGTCTTCAGATTTCATCGGATTCTTTCGTCGGCTGGCGTCCGTTTTCGGATTTTTCCAGTGCAATGACACTCGAAATGACACTCGACGCGAACCACTCCGGAGTTCTTCGCGTCTGAAAACCTCGCCAGAACCCTCCGATAATCTCGGACGAAGCCACCACGACCGGGCAAGAGCCCATCGATCGTGGCCAGACCCCGGTCGGTCGTCGTCGCCGGAGCGATTCTGATTGCCGTCGCGGCATCCTGGCTCTCCACGGTGACCGTCGCGCCGGGCACGATCGCACCGCTTGGATCGACGACGGTGATCAGCAGCCGTGCGTCACGCGCGGTCTGCGCGGCGGCCGGCGCGGCAGCGACGATCGCGAGCATGAGCGAGGCAACGAGAGCGGAGGGCAGTCTGTTCATGAGGGTGTCTCTCTTCGACTGGACCTTCGATGTCCGCCGCCATCCGGTGCCGTCGTTGAGCGGTGCGATCCCTATCCAGACTGTCACCGCGACGCTAGGGGCCGACGCGATGGCAGATTGTAACGATCGCAGATGAACGGAGAGTGAACGGGAGGGTGTCCTTCGCCAACCGGTTCGGCGCGGTAAGCGACGACACCTCGACTGCTGCAAGGATGCCTGCTGTCCGATGCAGATCGAAGTCGTGCGTTCGAACGCTCTGATCCTCTCGGTAGACCATACGCCCGCCAACCTCGACGCCCTCGATGATCCGCTTGGCCAGCGCCTCTGTCGCCTTCAGCCTATGTGCCTGCCTCTCGATCAGGCGGCTCCTCCGGCTCACTCGTCGCGCCTGGCATTTTGTCGGGCCATGCCTTGAGCCCCGATCGTTTCGCCGCCTCCCACAACTGCTGATCGAACGTCACGACGGTGATCTCCTCGCCGACCGATTCCTGCCAGGTAATCGCCGACGCAAGTTGAACCGCGTCGTAGCCGCGCAAACCGTGTTCCCACGCTAACCCCTCGGCTCGCTCCACGAGTGCTTCGGTGACGAACACGCGCGCGAGGTTGGGCCAATCGCTGGCGAATCTTCGCCGGGCGTCACGTGCCACGTCGTCCTTGACGAGGCCCGCGCGAACGCCTTTGGCGAACGCCGCGGCGACCTCGGCGCGGCTGACGATCGACGTTGCCGTCATCTCCGCGTCAGCCGTGAGTGCGTTGGTCTCTCGTGAGCCGCGTTCGACGATGTAGCGCTTCACGAGTGCGCTCGCATCGAGATACGCAATCACTCGCGGTTCTCGACGACCAGATCGGCGATGGTTTTCGTGCCACGGACCTTGCCGGCCGGCCTGGCCGGTCCCAACCGTCGCCCGCTCCACGCAATCGCGCCGGACTTCCTGAGAGCCTCAACGCGCTCGCTCAGCGACGCGGCCTCCGGAATGATGCGAGCGACGGGCTGGCCATGGTCGGTGACCACGATGGTCCGGCCAGCCCTCACCTGGCGGACGCATTCGCTGAGCGTTGACTTGAGTTCTCTGATGCCGATGCGTTTCTCTCGTGTGCTCATTGAGACTACATTCTATCAGATGTGGTCACTGAGCGCCACTCGCAAGACACTCACTATGGGGAACCATCCGGCTTTCGCGTGGGTATACGTCCAGGCCTCCCTCCCAGACGCCAAGATCGGTCAACTGACCCTGGAGAACGTTTTCTTGGCTGTGTATTGCTGCAGGGCTATACACTACACTGTCGCAAGACCCGCATCGTCTGCGCCGTGCGAGAGGCGGGCGGAGCGCATAATGTCCGGCTATGTCAACCGGGAGGCCGTTCATCCGGCCTATCGTCTTTGAGTATGGGATTGACGCCATGACAAAAAGATATCGCTCGTTCGTTCTTGTATCGCTCGTTCCCGCATTCCTGCTCGGCAGCGTGTTCGCTGTCGTTCAGGCTCAGAATGCCGGATCGTCGGCGGCCAGGCAGGCGCGCTGGTCAGATCCTGCCACCTGGCCAGGCCGCACGGTGCCAGCCGCGGGCGACAAGGTCACCATTGAAAGAGGCAAAGAGGTGGTCCTCGACGTCAGTCCGCCGGCGCTGGGCAGCTTGACCATCGACGGCAAACTCAGCTTCTCAAACAATGCCGACCTTGAACTCACCGCCGAGTGGGTCATGTTGCACGGGGAATTGGAGATTGGTACCGAAGCCAAACCCCACACGCGCAAGGCGACGATTACCCTCACCGACAACGTTCCTGGTGAAGAGCCCATGGTTGGAATGGGTGACCGCGGGATCATGATCGCGGGCGGAACCCTGAACCTGCACGGTGATCGGCAACACACCTGGACCAAGCTGGCCAGGACAGCCGAAGCAGGCAGCAACTCGATACAGGTCCTGAACGCCGCTGGCTGGCGGGTTCGCGACGAGATTGTCCTCGCGTCGACGGATTTTGATCCCAGGCAGGCAGAGAGGCGAACCATTTCCGCCCTTCGTGGAAATACGATCACGCTCGACAAGAAACTGGACTACATGCATTACGGCAAGATCACCTTCGACGTGGATGAACGTGGCGAAGTCGGCATGCTGACGCGCAATATCCGTATCCAGGCATCGGCCGACGCGGAAAAGTCATACTTCGGCGGGCATGTGATGGCGATGGGCGCGAGCAAGATGTTTGTCGAGGGCGTCGAGTTCAATCGAATGGGCCAGAACCTGACTCTTGCCCGGTATCCGATCCACTGGCATCTGATCGGCGATGCAAAAGGGCAGTACATCAGGAACGCCGCGATCCACGACACCTACAACCGCTGTGTGACCGTGCATGGCACGAACAATCTGCAGGTTGAGAACAACGTGACCTACAACACCGTCGGTCACTGCTTCTTCCTCGAAGACGGCATCGAGAACGGCAACCAGTTTGTCCGCAACCTGGCGATCCAGACCAAGTGCCATACGTCCAAGCCGTGCGTCCCGACCAACCTCGCCGCGGCCGGCGAGCCCAGGACGGGAACGAATGGCCAGCAATCCAAGGATGTCCTGCTGCCCTCGGACAACACGGCGGCGAGTTTCTGGATTACCAACCCGGACAACGTGTACCGGGACAACGTGGCCGCGGGTTCCGACTCGAACGGCTTCTGGATGTCATTGCCGGAGCACCCGAATGGTAAGTTCGAAGGCTCGGAGATCAGTGCGAAGACCTGGCCGCGTCGAACGGCATTCCGCGAGTTCAAGGGCAACGTCGCCCACTCCAACTACGACGCGTTCATGTTCGACCGAAACATTGCGGCCAATAACACTTTCGGTGTTACCGGCAGCTCGCATACCGGCCTTGAAAATCCCGCTGACCCGAACAGCAGGGCGTTGGAATCGGTCTTCGAGAATCTCACCGCCTACAAGAACCGCAATGGCGGCATCTGGGGCCGCGGTGAGATGCACGTGTTCAGGAACGTGAAGCTGGCCGACAACGCCATGGGCTTTACGCACGCGTCTGGCGCATTCGGTCGTTACGCCTTTACGTCAAAGGTCGTCGACTCGCTGTTCGTGGGCGAAACCGAGAACATCGGCAACCCCACGACTGACGCGGAAAAGGCTTACGGCCGCAGCGTGCCGAAGCGCGAATTGCCGGATTTCCCGATCCGCGGCTACGAGTACTACGATTACCGTCATGACGTGGAGAATGTCACCTTCCGGAATTACGAGGACAACGCCACTCGCAAGACGGGAGCGATCTCTAACCTGATGTATAGCAGCTTCGGGGTCAGCACCAATAACGCCTTCGAGCGCTTGAAATTCGTCAACGCCAAGCCGGTGTATTTCCCGCCGATGGAGCGTAAGTGGGCCAGCGATAATGGAGGCAGTACGTCCTATAGGACCGCGGCGTTCAAGGACAAGGACGGCTCGCTCGGCGGTGGCCCCAATTCCTACGTTCTCATCCACGACGGCGTCAACGACAGCATCGCAGTCGACACAGAAGCCTGTGAGATCAAGCCCACCTGGAACGCTGCCGTGTGCAAGGGCGATGTTGGGCGCCTGAATTTTGGGGGCGGCGGCGGTTTCGGCGCTCGTGGCGGCGGCGCCCCGATAGCCGGTGGTGCCGGTCCCGGCGCGGCTGCTGGTGCTGGCGCACCTGCCGGTCCTGGCGCAGCGCCCGCGAGAGGCGGAGCTCCCGGCCCTGGTGCCGCCGGTCCTGGCGCACCTGGTGGTCGAGCCGGCGGCCGCGGTGGAGCAGCTGCTCAGCCGCCAGTCGTTCTCAGCCGCAATGGCAAGGAGTACACCGTAACCGGCACCAACGTACGAGCCGGTACCGAGATCAAAGTGACCACCGAAAGGCCGTCCGTGAACCTCACCCTGAACGAACTGGATCGCGGCTCGTGGGTGATCTTTGAGCTGCCGGGATTCACCACCGCAGCTTCGGGTACGCCGCAGGACAGCCTGGATGCGCTGCGCAAGGCCAGCGACACGTCGTACTTCAGGGACAAGGATGCACTCTGGGTCAAGGTGGTCTCCAACGGTGACCCCGGCGGCGGCGGCCCTGGTGGTGGAACCAGCCTCCAGGTCAGCCGGTAAGCTGCACCCTGTTGTATGAGCAAGAGCCCCCGGCGCAGGCCGGGGGCTTTTTTTGTACGGTAATCTGCCGGTCCGGCGCGCGGTGTCTTGCGCGTGCTCCACGTCGTCGGTCCCGGACGGTTCGCAATCGCACCCTTAGCGGCTCCGTTCGGTTTCGCTCTGTTCTTGTGCAACGTGGAAGTTCCATGGAGATCACCGTCGACATTCCGGTCCCGCTGTCGGGGCAGCCGACCGACGAGTTGGCTACAGCGTTTTTGAGAAGGGGGTAGGGCAGGCCTTCAGGCCTGCCCGGGCAGGCGGACCTAAAGGTCCGCACTACGACCATTTGAAAACTGCTGTAGGCGCGCGCGTCTCCTGCTCGTCATCGACGAAGTACGATCCGGCCGCTTGACTCGCGCCGTCGCGGCACGCGCGCTCGAGACAACGCTCGACGATTTCCTCATCGAGGCCGGTCGGCACGGCCTCTACGCCATCGATCACGACGTCGAGGATTTCAAGCAGGAGCTCAACGCCATTTCGAAGAGCCAGCGCTGAGGGCTCCTCGTGCTCGTCATCGCTGACAACTCGCCCCTCATCTATCTCTCGCGCGTCGGCGTCCTTCATCTCCACCGACGCTTTTCGTGACGTGGTGGTGCCGAGAGCCGTGTGGGACGAGGCCGTCGAACGCCGCCCGTCCACGCCCGAAAATCGATGCGCTCCATCAGGCAGCATGCCTGAGAGTCGTCGACGATCCGTCGATCGAATTAGCCTCGGACTTGATCGCGGAGAGACCGCCGCTATCCTCCTCGTCGCCGAATCTTTTCGGGCCGATCTCATTCTCATTGACGAACGAATAGGCCGGAAGGTGGTACGAGAACGCGGTCTCGCCGTCCGCGGCACACTCGGAATGCTCGTCGAAGCGCGACAGCGGGGATGGATCCCTGCACTGAGACCCGCGCGTGACGCGCTTGTCGCCGAGGGCTTTCGCATCGCGCCTGCTTACGCGAGGCGCTGGCGCACGTCGGCGAAGGCAGGGAGTCTCGAGCCGTGAGTTCTCTGGCTAATGGCGGGCCTCACGACGGTGAGGAGGTTGGTGCCTGCTGGCGCCCTTCGACTGAGCGCCCGAAGAATGCTGTCGAGCACCAAACGTGGCCCCAAAACCGGTTGTCTGGCCTCGATCGCATTGTGTGATAAGGGAGTCTCGACGCGCATTTCGCGAAGCCCCAATGAATGCGGGCTTTTTCGATTAACGCTCGCCCCGTCAGCGATGTAGCGTCTTCTGATTTTTTCGACTTCTTTCCTCTGCTCGCGTGCGTTTTCGGATTTTTCCACTGCAATGACACTCGAAATGACACTCGACGCGGCGGACCCCCTGACGCTCCACGTCAGAGATCCTCCGGAGTCCCGTTGAGAACCGGTCACCGAATGCCCGGGCCCGCATGACGTGTCCCAGGACGCTGTTGTCATAAAATGGCATTTCTTGTTATCGTCATTTCTGGGAGGCCCGATGTGAATGTTTCGCTGACACCCGAACTCGAGCGACTCATCAACGATAAAGTCGGCACCGGCTCGTATCAAACCGCCAGTGAGGTCGTGCGTGAGGCCCTTCGCCTGCTGAAGCTCCGGGACGAAGGCTTGGTACAATTGCGTCGGGACGTTCAAGCCGGGTTCAATCAGATCGCGCGTGGCGAGTTCGTGGAGTACACGGCCCGCTCCGCCTCCAAGCTCGCGTCACGCGTGAAAGCTCGTGGACGGAAGCGTCTCGCAGAGACCAAGGCTCCAAAGCGCCGAACGTCCAGGTGAAACGGTATCGCCTTTCGGCGCTCGCCGAACTCGATCTGGAGGAGATCTGGTTGTACGTTGCCCAGGACAGCGGCGTCACGCGCGCCGATCGTCTCGTCGATGCGATCGCGCGGGGACTTGACCTGTTGGTTGCGCATCCTGACGCCGGCCGGGCACGCGATGAGATCGCCTCGGATCTTCGCAGTTTTCCCGTGAAGAGCTGCGTCATCTATTACCAGACGAGCGAACAGGGCGTTCTTGTGTCGCGCGTGCTCCACGGCAAGCGGGACCAGGAGGCCGTCCTTAACCCGAAGGCGTGAGGCACTCGTCGTCATGGTCGTGATCGCTGCACGCCCAAGCTTCTTCACCGACTCGGTAAACGCTACGGCGTTTATCGTTCCGTATCCGCCGGACCGAGTCATATCCCCCTATAATCGCAGTCACTTCCGTGGCGCTCACCCCCGGCACCCGCCTCGGCGCGTACGAAGTCGTGTCCCTGCTCGGCGAAGGGGGCATGGGCCAGGTCTACCGCGC
Organism: Acidobacteriota bacterium; assembly: GCA_023265175.1. Lineage (GTDB taxonomy): Bacteria > Acidobacteriota > Vicinamibacteria > Vicinamibacterales > CAVVIG01 > JAHFUI01. The sequence continues at coordinate 29,505 of JAHFUI010000032.1, forward strand.
CCACGACACCAAGCTCAATCGCGATGTCGCGCTGAAGATCTTGCGCAACGCCTTCGCGGCTGACGGCGACCGACTCGGACGGTTCCGGCGTGAGGCCCAGGTCCTCGCCTCGCTTAATCATCCGAACATCGCGCACATCTACGGCTTCGAAGATTCAGGAAACACCCATGCGCTTGTCCTAGAGCTCGTCGACGGCCCAACTCTGGCAGATCGCGTCGCGAAAGGCCCCATCTCGCTAGCTGAGGCGTTGCCAATCGCGAAGCAGATCACCGATGCACTCGAAGCCGCGCACGAGCAGGGGATCATCCATCGCGACCTGAAACCGGCCAACATCAAAGTGCGCGACGACGGTACCGTGAAGGTCTTGGACTTCGGGCTCGCGAAAGCGCTGGATTCGGCTGGCGCGTCGAGCCTGAGCGCGACGATGTCGCCGACGATCTCGCTGCACGCCACCCAGGCCGGGATCATTCTCGGGACGGCCGCATATATGTCCCCAGAGCAAACCGCGGGTAAACCCCTCGACAAGCGGAGCGACATCTGGGCCTTCGGTGTCGTGCTGTGGGAGATGCTGACTGGAACCAACCCGTTCGGCGGCGAGACGATCTCCCACACGCTTGCATTTGTCATGACGAAAGAGCCCGACTGGAACGAGCTGCCGGCCGATTCGCCCGCGCCCATTCGACGGCTGCTGCGCCGCGCGCTCGAGAAAGATCGCAAGCGGAGGCTGCCCGACGCCGGATCCGCGCGCCTTGAAATCGATGATGCGCTTGCAACGCCGACAGCAAAGACGAGCGCCGCGAGTTCGCCAGGTGCTGTCGCAACTTCGCGAGCGGCCTGGCGCGTCGCGTTGCCGTGGGCGCTTGCCGCTGTATTCGGCACCGGGTTCGCGGTCGCCCTCGCGATGTGGGAGCCATGGCGTCGCGCGGAGGCGGGGGTGGCAGTTCGATTGACTGCGGATGTCGGTGCGGACACGTCACTGGGTGTGTCCGGCGCTTCAGTGGGAGCCCTCGCGCTCTCGCCGGACGGTAAACTGCTCGCGTTTTCGGCGCAAACCTCAACCGACACCTCGCAACTCTATATTCGGCGACTCGATCAGCTTCGGGCCACTGCCCTGGCCGGCACCGAGGACGCACGCAGCCCGTTCTTTTCTCCCGATGGGCAATGGATCGGGTTTTTTGCCGGCACGAACTTGAAGAAGGTCTCGATCACCGGAGGCGCCGCCATCACGATCTGCGCCGCAGGCGCTGGCCGCGGCGCGACCTGGGGCGACGATGGCACGATCGTGTTTACGCCCTCGGGCGCGCCAGGTGCGGTCCTGATGCGCGTGCCTGAGGCCGGTGGCACACCAGCGAACCTGACTCAACCGGCGGGTGGAATCACGGAGCGGTGGCCGCAGGTGCTGCCCGGTGGAAAGGCTGTGATTTTTTCCGCGGCTCCCATCGCTTCGAACTTTGACGACGCGAATGTCGTCGTCCAGCTCCTTTCCGGCGGGTCACCGAAGATTCTCCAGCGCGGTGCCACATACGGCCGTTACGTGTCGAGCGGGCATCTGCTCTATGTGCATGGCGGCACGTTATTCGCCGCGCCGCTCGATCTCGATCGAATGG
>JAHFUI010000033.1:0-15982 GCA_023265175.1 Acidobacteriota bacterium
AACCTGCGTTTCGCGGCAGCGGGGGCAATTTGACCGATGACCCCTGATACCATCGCCGACCAGCCGCTCCGACCGTCTATCCGGACCTACACGATCACCAGACGCTTGACGGCCGCCGGCCACGTCAACGTCGCGACCCGCGCGGCCGCGGCATCTCCAAGTCGCTCGGCGAGCGCCGCATCGTCGACGACGCGACCGATGGCGGCCGCCATGGCTTCCGGTGTCGGATCGCAAACGAGGCCCGTCTCACCGTTGCGCACGAGCTCGGCCGGTCCGCCGCTGTCGACGCAGGTCAGCACGGCTTTCCTCGACGCGAAGGCTTCGACCGTGACCAATCCATAGTCCTCGTCGAGCGGCGGGAAGCAGACGGCGCGGCATCGCGCCAAGTGATCGACCAGCGCTTTGTCCGAAATTCTGCCGAGCAACGTCGCACGATCCGAAAGGCCGAGCGTCGTGATCAAACGCTCCAGGTCGGGACGGCTCTCGCCCTCACCCGCGATTGCGACGCGGGCGTGGCGAGCGGCGGGTTCCGCCAGTGCCCGGATGATCAGCTCCAGCCGCTTGAGCGGCGTCAATCGAGAAACGGCAAAGATGTAGCCGCCGTACCGGTCGCAACGGTACGCACGCGGCGGAGGCGGGGGCAAGACCACGTCCGATTTCACGTGGAGGTCGAGCGCCAGCCGGCGTTGCACCGTCCGCGACTGGGCGACGACTTCGGTCAGGTTGTGGGTCAGCAGCCAGCGGTCGGCTGCACGAATCGCCACACACTTCGCCCGCTCCTTGACACGTCCGTGCGGCGACAACGACGCCGCGAACCGAGGCCACAGATCGTAGTACTCGCGCATCGTGTGATTCAGCCACGACACGTGCACGGGATGCCTGACGGCGTAGCTCGGGTAGCGCAGGCTGATGACCTGATCGACCTTCCGTCCGGCGGCGAGGTTCACGTCGGTTCGCCACGTCGCCACATACGAAGAAACCTGATGGCCGAACCGGCAATCCGGTGTGATGACCACATGCGCATCGTGTCCGAATTCGCGCGCCGCTGTCGCCAGAGATCGGGCGATGACGAGATGTCCGCCTTCGGTCGATGGCGGACTCGAGGTGACGATGGCAAGAACGGCCATTCCAGAATTAGGAATTAGGAATTGAGAATTAGGAATTCGTTACGGCGTACGCGTTGACACGATCCGCGCCGGAATGCCGACCGCCACCGCGCCCGCTGGAACAGGATCGCGCACCACAGCCCCGGCCCCGATGACCGCGTGAGCGCCGATCGTCACGCCATCCAGAATCATGGCGCCTGCGCCGGTCCACACCCCTTCCCCGATATTGATCCCGGACGAGGTGCGAGTTTGGGCGAGCACCGGTATCGACGGATCCGAGAAATCGTGATCGCCGCCGATGACATACGTGTACGCGGCCAGGAGGACGCTGGGGCCGATGCTGACGCGGCTGGCCGAGAACAGCTCGCAGTTGAAGCCGATGTTCGCGTGATCGCCGATGTCGATGTCGCCGTTCTTGCACGACAGGATGGTATTGCGCCCGATGAACACACCGTCGCCGATTCGAATGCCCAGATTCGACTCGCCTTTGGCGTCGAGGAGGCAGTTGTCATCGATGACCACGTTGCTGCCGATGTGAATCTTGTGCGGGTGACGAAGCACGACGTTCTGCCCGAACACGACGTTTCGCCCGCACGACCCGAGCAGCCGGGGATAGAGCGCCTTCCGCAGCACGAGGCCGAAGGCGCCCGCCTTTGACTGCGCCAACATGACGATGAGCTCATGCTTCAGGAGCGAACCGAAACCAGGCCGTCCGACGACGAGCTCGGCGTATTTCGCGCGGCTCGATTTGTCCGGGGCAAAGAGCTGGTCCTGCGCCTTCGCGATGGTCGGCTGGTTCACAGGACCTTCACGTGGTGGGTCCACGGGCCCCGCCCTACGCTCGTCGGCATGCGTCTCAGAGCCAGCCATGGTCGCGGTACCACGTCAACGTTCGGGTGATCCCTTCGCGCAAGCCGATCGCCGGCGCGAATCCGATCTCGGTCCGCGCCCGCGTGATGTCGAAGGCGCGGCTCTTCGTGAAGAAGTCGATGCGACGCCGGTAGATCGGCGGCTCGATGCCGAGCGGTGCGCACACGGCTTCGCACAGAGCGCCGGCGAGCCAAAACGGCCAGACCGGCGGATGGATCGGCTGCGGCCGCACGCCGGCAACGCCTGCGATGAGCGCCACCACCTCGTTCAGCGTCGTCACCTCGCCGCCGGCCAGGATGTACGTGCGATTGGCGGCGGCGGGATGCTCGCCGCAAAGGCGGAGTCCCTGTACCAGGTCGTCGATATAGGTGAGATGGTAATAGATTTCGCCCCGGCCCAATGTCGGAAAGCGCCGAATCGTGTTGCGAAAGAGCTTCAGCAGCCGGCGGTCGCCGGGACCGTAAATGCCGCTCGGTCGCGCGATCGTGAGCTCGATGCCCGACCGCGTTGCGGCTTCCCTCGCCCGTTGCTCGCCCTCGACCTTGGTGCGCTGATACACGTCACCCGGTCTGAGCGGCGCCTCTTCGTTGGCTGGTGGATGTTCGATGTCGCCGTGAACGCCAACCGTGCTGCAGTGAACGACCCGACGAACCCCCGCCCTGGCCGACTGCTCGACGAGGTTCGCGACGGCGGTCGCGTTTACCGCGCGATAGGTGTCAGCCGATAGTCCAGCCTGGCGATAAATCGCTGCGATGTTGTAGACGACCTCGATCGCGTCGACCGCTACGGCGAGCGCAGTCGTGTCGCGCAGGTCGCCGACGGTGAAGTTGATTTGAGGGTGCGGCCCTTCAGGTCCGCCCGACGCCGCAGGCCTGAAGGCCTGCACTACATCAGACTCTTTTCGTACGAGCGCTCGGACCTGGTGTCCCGCGGCGGCCAGCGCGTGCGCCAGATGGCCGCCGGTAAACCCCGTCGCGCCGGTGACTAGGACCCGCACCGTTCGGCGACGAGCGTGACCGGCGTGCCGAACAGACCGAGCAAACCCAATCGCGCGGAAACCTTGTTGGACCAGGCGCTGAATCGCGGCGACCCGATGGCCTTATGAAGCGCGATCGGCAGGAAGAATTGACGATGGACGGCGCGGACGCGGAAGCCCGACTTGGCGAGCTCGCGCGCCACGACACCGTCGCTCAGGGTCCGGTAGGGCTCGGTCCGCACACCGAGCGCGTGGATCACGTGCCGGACCGCCGCCTGGATGAGGGCGAAGCTGACCGCCGACGGGTAGTCGACGATGACGAGGCCGTCGGCCACGCGGCACAATTCGGCGATCGACTGGCGCCAGCTCGCCGCGTGCATCAGCACGCGGAGACTGACGACCACGTCGAACGACCGATCATCGAATTCGAGCGTGTGCGCGTCACCCGCCACAAAGCGCACGGGGAGATGCTCCTCGGCGGCGCGCTGGCGCGCGATTGCCAGCATCTGCTCCGACGCGTCCACCCCCGTGACGTGCGCGCCGCCGCGGGCGAGAAGAAGGGCCGCGCGGCCGGTTCCCGTGCCCACGTCGAGAATCGTGCGGCCGGCGAGGCGTCCGATGAAGCTCGTCAGGACGCGCGCCTGTTCGGCCGCGATCAGCTCGCCAATCGGGCCGCCGAACCGCCGCTCGTCGAAGGTCTGCGCCATCGCCGGATCGGCGTAGACGGTGTAGCTGTAGTGATCGGCTGGCGACATAGGGGGCGTATCCCTTTTCCAGGGGCGTTGTGCCGCCCAAAAGGGGTACGGCCCCTTCTTCCTCACGAGCGTAGACTCTCGCGCTCGGGCGAAGGCTGAGCCGTCGCGGTAGTGGGAAGAAGCGCCGCGCAGGCCTCACGCGTCCGCTCGAGATAGGCTTCGTAGCTGTACTTCGTCTCCGCCAGCTCGCGCGCCCGTGTGCCGATCGCGGCGGCCCGATTCGGATCCTGCAGCGCGGCGAGAATGCCGTCGGCGAATTCACGCGGCGACGTTCCTGTGAGGATGGCCGTGTCGTCGCTCAACACTTGCGTGTGCGTCAGCAACCGCGTGGCGACGATCGGTTTGCCGGATCGCAAGTACTGATAGATCTTCAGCGGCGTGTTCGTGCCGCGCGATCGAGGGGAGACGAGGACGTCGCACGCGAGCAGATAGCCAGGCATTTCGGTCGACGGACGCTCGCCAGCGAAGATGGCGACGTCCTCAATCCCCGCCGCCCGGGCCTGCCGGCGCGCCTTGTCGACTTGACCCGGTTTGCCGCCAGCCAGCACGAGCGTCGCCTCGGGGATCGACCGATGCACGTGCGCCATCGCCTCGAACAGCAGATCGAGTCCCTGGTACGCCTCGAACGTGCCGGTGTAGAGCACGACAGGCGTCGATGACGAGAGCCCGAATCGCCGACGCACGGCGACGGCTTCTTCATCTGTGGCCTGATCGTCAGAAGAACCTGGTGCGTTCTCGATCAGGATGGTGCGGGCGTCCTGGTCGATGCCGCGCACCGTTTCCTCCAACGACTGGCAGATGACGATCACGACGCGCGATCGGCGGATCATCACACGCTCGATGGCGAGAAACACGCGGTGGATCACGCGCGATCGGCTGAACGCAAAGTTGGTGAGCTGCTGCGGCAGACTGGAGTGCATGTCGTAGAGATGCGGCACGCGCCACAACGCGGCGACAACCACACCGATGAGCCCGCCTTCCTCATGCGAGTGGACGGCGTCGTAGCGTGTCGTCAGGGCGCGCCGCAGCACGCTCAACGTCAGCAGGACATCGAGCGGCAGCTTCGCGAGCGACGGCCCGATGCCGACACGACGCACGAACGGCGCCCGGGGACAGCGAAACACGCGCAACCCCGGCATCGACACGTCGGCGCCGAACGGATAGGTGACCAGATCGACCTGGTGCCCGAGATCGGTGAGCGCCCGGATCCGGTGAAACTCGCTGAACGGTGTGCCGCGGGGCTCAAAGAACGGCTCGGGCGCAATCATGAGCAGGCGCACGATCCTATAAGTTTCTCACGGATTCGTAGTACATTTCCAAGCGCTCAGCCAGCTCACACCTATCAGCTCTTGATTTGATGTCCGAGCAAACCTCCCACACGTCCTCTGCGCGGCGCTACGGGCTGATGGCCGTCAAGCTGGCTGTCAGCGTGGCGCTGCTGACGCTGCTCTTTTCCCGCATCGATGTCGCCCGTCTGTGGACCAGCGCCCGCCGCGCGTCGATGCTGTGGCTGCTCATCGCGCTGCTCGTGTACAGCCTCAACGTGCTGGCCAGCACCTGGCGATGGCAGCTGCTGCTGGACGCCCAGGGCGTGCGCGTCCGCCGCCGGTCGCTCCTGAGCTCACTTCTGGTGGCCTTGTTCTTCAACAATTTCCTGCCGAGCAACATCGGGGGCGACGTGATCCGGATCCGTGATACGGCCCGTCCCGCGCGCTCCAAAACGCTGGCCGCCACCGTCGTGCTCGTCGATCGCGGTCTCGGGTTGATGGGCCTCGTGCTGGTCGCGGCCATGGCCGCCACGATCGCGGAAAGCAGCCGGCACACCGTCACACCGATCTGGCCGTCATGGTTGTGGGCCGGATTTCTGGTCGGCGCGGCCGCGTCCGTGCCCGCCGTCCTCGCACCGGCCGGCTTCGGACGGCTGCTGCGGCCATTGACCGTGTTTCATCCGGAATGGGTCGGCGACCGCATTCGGAAAGTGACGGCCGTGCTGGCGCGGTTCCACGATCGACCGTCAGCGCTTGCCGGCTGCTTCGGCGGCGCCATCATCGTGCAGGCAACGATGGTCGTGTTCTATTTCATCGTGTCGATCGCGTTGCACCTGAACATGACGATCTGGGATCTGGCCGTCATCGTGCCGATCTCATTCGTCGTCCAAATGCTGCCGCTGTCAGTCAACGGGTTCGGACTGCGGGAAGCGACCTTCGCGTTGTACTTCAAAGCCGTCGGCCAGCCGCTCGAGTCGGCGCTGCTCATTTCCCTCGTTCCCACGGCGCTCATCATGCTGTTTTCATTGAGCGGCGCCGCGCTGTACGTCAGCCGGCGGCATTGACGGAAATTGAGAATTAGGAATTAGGAATTAGGAATTAGGAATTCAGAATTAGGAATTCGGAACGTCATCGCGGCGGGGACCAGGTGACCGTTTCAGCGTCCGTGTACTCGGGGACGAGACGGATGCGGGCGCCCAGGAATCGGCTGTCGCTCGAGCCTGGCGCCTCGAGGAAGGGGACGAACCCGCTCGTGGTCGTGATTGAGATCGTGTAGACGTAGCTCGTCGGCTGCTCGTCACGACGATACGGCACGCCGTCTTCGACCGCCAGGGTAAGGCGTCCCTTCTCTGCAGGCTTCATGTCGAGCGTCCGCGATTCCCGCCCTGTCGAGATGGTCACGCGATCCGGTTTTCCGCCGTTTTCGATTTCGATCCCCAGCCTCGCGATCGCCTTCGTGACGAAGCGGTCGCCTCCCGCGTCGGCGACCGGTGCGCGCAGGATCACTTCCGCGCGGGACTTTCCTTTCACCCAGAACGCGTCGCCTTCCGGGTTGAACGCGTTGTCGTCCGGAAAGTACGCGAGCACGGGCGGCGTTCCGCCGAGGAGCCGTTTCGCGCGGTCGGGTTTGGCGGCCATCGGCAGATCGTTGAGCAACGTCAGCTCGGCGGGCAGCCACCGCAGCGCCCCTGATTTCGGGTGCTCCCCCGGATTGAACGACGCGTAAAACGGGTTGATGAGGATCTTGGCCGTGAACAGCGCGCCGACGAAGAGCGCGACGGCCGCGCCGGCGAGACCGGATTCCGCCGGGATGAGAAACAGGAACAGCGGGTAAAAGCTCAAAAAATACCGATTGCCGACCGGGCCGCCGCCGCCGGAATAGGTGAACGGTGTCAGCAGGATCAGCACGAGCACGGCCGCCATAATCGTCGCGGCGACGAGCCACTGCCATCCCCGCCGCCCTTTCGAGATGAGAAACAAGACTGCGATGACGACGCCCGGAAAGAAGTACGGCACCAACCCGCTGAAACGGCCGACGACGAAATAGACGAGATTGTGGCGAAAGACGGTCAGGGTATGGCGGTTAGCCAGCACGTCGCCGACGGCCACGCCCTCGCGACCCCGCACGGGGCCAATGTTTTCGAAGGTTTCTCGATCGTTGGCGAACGGAAAGCCAATGAAACTGTAGAAGGTCTTGCGATCGCCGCCCTGGTAATTGAGCTCGCCGGTGATTGCCGCATTTGCGAGAAACAGACCACCGACGAGCAGTCCCCAGAGCAGGACCATGATGGTCGCGCGCCGCCACTGGCGCCGGCCGAGCGCGAGAGCGACCAGGGGAAACATGAGGATCACGTGCGTCGGCTTCGAGAACGTCAGGACGCCGACAAGCACCGCGGCAGCGTAATCGGATCCGCTGCCTTGCAGGAACGTTCGGCTTCGCGCCATCAGCCGGCCGTCGGCAATTTCCTTGTAGCTCCACAAGAACAGCACGTACAGCGTCAGCGAGAAGTTGAACAGCTCGGGGGTCAGCCACACGAAGTAGACGGGGACGACCGACGCGGCCAGAAATGCCCCGGCCCAGGCCAGAGCCGTCGGACCGGAGCGCACGCGACCCGCAATGAACGTGTACGCCACGAACAAGTCGAGAGCGAGCAGCAGCGCGTGGAGGACCAGAAAGCCGTTCGTGCCGAAGAGGAACACGAAGGGCGCGCTGACGAGCGGATAGATATACGCCTTGCCGTAGTACAGGCGCGTGCGAACGGGATCTTCCCGCTTGGTCCACCGCACGAACGGCCACTGGCCCATGAGGCCGATGCGGGCCACCTTGCCACGCTTGAGCCAGATCCCCTCCGGGCCCGGGAATTCCTCCCACACGCGCACCAGATCCCGGCGCTCGAAGGCGAAGTCGAAATCGCGCGCGAGACTGTGTCCCAGGCTGTAATAGGTCGCTTCGTCGCCCTTGTACCCCTGCACCGTCCTGGGGACGTCGATCGTCAGGGCGATGGCCACGAGTACCAGCGCCACCGCCACCGATGCGATCACGCCAATGTTCCGATCCGGACCGGATGCCGATCCTTCACCAGTCGCGGTACCGATCACACGGATTCCCCGGTTGCGAGGAACGATAAGTCGGCGGCCAGCACGCCGCGACGCCGCGTCGCGCGCGAGACCTGGTGGAGCAACGTATACAGGCGTTCCATCTTGCGCACGAACGCGCTGATGTCGTACTGCCGTCCAGTGACCCGCGCGGCCGCGCCGAGTCGAACGCGCTCAGCGGGATTGTCGATCGCCCAGATGATCTTGCCGGCGAGCGCGCCGGCGTTTCGCTTGGGCACGATGACCGCGTCGTGCGTGTCGGTGAGGATGTCCAGCAGTCCGTCGGCATCGGTGGCGACAATCGGTTTTCCCATCGCGAGCGCTTCGAACGCGGTAATGGGCGTCCCCTCCCAGAGTGACGGAAACACGCTGAGGTCGAACGCCGACAGCGTGCGCGCCACGTCGCGGCGGAAGCCGGCGAAGACGAACCGATCGCCGAGGCCAAGACGCGCCGCCTGTGCCTGCAGATCCGGCAGCAACGGTCCTTCGCCGGCCAGGAAGAAACGCGCGCGGGGCCGCTCCTTGACGACCTGGGACGCGGCGTCAATCAGATACGAGTTCCCCTTCGACTCGTGCAGCCGGGTGACGGCGCCGATCGCGAAGTCGCCGGCCTCGATGCCGAGCTCCCGTCTGGCATCGGCAATTTCCGCCTCGCTCCTGGGGCGGCTGAACTCTTCGAGCGGCACGCCGAGATACACGACCTTCACCCTGGAGGCAGGAAGGCGGCGCGCGTGGACCGTGAAGTCGGCGGTGCTCTGCGAGACGGCGATCGCGATGTCCGTAAAGGGCTCGAGGAGCCGGTCGGCCACTTTCTGGAACCACGGTGTGTCCGTGAGATTCGCGTGTTCATGCAGGACCACGGGAATCCGCCTCATCGCCGCTGCGATTCGTCCGAACGTCGTCGCGCCGTAGCCATGGAGATGCAGGATGTCGATCTGCTTGCGGTCGATGACGTCGAGCAGCGCCGGCAGCGTCAGCGGGTCGAATTTCGAGCGGTGCAGGTAGGTGATGTCGATGCCGAGCGCTTCGAGCGTCTCCTCAGACAGATCCTTCCGGCGGAGGCTGACGAGCGACACGTTGAAGCGCTCCGGGGCGAAGCGGGGAATCATCCAGGAGAACAGCCGCTTGACCCCGTGCATCCGCGACCCTTCCCAACCGAGGTGGTCGCAGACCTGGAGCACGTTGAGCCTTCGATGTGTCATGCGTGGGAGGCGCTCAGCCCTCGAGGACTGCTCGTACCGGCCGGAGCGACGTTGGGCGATTATATCGTGTCTTGACAGCGACTTAGCGGTCACCCACGATCATGGCTCCCCCACCCCTCCAGTCGCGGCCCGGCTTCCCCCAACGCTTACCGCTGTTATACGGTTTGGCTACAGGCTGGCGACGCGTCGGTCGATAACAGATCAACGACGTCGGCCCCAGACATCTTCTAAGGCCGCAATCCTGACAGATGAAGCAAGTGTTTGCCGGCGCGCCTTAGAAGCTGTCTTAACTCGGATTATTCATGAATGGCGACACGATTCGGCGCATTCGCTTCGAACACCGAATTCCGCAGCCCGGAAAAACGCGGCTTCGACTCGCTGTCCTGCCGTCGGCGCGGCGGTCAGGGTTGTTGCCGCATCCGCGCACTGAAGAGCAGCGCTTTCGGCAACGTCCGCCGTTCGTGCCGTAGCCTCGAGACCGCCGCGGAAGACTCGCTTCGCCGCATTTTTCGTGCGGCCGCGACGGGCTGCTCCAACGGTGTTCTGCGCGAACGCGCCGAATCGGTTCATCCATTCGTGAATAGTCCAGGTTAGAGAGTCTGAACATGACGAGATTGAACGTTCTGCTGGTGGTGTCGCCGTTGCTGCTCGCGACTGCGGGCTGCCAGGCCATGAAGAGCGCGAACCCATTGAGCCCGGACGTGGCCGGCCCCATCCCCGGCGTGACAATCAGCGCCCCGAAGCCGTTGGACCCGAATGGCGCGAAGGTCGCCGTCGACAAGCAGCCTGTGACGTTGATGGTGGAGAACTCGTCGACGACCGGGCCACGGCCGTTGAGTTACGTGTTCGAAGTCGCGACTGACGCCACCTTCACGAACAAAGTGTTCTCGCGCTCGGGCATCACGCCGGGCGATGGCCGCACCAGCGTGCGCCTCCCCGATCCGTTGTCGACGGGACGCAGCTATTACTGGCGGTCCCGCGCCGAAGACGGCGCAAACACGGGCCCGTATTCCTCGCCGGCTAATTTCGACGTCTTCACACCGATCGTGATCGATCAACCGCAGCTGCTCTCGCCGGCGAACAACGCCAAGGTCGGCAGCCTGCGGCCGACATTTACGTTCGCCAACGTGTCGCGCTCAGGACCGGTCGGCGCGATCGCGTACCTCATTGAGATCTCCGACACCGACTCGTTCGCGAACAAGGTGGCGACGTGGACCGTCGCCGAGCAGCCGAACCAGACCAGCTCACAACCGCCGCAAGACGGCGAGTACGGCAAGTATCTGCTCTGGCACGTTCGCGCCTACGACCCGACGACGGTCGGGCCGTGGTCGAAGGTGCAGGCGTTCTCGATGCCGGATGTGCCGCCGCCCCCGCCCCCGCCCCCGACCCCTGGGCCGGGTCCCGGACCGGTTGGCGACTGGCAAAGCTGCGGGGCAGTGGCCGGTGCCCCTCTGGTCGCGTGCGTCCACGGGGCGGTCAACCCAGCGCACACACCCGAAGGGGCGTTCGAAGTCATCAAGCGGGTCGCATGGCTGCTCCGAGGGCAGGGCGCGGGGCTGCTGATCAAGAACGGCGGCGAGAACATCGTGGCGTGGAAGGGCTACAGCTTCGCGGCTGCGCGCATCTGCTATCCCGATGGCCACATCTACAAGCTGCTGACCGACGTGCCGACCACGAATGGACCGACATGGTCCGACAATGACTTCGTGGATCGCAGCCTGTACGTGCCGGCCATCGATCCGAGATAGGCAAAGACGAATTGCAGATTGAAGATTGCAGAGCTCAGATTCGGGAGTGCAGGTTGAATGTGACGTTCAATCTGAAGTCTTCAATCTGAGCTCTGCAATCTCGCGCGTCAGAAGCGGAGGCGCGCCCCGATGCCCATCTGGAATCCGCCGGCCTTCAGGTCAGAAACCGACGGGAGATCCACGGAACCGCCGTTATATCTGATGAACGCGCCGGCGCCGATCCATTTCGTGAAGAGATACGTGCCGTCGACCCCCACATTCACGCCCTTCGTGGTGCCCGATTCGGTGTGCACCACCGGCACGGCGTTCTTGCCGGATAAAGCGGCCGTCGTCAGGGACTGTGTGAACTCGGCCGAACCCGTAGTGAGCAGGTCTTGCTGCACACGGGTAAACGACGGCCCAATCGCGACCGCCACGTCGATCTTCTCCGTGACCGGGAAAAACCACATCGCGACCAAGTACACGTTGCGGTCCTTACGGGTCGTGGAGACCTCGTCGACCACGACCGACGCCGGACGATTGAAAAAGATCGGGCTCGGGATCGACGCGGCCCCCTTTGCCGTGCTGGTGCTGTTGAAGTTGGCATAACCGACTGCGAACCCCAAGTCACCCCAGACTTTGTAGCCGGCGCTGATGTCGAAGATGCCGCCCTCGATGGTGGTCAGGCCAGTCGTCGCCCACGTCGCGGTCTGACTGTAGACTGAGAAGCTGCCGCTCTTGTTCAGATCGCGCGATTCGCGCATCTGGCCGCCGCCGTTCACGTTGACGAAGGCCTTGCCCTGCAGGATCGTCTGCGCTCTGGTCTCTGAGGCACTGGCCAGCATGAGCCCGGTCATGAGTACGATGATGCTCGTTATGTTTTTCATCTATGAATGTCCTCGTGTCGATGGCGAATGAGCCTCGCGTCGATTGTCGCGAGCGCGAAGCATGGTAGCACGGCGTTCGCTCAGCTGTTTCCACGCGACAATTTCGTTTAAATTCCGGATCGCTTCGTCTACAATGTCTGCCAGCCCAGCTCTCCCTAACCCTTTGGAGCAATTGAATGGAACGAAGAATTTTCTCCCTTCTTGGTGTGTCCGCGCTCGTCGGCGGTATCATCGCGTGCTCGTCGAGTAAGCCGGCCACGCCGGTCGCACCGACGAGCACCGGCAGCACGTCGGCGCCTGATGGCACGACCCTGAAAGTGAGCCCCGCGACGGCACAGTCGCCCCTTAACGATCAGAAGATGTTGACGCCGGTCACCATCTTGACTGCGGGCGCCTCCGCCGGGACGTTCGCCAGCGGTCTCGCGCTGCAGTATCGCTTTCAGGTGTTCAACGCCGCGGGTACGCTCGTCCAGGACTCGGGACTCCTCGGCGGAACGACATTTCAAGTCACGTCACCGCCCCTCGCCCCCAACGCGCGGCACACGTGGCGCGTGCGTCCCGAGTATCAGGGAGAAGCGGGCCCGTGGTCGCCGACCGGATCGTTCATCACGCTCGACCCGGCGCTCATCGACGACCCGCTGACGAACGGCACGACCAAGGGCGTACAACACGGCGGCCATTTCCTTCTCGGTCAAGGGTGGCAGTCTGAAACCCTCAACGACGGCGTCGATTGGGATCTCAAGGAGCCTTGCATTGAATGCACGCTGGAATTCGACGCCACGAACTTCGGTGCGCAGGAAGGTCTCCCGTTCCAAAAAGATCTTAAATGGGTCTCGATGGGGGACGCCTCCGCATTTGGCAGCTTCGGCGCCTTCCGCGATCACCCCTGGAAGATGCACCTGGTGCAGCGAGCTGACTTCCCCAGGGGAATCGAGATTATTTGGCGGAACGGCGGTACCAGTGCCAGCGGTGGCGACCCTGGGGATCACAGAATCAAGCTGACCGACACGCCAATCACCTTCTCGAGCTCGAATGTCTATCATTTCAAGCTCGTGTGGGGCCTGTATGGATACTCGATTTCGATCAATGGCATAGAGGTGTTGTCGGATGGGTGGGACCACTGGTACGAGCCGCCGAACACTCGCGTCTCGCTGGGCTGTTACCCACGCGGCGAAACGATGATTGGAACGATCTGGCGGAACGTGACGCTCAAGAAGAAGTAGGTGGGCAGCTGGTCGGCGGGATTGGAGCGGCCGCTCAGGGTCCGCTGGCCGGCGGCACGGCATAGAGTGCCACATCCGAAAACTGCAGCGCCGGCTTCAGTCGAGCCAGGACCGCCGGGTGCACGCGGTCCTGGTCGCGCACGATGACGTAGGTCACGTGATACCGGCGCAGGATCTCGAACGTGTCGTCCGGATTGCCGCCGCTGGAGGCGTAAAACCTGTTGACGTCGCGAAGACGCTCCTCGCCGCCGACCGCCGAGTACCGGACATCCCACCCGAGCACGATGCGCCGCTCGGACACGATCGTCATCAACGACGGCGCCAACGGCCGATTGTGCAGGACGACGGTCGTGTCGGGATCCGATCTCGTGCGCAGGTACTCGGCAATCGTCACTTCCGCACGGGAAAGGGCCGCCCGCGGACGCTCCCGGTCATTCCATTTGCGCGCAAGATAGTGCACCGACGAGGGGAGCGCCAGCGCGATCGCCACGGCCATCGCGGCTCCTCCGACCTTCGGACGGGCGCGAGCGAACGCGACCAAGCCCATCGCCGTGAAGATCCACATGATGTAGAGGCCGGTCACGTAGAACTGCAGCGAATCGACGTACGGATCGGTCGCGAGCACGAACGGGATGGCGACGCCCGCGACGACCACCCACGCGAGCAGGCGCCACGCGGCGGCGTCGGGTCCCGGGTTGCGTCGAATGGCACGCCATACGGCGGCCGAACCCAGCCATCGCACGCCAATGCCCACGATGAGGAACACGATGCTTGCGGAAACGAGCACGGCCGGGGTGCGCAATGACGGCCACAGCACGAGCCGGGTCGCCGTGTTCGCAAACACCTCCGTGAGATCGAGCTTGATCAGCATGCGTTTCGGCAGCATGAAGTAATCGATGATGAGCCTCGAACGTCGATCGCTTGGATCGATCGTCGCGGCAGGGATGAGGAACGGCAGCGAGAACAGGACGCCCAGCACAACCGTCGACGCGAACCGCCGGCGTGCCGGCCAGTCCCCTGCCGAAAAGATCGTCGCGGCGGCGAGCGCCGCCATCAGGATCACGTACGCGAACGGCTTGAATTCGAACAGCACGGCCAGCACGAGCGCTCCAACAACAATCCAGCTCCACGTTCCTGTCTCTGTGGCCCGCACCATCGCGTACAGCACGGTGAGGAACACCACCATCGACGGCCCCCACGTGTTGAACTGCAGCAAGTGCATGGTCGGGGAGAGGAAATTCGTCGGCCAGAGCACGTAATCCCAGGCGGCCGGCCCGTGGGGAAGAAACCACGCTGCCAAGTAGGAGAAATCGCTGCCGGCCAGCATCAGCACCACGGCCAGCACGGCGACGCCTGGTGACGCAAGGGAGCGCACCAGCACAAACCCGATCAGCGCGCTGAGCGACAGAAACGCCGGCCACGCGTAGCGAAAGTAGATCGACAACACGGGAACGCCGGCGAACCGGTGAATCATCCCGAGCACGAGCTGCGGGTAATAGGCGGCGTTGAGATGATGCCCGGAGTAATAGGACGCCATCGGCGGAACGGTGTGCGACGCCTCGGAGGCCTCGGCGGCGTAGTAGGCCAGGTCCGCGGTGTCGTAATCACCGTAGACGACGATTCCCGCCGAGGTCGCCTCGAGCCGGTGCGAGAACACGACGGCCCCGAGTATCGCGGCGAAGGCGACAACCGCCGCACACGCAGCGAGGTCGCCCGGAGATGTTCGGGCGCGGCTTTTCGTCGATCGCGCACGCCACATCATCAGGCCGCCGCCAGCGAGCGCCGCGGCTACGTACGGGAAGGCCGGCACCAGATTCAATCGGCCGAGGATGTCGATCAGGACGGGCGTCGCCGCGCTGCCGATGCCCAGGACGATGGCGACGCGGCGCAAGAGATCGAGATCACGCGTCAGACGGCCGGCGATCGCGATCCCCGGACCGAACGTAAATACAAACCACGCGAGGAGGAAGCGAACGAAGATAGGAAGAAATGGCAGTGACACGCCGAACGCCGCCCAGGCGCATGCGCCGAGCACCGCTCCGGCCGTCAGGCGCATCGCGATCGGCATGTCTCGATCACATTCTATGTTACCCTGTGCTCGCGACGGCTCCCGTCGCCACTCCTGTTGAAGAACGCGCCTTCGTCTGCGTCGATCGAGTTCGGCAACCTCGACGCCAACCTTCGCTTCCTCGACGACAGCGGCCTGCTTCAACCTGACGTGAGAATTCTGGAGATCGGGAGCGGTCGCGGTACTCTGCTCCATCAGCTCATGGCGCGTGGCCTCGACGTCGTCGGCGTCGAGAGCAGTCCGCTGCGCGTCGAGGAAAGCCGGACGTTGTATCCGGCGTCGCGAGTCCAGCTCATCTCAGGAACAACACTGCCCTTTTCCGACGAGCAGTTCGACCTCGTCGTGAGCTTCGACGTGCTGGAGCACATTCCGGATACGGCGAGCCATCTCGCGGAAGTCCGGCGGGTGCTCAAGCCGCGCGGCTGGTATCTGCTGCAGACGCCCAACAAATGGACGAATTCGATCTTCGAGACGATTCGCTGGCGCAGTTTCTCGGAATGGCGCGCCGACCATTGCTCCCTGCAGACGTACCGGCAGCTTCAGCGGCGGCTGTCCGCGGCGGGATTCACAGTCGCGTTCACCGACGTCAAGGTCGTCACGGCGTTCTTTCGCGACAAGGTCCGGCGATACCTCGGCCGCGCCGGTCTCCTGCTCCTCGCGGTCGCGAGCCCCGACCGCCTTCCCCTGCCGCTGCGGACGAACTTCTACGTGCGGGCACAGAAGCGGGCCACGCCGCAGGTAGTGCAGGCCTTCAGAGCGTGAGAAGAAATCGGGAACCACAAAGAGCACGAAGATCACAAAGGT
>JAHFUI010000033.1:16082-31111 GCA_023265175.1 Acidobacteriota bacterium
TCACACACTCTTCAGGCCAGCCGTTTGGAAGTACAATGGCGTCGTTCCATGTCGAAAGATGGATTCACCCTGCGGTATTTGGCCCGCACCGCCGCGGGCGTGCCGCGCGATCTCGCCAACACGCTCGTGCTGTCGAGGCTCAAGGCCATCCGGCCCACGGTCCTCATCTATAACTGCACGTGGGTCTGCGACGCCCGCTGCGAGATGTGCAATAACTGGAAGCACGGCGATCGCAAGTCCGACATGACGCTCGAGCAGCTCGAGCCGGTCATGCAGCATCCGTTCTGGGGCGCGGTCGAAAACCTCAACATCTCGGGCGGCGAGCCGACGACTCGTAACGATCTGGCGGAGATGGTGGAGATGTTTCAACGCCACCTGCCGCGGATGCGCAAGATCGGCATCAACACGACGGGCCTGACGCCGCACCGGGCGATTCCGATGCTCACGCGGATCGTGGAGTTCTGCGCGCAACACGACCTCCTGATCAGCGCCCGCGTGTCGCTCGACGGCATCGGCGATATCCACGATCAGGTCCGCCACGTCAAGCGCGGATTCGACAAAGCCTGCGAGACGATCGAGGCGATGCAGGCGCTGTCGCAGCAGCACGACAACTTTCAGTTCGGCATCGCGGCAACGATCTTTGCGGCCAACATCGAGGATGCGCACAACATCCTCGCCTGGGCGCGCACGAAGAAGCTCGACGTCGTCTTCAACATGCTGCGCTTCACGGACGCGATGTTGAACAACAAGGAACTGCAAGAGCAGATCGGCTTTCATGAGCGCGAGGAAGAGTTCATGCGCGCGTTCTTCCTCGACCGCGTCGGCGAAGAGTCGGTCTTGAGCGGCCAGGCGTTCCTCTACCTGCATTACGCGGACATGATCGCCAACGGCTACAAGCGGACCATGCCGTGCCCCTTCCGGACGCAGGGACTGCTGCTCAACCCGTACGGCGATTTGCATTACTGCGAGAATTCCGAACCCATCGGGAACGTCCTCACGGCATCCGCCGAGGAGCTGTACTTCAAGTCAGAGAATCTCGCCCACCGGGATCACGTCACGGAGACGGTCTGCCCCACCTGCCTGAGCCCGTGCCAGGTGAACGTCGGCGCGATGAAGCAGTTCGTGCCGTATGCGAAGTTTCTCGTGCGCGCGCATCAGGTGAAGCACGATCCCTCCAGACATCTGAAGACGCTTCCCACAGACTTGAAGTCGCGCATTGGGTAATTGGGTAATCTGGTAATCTGGTCATTCATTGGTTCAATTTCGCAATCCAATTACCCAATCACCGAATTACCCAATTACCAAATCGATCGTTCGCCTCGCGATCGCCGCCGGCCTGACCGCCTACATTCTCTGGAAGAGTCATCCGCGCCAGGTCCTCGCCGCCGCCGCCGGCGCGGATTGGAGGCTGATCGCGGCCGCCGTCCTCCTCGTGCTCGTCGATCGCGCGTTGATGGCGTATCGCTGGGTGATGTTGCTGTGCACGGTCGCTCCGGCGGACCGGCCGCCGCTCGGGGCGGTACTGCGGATCTTCTTCGTGAGCACGTTTGTAGGGACTTTTCTGCCGAGCGTGGGCGGGGATGCCGTGCGCGCCTACAGCATCGCGAAGCTCGGCGTCCGCGGGGGCGATGCCGTGACCTCGGTGTTCATGGACCGCATCCTGGGCATCGCGTCAATCCTGCTGGTGGCGTTTGTCAGCTTGATGCTGGCGCACGATCTGGCCGGCAACTGGGTCATTGTCACGTCATTGGCCGTGGCCGGGGGCGTCTGCCTCGTGACTCTGCTGCTGGTCTTCAGTCGAGGGACGGCGCGGACGATGGCGACGGTTCTCGCGCGATTGCCCGCGGCGGTTCAACACGCCGGCGACCGAATGCTGGAGGCCATCCAGCGGTATGCGGCTTATCACGGCCAGTTGGCGAACGTGCTCGCCTGCTCGGTCGCGGTGCAAGCCGTTCGCATCGTGCAGGCGTACTACCTCGGGCGCAGCCTCGACCTCACGCTGCCGCTGGCGACCTACGTGGCGTTCATGCCGCTGATCCTGCTCGTGATGTTGCTGCCGGTGACGTTCAACGGCCTCGGCACGAGCCAGGCGGCGTTCGTCTGGTTTTTCGCGCGTGCCGGAGTGCCGGCGGCCTCGGCGTTTGCCCTGTCGATATTGTTCGTCGCGTTGGGCATCGTGGGGAATCTCCCGGGCGGCATTTTGTACGCGGCCGGCCGCAGCCGGGCCACGCGGGCCCTGAACTGAGCGCACGTGAGTCCTGTGTCGAGTGATTCCTTGCGGTCGCTTTCGATTATCATTCCAGCCTACAATGAGTGCGAGAACATCATCGCGACGCTGGACAACATCGCCAGGGCGATCGGGCCGCTGCCCATCAGGCACGAAATCCTGGTGATCGATGACGGAAGCACCGACACCACCGCCGCCCTCGTCACATCGAACCTGCATCGGTTTCCTGCTGTCAGGCTTCTTGTCAATGAGCGCAACAGAGGGTTCGGGTGGTCGTATCGCCGTGGCGTCGACGCGGCCTCGTTGGATCACATCGTCATGGTTCACGGCGATAACGCGTGGGGCGCTGAGACGCTTCGCGAGTTTTTCGGCCACGTCGGCGAGGCGGACGTGATCATCGGCTACACGCGGAACATGTGGACATCGCGGACCTGGATCCGCACGCTCATCTCGAAGGCCTACACGTTTCTGGTGAATCGCATCACGGGACGCCGCCTCGCGTACTACAACGGACTGCAGATTCACAGCGCGCCGGTCCTCAAGGGCCTGACGATCCAGTCGAGCGGCTATGGGTTTCAATCCGAGGTGCTCGTCAAGAGCCTGCGATTGACGAAGACCTTCGTCGAAGTGCCCATGGACCTGATCGAGCGCAAGAAGGGCGAGAGCAAGGCCTTCCGGCTCAAGAACGTGGTCGACGTGCTGCGCACGATTCGGCTGCTGTGCGCCGTGCAGTGGGGCCGCGATGCTTGATTCGCGACGTCCCGGGGATCCTTTCACGGCGACATCTTTGAAGCGCGAGCGGTCCGGATCGCGAAAGATCCTCACCCTTGCGGAGCTGACGGCGCTGCGCGAACGGCTTCGCGACAAGACGATCGTGCTCTGTCACGGGGCGTTCGACCTCATCCACATGGGCCACATCATTCATTTCGAGGAAGCCGCGTCGATGGGCGATGTGCTCGTGGTCACGATCACGGCGGATAAATACATCACGAAGAAACGATCGGTGTCGTTCACCGAAGAGTACCGCATGCGCCAGGTCGCCGCGCTCGAGATCGTGGATTACGTGGCGCTGGTCAACGACCCGTCGGCGGTGCCGGCGATCCAAGCGTTGCACCCGGACGTGTACATTAAAGGATCCGAGTACGCGAACCTGGTTCTCGACAAGACGGCGAACATCTTCCGTGAGAAGCAGCTCGTGGAGGGGTACGGAGGCCGCATCCAGTTCACCACCGGCGAGACGTTTTCATCGACCAAGCTGTCGCATTTTCTGCTGGCTTCGCCTGAAGCGGTGCAGGACAACCCTCTGCTGCGCAACGAGCGGATCCTGTTTCGGGACCTGTCGGACCTCGCGTTCAAGCTCGAAGAGGTGAAGGCGTTTCTCGTCGGCGCGAGCGGGCTGCGGGCGTGCCTGCTCGGGGAGACGATCGTCGACGAATGGGTCGACATCACGGTGACGAACCTCTCGCAGAAATCGCGGTGCGTGGCCGGGCAGGAGACCGCGAGGGTCCGGCAGATCGGCGCCGCCGGCATCATCGCGCTCCATTTGTCGAGCTTCGTCAAGCACGTTCACTGCTTCACGAACGGTCTGCCCGGCGACCTGCCGTCCAACATCGAGGTCACGCACCTGGCGACGAGCCCGCTCGTCAAGACCCGGTTCGTCGATCGGGACAGCGGGTCGCCGCTCTTCGAATCGAAGGTGCTCGACATTCCAGACGTGCGGCGGGAACTGCCGGATTTCGACGATTACGACCTCGTGCTCATCGCCGATTTCGGTCACGGACTCCTCGATGCGCAGGCGATCAACAGGAGGATTGCCGCGAAGAAACGGTGCTACGTGGCCGCCATGGCGCAGGTGAACTCGAGCAACTACGGGTACAACCTGCCGGTCAAGTACGTCGGCGCCGACTACTACAGTCTGAACCGCACCGAAGCCGAGCTCTCGCTCCACGAGAAGGATCTGGCCTTCGGCGAGCTGCTCGATCGAACGGGCCGCCTGCTTCACTGCCAGGCGCTGTCGGTCACCGACGGCAAACAGGGCGCGATGGTGCGAATGGGCCGCGATGTCTTCGCGTTGCCGACGCTGAGCACGAGCGTCGTCGACACCATTGGATGCGGCGACGCCTACTTCGCGCTGAGCAGCCTGGCGGCCTGTCTGCGGCTTCCTGCCAGGCTCGTCGCCCTCGTGGGCAGCATCGCCGCCGCCGCCATGACGCAGCGGCGCTGCAATGAGCGTCCGGTCTCCGAGCACGAGTTCATGACGATCGCCAAGATCGTCATCTAGCCGTGCTTGCACGGCCTCAATGTGTACGAATGTGTCGAGTTTGCCGTGCAACCCCGGCTTAGCCGCGGCCGCGGATCTAGTAACGAAGTGACTCTCGTCGGTTTGAAGCGGAGCTTCGTTACAATGTGTACGAACGTGTCGAGCTTTGTGAGCAAACCCGGCTTGGAAGACTGGGACGACTACCTCGCGGCGGTGTGTTCGGGCCTGGGCGGCCTCGTGGTGAGCGACATGGCCGGCCTGGCCATGACCGCCGCGGATGGCTTCCGCCGCTGGATCGAGATCACGCGCGACGTCCAGGCACACGGGCAAAGCATCTACCTGATCGGCAACGGCGCAAGCGCCGCGATGGCCAGCCACTTCGCCACCGACGCGTGCAAGAACGGCGGATTGCGGGCGCAAGCCTTCAACGACGCCTCGTTCCTGACCGCCACCGGCAACGATCTCACGTTCGATGAGGTGTTTGCGTTGCCACTCGCCCGCCTCGCCCGTGCCGGGGACATGCTGATCACGATCAGCAGCTCCGGCAGCTCCCCCAACATCGTGCGCGCACTGGAGCGCGCGCGGGCGATGCGGCTTCAGATCGTCACGCTCTCGGGCAAGGCGGCCGACAATCCCTCACGGACGTTCGGTGAGGTCAACTTCTATGTTCCCAACGCCCGTTACGGATGGGTCGAGTCCGCCCATCACGTCGTCCTGCATTACTGGCTTGACCAGTACTTGAACCTGCATGGTCAAGGAGCGGTGTAGGCGACGTGAACGTACTCATTACGGGTGGTTGTGGTTATGTCGGCACGAAGCTCACGCTGGCGCTGTTGGAACGGACCGATCATCACGTCACGGTCATCGATACGCAGTGGTTCGGCAACCACCTGTCGCCGAACCCGCGGTTGACCGTCCGTGCGGCCGACATCCGAGCGATCGACGAGATCAACCTCTCGTCGATCGACGCGGTCTTCCATCTCGCCAACATCGCCAACGATCCGTCCGTCGACCTCAATCCGTACTTCTCATGGGAGGTCAACGTCCTGGCGGGTATGCGCCTCGTGGATAGGGCCGCGCGCCAGGGAGTGAAACAGTTCATCTATGCGTCCTCGTCGAGCGTGTACGGCGTCAAGTCTGAACCTCGCGTGACCGAAGATCTCGAGCTCGTGCCGGTCTCCGAATACAACAAGACCAAGATGGTGGCCGAGCGCGTGGTGATGAGCTACGCGGACGCCATGATCACGACCATTTTTCGTCCCGCGACCGTCTGCGGATACTCGCCTCGGATGCGCCTCGATGTCGTCGTCAACTTGCTGGCGATTCAAGCGCTGACGAAGGGCACGATGAGGGTCCTCGGCGGGGAGCAGACGCGGCCGAACATTCACATTGACGATCTCGTGGACTTGTATCTGTTCGCCCTCGAGCGCCGGCTCGCGGGCGTCTACAATGCCGGGTTTGAAAACATCAAGGTCCGTGATATCGCGACGATGATTGCCGAACAGGTCGGCGCAGAGATCGAAGTGCTGCCGTCGAACGATCCGCGTTCGTATTCGATCTGCTCCGACCGGCTGCTGGCGACGGGGTTCGCACCGAAGAAGAACGTCGCGGCCGCCATCCGCGAGATGGCCGCTGCGTATCGTGTCGGACGACTCAAAGACGAACCCGTGTGCTACAACGTCAACTGGATGATGCAGCACCACTTCAAATGACCGAGGCTGCTTGATCCGGCTGCTCCTGCCGCTGGCCGGCGTGGTCGCCTTCTTCCTGCTGTCGCTGGCCACAGTACGGCTGGCGCGATCCGAACAGCCGCGCCGGTTTTTTCTGGCCTACGCGGCGGCGTTGCTCGTTGCCACCTCTGCCGTTTACGTTCAGGTCTGGCCGCTCGACTCTCTGGACGACAGCGCCGGCCTCCTGAGCTGCCTCCTCCTGCAGGCGCTTCTGTGTTTGACGATGTGGAACTCGTTTTACAGCCTGCTGTGGGGGTTCTCCGGCGGCCTGATGCACGATCTTTACAACGAGGCGCCCCTCCGCCACGTCGACCTGCTGATTCGCTCTTACGAAGGCGACGCCGGTCTCGATCGCATTCTGGCGCGGCGCCTGCCCAACCTCGCCGCCGGTGGATACATCGACGCACGCGATGGGATTCTGAGACTGCGGTGGAAGGGTCGCGTCATCGCGCTGGGGACACTTGTCGCGTTCAAGACCTTTTCGCTCGGCATGGGCGGAGGCATCAAATAGCGCATGCTGATGAGCCTGGTCATCGCCGCGCTGGCGTTTTTGTTGCTGCAGACCATTCTGGTCGCCGTTCTCAGCGCGCTGCGTCCCACGGCCAACATCTACATCACGATCGTCGTGGTCAGTCTGGTCACCGCTCCAATCGCATTCGTCGCCGACCGGACGCTGCTGGGGCAGGCGCTGGGCGGTGACGGCAGGCTGTTCCTCGCCATGATTCACCTCGCCGTCGGCGGCTTTCTCTTTCACTTCATGACGTTGCCCGATCGGTCGGTCACGCTGCGGATTCTGGTTGAGCTGTTGATCGCGCCCGGCCAGACGCTGTCGACAGACGCGCTGACCCGTCGATACAGTGTGAGAACCATGATCATGTCGCGTCTCGATCAGTTGTCTGCGGCACGTTTCATCGAGATCGCCGGCGATCAGCGCATCGGCCTGACGAGAAAAGGGCTGTGGTTTGGCTGGTTCGTGACCGGAGGAAGAAAGCTGTTCGGGATCGCCAGTGCGAATTGAGACGAAAGAAGGAAATCCGGCGTGAACAAGAGGATTCTGGTCCTGGGTGGCGGCGTGGCGGGCTCGTCCATGGCCTATTACTTGGCGGAAAAAGGCTACGACGTCACCGTCGTCGAGAAGAACAGCCGCGTGGGCGGCCTTGCGCGGACGTGCTACTACAGCGGCCACCCCTATGAGTTCGGCCCGCACATCTGGTTCTGGCCGGGCGGCAAGGACGATCCGATCAACCGCACGATCGTCACGCTGACGAACGACGAGCTGTTCCACATCGATCGACGCCTCTTCACGTACGTCGAGGCCGATGGACGGAAGTACCGCTATCCGGTCCATTACCAGGACATCGACCAGATGCCCGAACACGAGACGATTCATCGCGAGCTGGCGAAGAATCGCGACGGAGGGCTGAGGCTGATCGAGCATCAGCTGCCAGAGCTCGGGCACTGCACCTTCGCCGACTACTTCACCGCGGCGGTCGGCGGGACGCTGTACCGGAAGTTCATGGCGAACTACACCTGGAAGATGTGGAACATCCCTGGCGACGCGCTCGAGACGTCCATGGTCTGGGCCGATCGGTTCCATCACGCGTACACGAAGACCGGCGAGCAGAGCAGCTCGCGCGGGATCGTCGGGTACGATCCAATCAAGTTCGAGGACCATACGCTGGGAAAAGGCATTCGGTTCCAGGTGTACCCCAAAGGCGGCTGGAACGCGGTGTGGAACGCGATGGTGGCGAAGTCCACCGTGATTCGCGATCGGGTCGTCGGCATTCGAGACGAGCACAAACAGGCGCACGTGCTCATGGCCAGCGGTGAGAAGCACTACTTCGCCGACTACCACACGGTCTTCAGCTCGATCGACATCGACGAGCTCTGGGGCGAGGACGCCCTTCCCTACACCGGGCGGATGATGATCCCGCTCTTGATTCCCGGGCTCGCGGGCGCGTTTCCCGAAGGGGCCGAGTCGCTCCACTACTCGTCGTGCGAGTTTCAGACGCGCGTGACCGAGATGAAGGTGATCACGAGGCACGAGAGCCCGGATACGTTGATCCTGATCGAGGTGCCGGTCTTGCCTGGCGCCGCGACATGTTTTCCCGCCAACACGATCGACTACGCGCTGGAGCACAACCTGTTCACCGAGAAGGCGTACCCGCAGCAATCTGAACAGGCGTTCGCGACCTACCACGCGTATGTCGACCGCGGAAGGAAGATCCCGAATCTTCGTCATGTCGGCCGCCATGCCGAGTTCAAGTACTGGGGCATGCCGGAGACGGTCAACTCCGCGTACCTGAAGGCGCTCGATTTCCCCCCGGTCTGATGTCGACGCGCGCTTCGACACAGGGCGGCACCGACGTGACAGCTCCCCGCGTCCTGACGTCGACGACCTCGCACAAGCGGGAGCCGCTGCTGCCGACGCTGGAGATCTTCTCGCGGCTCGACTTGCGCGACCTCGATCTGAACCTGCACCACATTCTCGAGGAAGGCGTGACGGTCGAATCGGTCGCCGGCGTGGTCGCGGATCGCGGGCTGCGCGTGTGGGTGGTGTCAGGGGGATGGTGCGACTTCTTTCATCGTGCGCCGCGAAGCGACGAGACGGATCGGTCGGTGGCACGGCAGGTCGACATCGCGCGCCAGCTCGGTGCCGCACAGCTGCGCCTGTTTTTTGGCCGCCTGAAATACGAGGACTACTCGCCGAGCGACCTCGAGACGGTGTGCGGGAATCTCCGTCGGCTGTCCGACCGCCACCCCGAGGTGGCATTCATGTTCGAAAACCACGATGGCGCGTCGCTGCATCCTGAGGTCTGCCGGGGAATTCTGGAGCGGGTCGACCGGCCGAACGTCCGGATGAACTTCGACCCGATCAACTTCGAGCGTGCGGGTGTCAACGGGATGTCGGCGCTGGAGCTGCTGCACCCCTTCGTCGGACACGTTCACCTGAAGGGGCTGGACCGCGGTGAGTTCTGCGAGTTCGGGGTCGGCGACGTGGATCTGACGCCGCTCCTGCGATCGCTTGCTGCTCAGGAGTATCGCGGAAGCTTTACGGTTGAGTACGAGGGCCCGTACGACGGAACCGTGCGCCTCTATCAGAGCGTGCAGCGCGCGCGCGCCGTCGTACGGTCCTCGGGGCTCTCCGACACGTAACTACCTGTGGGCCTGAACGCCGGCGGCCTGCCCTGGGAGCCCCCTAACGATTGCCCAACATGTCGGCTTCTCCGCTCAAGCGTTTGAGCGTGACATGGGTCGTGCTCTCCTGTCCCTGAATCTGCCCTGGTGGAAACTTGATGTGGATTTCTGGTTCTGCAAACTCGACGAAGCGTTTCAGGGTGTCGCCCTGGCTCGGTCCCAGCATCGCGAGCCGGTGATGAAACACCATGCCCGGATAGACGGTGAGCGCGCCGTAATAACCGACGTACCCGGCGAGAGCGGCGCGGGCCTCTTCGCCGGTCGGCTCGTCCGCCGCGAAACGCTTCCGGTTGAGCGGAACGAAATGGACGCCAACGTACCCGGCGGGTGTGTACACGATCACGCTGGGCGCGCGGCGGTTCTCGGAGATGACGGCGCCGGTCGCCAGATTGACGCGTTGTTCGACGACATGCTGCCAGAATCCGACGGCTTGGCGATACGTCGGCGACAGATTCTCCACGGGTGGGACGCGTTCCCAGACCCACCGCCTGCCGCCATCGCCGGTGGCGCCCGGCACTGAGCCAACCGTCAGGCGATTGTTCTGCAACTCGTACGACCTCACCAGATCTTGGCCCATAACGTTCGGATTGACCGCGCCTTCTACGTGATACGCGATCTGTTTCCGCTGTTCATCGATCCGATACCCTCCCCAGAATCCGCCGTAACTTTCGAAGGTCGCGCGGGCCTCCGCCGGCGTCGGCTGATTCGCGGCGTACGGCGCGCGGCCGGCGCGCGTGACGATCTCCAGTGCGTGGCCGACCCCGTCGTAGACGAGCAGCCCTCGCGGATTTTGAATTCGCGACCACTCGGCTCCCGCCTGCGCCTGTCGTTCGTCCGACGCGAGCGTCCAGGTCCCCACCAGGCTGGATGTCTTCGTCGGCGTCGCCTGTTGCGCGGATGGCGATTGGACGATTCCGCCGACGCCGATTCCCACGATCAACACGGCCAGCGCTCTCGTCATCTTCGATCTCCTTGACCTTCCTTAACCGGGCACGTGGGCGCTAAAAATCGACCTGTGCGGTGATCTTCACGAACCGCGCCGCCAGAATGCCGGTAGGCACCAGCCACGAACCGCTCGGTACGAACGTCTGGTTGTACGACTGAATCGCATCCACATTCAACATGTTGTACAGATCCAGACTGATCTGCGTGCGCGTTCGGCCGAACTTGAGCACCTTGCCCGCGCGAAAATCAAGCTGGTTGATGCGATCCCCATACTGCGTTCCCGGGGTGAGCAGGTTGACGGTCGCGTTGGCGGCGTTGCCGGACAGGTTCCGTCCCAGCGACGGGACGATCGCCGCGTTCGGGACCGCGTAATTTGCCGCAAGCGACGTCCCCGGAATGCTCTGGTAGGTTGCGCTCACCTGGACGGCCGCCTTTGGAATGGTGTAGGTGCCAAGCCACTTGACTTGGGTATTGAACACGTCGGCGAAGTGGCAATACGGGTTCAACGGGCTCGTCTCCGGCAGCTTCGCCCTCACCTCGCAGCTGTCCGTGACTGGACGTCCGGTGCTGAAGCCCCCCTGCAACGTGAGTCCGCCGGCCAACCGGGCGTTGACGGTCAGATCGACGCCGTGCCAATACGAGATCTGATCGCCGTAGTTGCTGGCGCGGGTGATGAAGTTTCTCGTCTGGCCGAACAGAAGCGGGTTGACGTCGTACAGACCCGAGATGACGTATCCACCGCCGTTGGGCAAGCGAGCGTCCGACGGCGCGGTGACGCCAAATGAGCTGTAGTCGCTCGCGGCCACCGCGAGATTGTCGGTGACCAGGAAGTTCTGGAACCATCGCCGGTTGTAGCTGGCGAGCATTGACACCCGGGGCACGAGCTCGTGCTGCACCGAGACGCCGAATGACCAGTTGTGGGGACGGACGTTCCATCCTCCGAGGATGTCGGGATCGTACGTGTTTGTCAGCACATCGGTCCCGAACGTCGGACCCGCCATGGCGCCGCAGAAGTCACCGCCGGTTGATCGGAGGTCCTGCGCGACCGGGCTCAACAAATTGCAGTCGGGCACGAAGTTGCGGTTCGCATCCGTCCACGAACGCGTCGTACTCGTCACCACCCGGTTCAGCGGATTCGTCCCTGAGTACACGGCGATGTGACTCGCCGCCTCGACGTATTTCCCGAACGTCACCTTGATGGCCGTCTTCCCGTTGCCACGCACATCGTAAGACGCACCCAGCCGCGGCGTGAGATCGTGATACCCCTTCACCCCGTCCTGCGCGGGGAAGGACACGACCGTAGGAATCCATCGATCCGGTCCCAGATGCTGATCCAGAAACTGGCTGCTCGAGTTGTCGTACCTCACCGCGCCTTGCACCGTGAGCCGGCCGAAGGTGGACTGGTCCTGCGCGTACACCGCCGCGGTCTGCACGTTCGCGAACAGATCGAACGTGCCGGATGACATCGTGAGCTGATTCGGCGTGCCGTTATTCAGGCGAAACGCCAGCCGCTGGGTGTTCGTGAAGGGAGTGTTCCAGTACGAGATGAACGACCCGGTGTAGCCTACCTTCAGGTTGTGCTGACCGGTGACGTAGGAGATCGAGGCCCTCCAGTTGTGATTGCCCGTATGAGCGTTCGCCCCATCCTGCGACCGGTAAATGAGCCCGGCAATGGGGACCGTCTGTTCGGTGACGCGCACCAGATCGCGCGGGTTGTCCGTTCGCATCGGGCCACCAAAGTGACTCAAGTAGGTGCCGAAGCCGGCTTCGAGGAGAATGCGCGCCGACGCCGGCGACGTCCAGGTGATCTGCTGCACGCGCGTCGGGTGCCCCCAGGTTGTCGCGGCCGCTTCGGGCGAAACCGTCGGACTCCCTCCCAGCTCGCAATCGATGCAGAACCGCTGCTCGTCCCAGAACAGATTGAATTTGTTGCGCGTGGTCGGCTGCAGCGTCAGGCGCACGCTTCCATTCGTCCAGATTCCCTGGTTGATCGCCTGGCGGCTCTGATCAGCGACGTAGGTCCACGCCGCCGGATTGCCGGCGTTCTGGTTGTAATACATGCCGGTCACGTAGCGCTCGTTCCCCTGCCGCCGCGCGGCGGCGTAATACCAGAGACGGTCCCTGACGACCGGGCCGCCGAACGATCCATTCACGTCCCACAGCTTGATCAGCTGCTGCGGGGCCCTCAATCCGGCATCCTTCAACGCCTGCGTGTAATTGCTGCCCTGCATGGCGTTGTTGGCCGCGTTCACGAAGAACGATCCTTTGATCGCGTTGGCGCCGGTGCTCGGAATGATGCTCATCACTGGACCGCCGACTTCCGCCTCTCCAAGACCGCCGCTCGTCGTGAAGACGATCTCCTGCGCGTGACCGACGTCCGCGACGTAAAAGGACACGCCGCTGCCTCCTTGTGACGATCCGATCGACATCCCATCGACCTGCAGGCGTCCCTCAGTAAGGGGCCCGCCGTGAATGGAGAACGTGACGGTGGCCGGCCCGGCAATGCCGCCGACATCCTGTGTCGATGTCGTGATCCCCGGCACGAGCGAGGCAAGACCAAAATATGTTCGCCCGGTGGGGATCGCGTTGATGACATCCTGCTTCAGCGTCTGCTGCGTCTTCGAGCTCTGGACGTCGACCAGCGGTGTCTCGCCTGTCACCGTGATGGTCTCTTGCACGGCACTGATCCGGAGATCGGCGTTGACCGTCGCCACGAACGACCCCGTCAGCTCAATCCCTTCGCGCCGGATGGAGCTGAATCCGGTCAGCGTGAACGTGACCGCGTAGGTGCCCGGATCCAGGGCGACGATCCGGTACTGACCGGATCCGTCCGTGATCGCGGTGCGCACTTTCTCGATCAACGCTGGACTGGAGGCTTCGACGGTGACACCGGGCAGCACGGCCCCCGACGCATCCTTGACGATGCCGGCGATCGAGGCTTGGGCGAAGAGCGTGGTGGGAGCGATGAGGGCACAGGCCAACACCGCGAGGACCGTTGAATGTAGGCGCATTGACACTCTCCTGTAATCCGACATTGGTCAGCCGGCGTGAAAGCCGGTGCAGTAACCGCGGATGACTTCAATCAGGCTCGCGAGGAGTTAACGGCGCCTCGCCAGATAAGCCGCCAACGCATCCAGCTCCGCGTCAGAAATCTCCGTCTTCCGAAACGGCGCCATGACGCTGACACCCCGACGTACGAATCCTCTCGTCACCGCGGGGGTCACATCCGCGCGCTCCTCCAGTACGGCGGGGACCGCAGGCTCGCGCCCCTTGTATTTCGCCGCCAACGCCGCCGTGCCGGGGTTCCCTCGTCCGGCGCCATGACACGGCGTGCACCAATGCTGATAGACGGCCTTCCCCTGTTGAATCTGCGGTTCTTCCGCCGCTGATCCTTGAGCGAAGACCTGCCGGGTGGAACAAATGCTCAGCGCGGCCACGATCAGGATGCCGCCTGTCGTGTTAAGCACGTCGTGACTCCCGTAGGTGCTTGGGCCAGATGCCATATCGGCCGGCGGAAAGGATTCCGTTCGGATCGATCGCGTCCTTGAGCGTCTCGTGGAACCGCAGGAGCGCGTGGTTGTTGAACGAGTAGGTCGCCATCACGGCGTCCTGGTACGCTGGCGCCGTGCGATATTCGCCCCAGCCGTGTTCGGCGCTGACTTGGATGAGCCGCTTGAACGCCTCGCGGTTCTTCTTGTTGGTCGCAACATCGCGCGTGATCGGAAACCCGAAGAGGAAGATGAAGGAGCGCATCCAATAGGTCGAGGGGAGACTGAAGCCGAGAAACGGCAAGTCCAGCTCCTTTGCGGCTTCGTAGAACACCTTGTTGGCGGCCATGATCGCTTCGCCCGTGCGTGGAATGATCGGCGAGAACCAGACATGACCGTTCCTGGGCGTCGGGTTGATCTCGGAGCGTGCGCCGATGGAGAAGGTCTCTAGACTAGGGATGCTGAATTCCGGTTTGTGTACCCGCTGTCTTTGTTCCGCTGTCAACGGCAGCGTATACGATTCGCCGTCGGTGAACTTGGCGCCTGGAATCGCCGCGAATTTCTCCTTCGAGTACTCCCACTGCGCGGCAATGACCTTCGCGGGCCCGTAGAACTTCACCGTACAACTCCAGCACGCGAGCCCACGCCGCTGTGCGTACGCCTCCCATTCCTCTGGAGAGCCCCCGCCAGGCTTGGCAACCAACGCCGCGCGTTCCGCGTCCGGCTGTCCACCGCCCCCCCCACGCATCGGGCTGCCGAGACCCGGCATGCCGTTGGACACGCCGGAGTTCTCCAGGTAGGTCAGGATGTCGACGAGAGGAATCAAGTCGTGGTACCGCGGGACCGTGACGGTGCCCGTGAGGTAGGCGTCCGGGATTGGCATCAACCAGAAGCCCATCTTCGTGACGACGCCAAAATTGGACTGGGAGAAGATGCCGTCGACCCACGGGCCGTATCCGAACTTGTACTGCTGCCATGTCTCGCCGCCCGGGAGCGCGCCCATTCCCGTGCGAAGGAGCTCTCCGTTCGGCAGCACGACCTCCATGCCGCAGTGCGAGTCGAAATGATTGCGGTATTGCGGCTGGAGGTACCCGCCTCCATGATCCAGCGCGTTGCCCATCGGGCTGCCCCACCCGGGATCGGGAATGTCAACCCAGACCTTGTAGCCTTTCTCCTCTATA
>JAHFUI010000034.1:0-28167 GCA_023265175.1 Acidobacteriota bacterium
TGAAAGCGGGCCGGACGACCGTCACTGTCGACCGCGACGGCACGACGATCGTGATCCGGAACGTGCCGGTCGACGTGTGCGATACGTGCGGCGAGGACTATCCTGACTCGGCGGTAGCTTCCTCGCTCGAGACCGTCCTTCAGGAGGCCGCGCGCTCTGGCGTGCGGTTCGAGGTCCGGCCGAGTGTCACCCGCCTTGGTGGCCCACACCGCGCCGCCGTTCGAGCGTGCCAGATCTGAATTTTCTTCATGTTTTGTTGTTCCTCGCCGCGACCCGATCGAAACGCCGGAATGTGCCGAACCGCTGGCCCGACCCGGCCGCGCGCAGCAGCTGAGCGCCGCGTTGAACGCCAAGACACCGCAACGACCCCGACAACCGCCACAGGGTCCATTTGAACTTGTTCTTCGTTCTTCGTAGTTCTTCGTCCTGCTCACGGCCGGCGCTCACCCGCGGCCGCGCGGATCGCACCAACGGCCGTCGGGTACGCCTGTTAGACGGCGGGCTTCCTCGCCGTGATGATAGCGAAGTTGAGATATCTCCAGAAGCATGCCGCAGTCTCGAAACTCGCGCCAGCAAGCATTTCCAGTAGTGACGATATTGGTACCGGGTGGTCCTTCTCAACGTGCTTGCGGTACCAGCGCATGGCATCTTCGCCGTTTCCCGCCATGTGCTCGCGCCACAATTCGTACTGACGTTCGCGCACGACCGGCGATTCGTCGATGATGACTTCCGACGCAATCAAGACGCCGCCACAGTGCAGGCTCTCGTATGCGCGCTGGTAGAACCTCGGGCGCTCCTCAAGTGTGAGATGGTGCAGCGACAGTGACGCTACGATGACATCGTAATCGCTCCCGAGATCGTCTGTGCGGAAATCCCCCAGGTGTATCTGAATGACCCGGCTCATGTCGACCAGTCGGGAACGAAGCGGTTTGCCGCGGATGACGCGTGTCGCGCCTGCCTGATCGCGTTGCACCGGCCGGAGGGATTTTGGTGCCCGCGCTGTCGGTCGGATCGCGCGTGGGCGCGACACGCGGGTGGGCTGATCGAGTGCGCGCGGCGCGGCTACAAGGCCTCCGCGACGGCAGGGACGATTTTCGACCGGACCCGCATCTCGCTGACCGTCTGGTTCCACGCGATGTGGCTGCTGACGAATCAGAAGAACGGGGCCAGCGCCCTCAGTCTCCAACGACAACTCGGGCTCTCGCGCTACGAAACGACTTGACGGTGCTTCATAAGCTGCGGCGCGCGATGGTGCGTCCCGGCCGTGACCGGTTGCGCGGGCTGGCGGAGGTCGACGAGACCTATGTCAATGGCCCTAGTCGACCTTCCGGCGGACCAGCGTCTCAAGGCTCTTGGGGATGGTGACATCCATGGTGCGACTCTCCTCGGACGAAGATAGCATGCGCGGGCGCAGGTGAGGTGGCATCGCCGCCTCGGCTCCAGCCTCGCAATCGTGGAGCCCGTTAAGTGATCACTTATGAGCCGGCATTAGCGGGGTGTGTCAACAGAAGGACCGTTGGACACGCCCTCCCCCCTGCGACAGCCGCGCGCCTCGACGCCGCGCCGAGGTGCGGCAAGCTGGTTCTCCGGTTCCTGGTTGACTGTCGAGACCAGGGCCCACTTATCGCCAATCATCTACCTTGACACTCTTGGCATATTCGCACTCGTTCACGCTCCAGCGGACGTTGCCGCTTCCGCCCACCACGACGACGTTGACATCGTCGAGAAACGGTATCGGCGCGTCATCGGGTAGCTTCAACCATGTCGCGTACGGCTCCTGGCCCGCCCGGGCGGGCCCAAGCTTATAGTTGATGACCTCTTGGTCGAGCCAATAGTGATACTTGGGCGTTGTAACGTTTGTCTTAACCCACTGGATGAGCTTTTCCTTCGTGTCGAACCCGAACCTGACGAACGGTCCCGTCACCGCAGGGTCGATTAAAAGCAGCTTGCCACCCCTATTGGGCGGACCGAGACCGCCGATGAACCGCTGGAGCACCCACTGCCAGTCCTCATCCCTCAGGATCATCATCGTATTCTGGCTCTGACAACCGTAGAAGGTGCTGATAACGCTTTCGTTTGGCTTGAAGCCCTTCTGCACATGGATCGGGTTCCAGCCTTGCGGAAGACCGGCCACATTCTCGGCAAAGACAGCCGGGATGAAGCCCATGGGATTACCTTGAACACCCATATACGTGTGTCCCGGTACCGATCCGCCCATGGCATTGGACGACAATAATGCCCACGACCGCCCGATCAAGGCGTCGGCGTTATTGTACGGTCCCAGAGCGCCGGTCCCGAAGTTCATGTTCAGCTCAGTAACGATCGGCCCATTGAATACCGCCATGGCCGTCATTGACGAGGTCGAACTGGAGCGTGGATTTGTCCGCGCAGCGGCCAACGCCAGAATCGCCGGGAAATACTCCGGTTTAGCGCCTGCCATGACGGTATTGATCGCGACAGTCTCTACGGTGTACTGCCACTCTTCCCGCCCGCATGGCGACCAGGGACACACGCCAATCTCACCGACGATCTCATCGGGCTTACGCTTGGTGTGGCGCAGCATCTCGGCCACCCGTTCTTCGGTGGGGAGCACTATCGGTAGCTGGTCGGTCCAGAATCTGTCGTCAAAATATTGCTGCAGGTTCTCCGCCGTATCGGGTCCGATCAGCCTCTTCTTCGTCCGGGTAAACAGGCCGGTCTTCCGCTCTTCGTCGTTGAGCGGCCTGGTCAAATGACCGACGATCTCCTGCATCAGCGGTTGTTTCGTGACCGGATCGTCACCCGCAACGTACGCGGCGAGCTCGGCAGGCGTCTTGCCGCCGACGGGCGTGGGTGTAAATGCCAGCCGCAGTGCTGGCATGCCATCTTCAACCGCCTTGTCGCGCACGAGATCCTCGAGCGCATTGATGATGACTCCTACGGCGGGGATTCCGTAATTACTTTCGACTCTTGCGACATGGCCGACGACCGCCGGCGCACATGCGCTTCAATGGCCTATAGCCATGATCATCAGGCCGTTTACGGCCTGAATCTCCTTCCATAGCTCGGGATCATCCGTACCATAACCCCCTCTCTTGACCCGAAATTCCGTTTTCACTTTGGGCATCTTGGCGGCCATCCATTGCTGCATCTGCTGCAACAACAGACCCCCGCCGTTGAAGGTCACATCCACGAGATAGACAGTCTTGCCATCCAGGCTTGCGGGACGCGCCACCATGGACTTGAGCTGTATGGGAGGCGCGACACCCGTCGGGTTCAACACCGTGAACAGCGGTTTTTCGGGAGACCTTGCGGGAGCGCTCTGCTCAGCCCAGGCTGCGGTACTCGCCAGCACGAGTGCCAACCCCAAGCCTTGGATCCCTCTGACGGAGGCTCTCCGCCCAAGAGCTAGACTTGTCAACGTCATATGCACACCGCCTTTCCGCAGGTTGGAAACGAACAACATCCACCCGTTTGCCCAAATCCTAAACCCATTTGGGTGCAGACAATAGGAATTTCAAGAGGGGTAGGTGTTTATCCAATGTCACATATGTCACGACGATGAAGCTCCCTCCATGCTCGCGGACGGCCTTGAAGTAGGGCTGACGTCGATCACGCGGCCTTTCAGACATGGCTCGGTCTCGATGCCGGGGGAGCACCGACACCGTCGCAAGGAATTCGGGGCGAGCTCCGTATCAGCGCCCTTCTCTGGCTCGACACGACGGACCATCCCGGATCGTTCGGGGTGGACCCGGACAAAGACGTAGAACACAGGCAGACAGAAGCACTTAGGACCATTCTGTTTTGTGCTTGCGTTTGTGACCCGGTCTGGTATCGTGCGCGCCTCGAAACGGTGAGTTCCTTGATCATCTCGCCTTCTTCCAAGAGAGGTACTTGTGATCGCCAACCGCATGAACCGCCTGGACCTTCAACGCCTGACTGAGGTGCTCGCGCAACCCGATCCGCCGGATCTGCGCGGCCTGGCACAAGGAGAGGTCATGTCGCAGCTTCGACCCTTCACCGTCGCGTTGCCCCATTCTGGATCCGGCAGGGACCGTCACTACCTGGAGCCACTCGCGGCCGGACACGAAGCCTTCTGGCAGGGACGCCCCATCTCGGCGAATCCCTTGATCGGCGGCCCGGCGCGCGAGTGGACGAGTGGGTGGAGACGCGCGCAGGCTGAATTAATCGCGCGTTCGGGTCAGGACCCATGGGCGCTCTCTCGCACCGAACGGCTCCGACTGCTTCGGACCCATCGCCCCGCAGACATGGCCGACGGCGCCTGACAGACGCACCTCACGCGTCTGAGCTGATGTGGCACTGGAACCGGGGGAGTGGGAGCGATTATTCGCCGGGGCGAATCCTCACCTGCAGGCGCTGATGACCGCGGCGATCGAAACCGCCGGCTGCCGGATCGGTGGGCTCGTCTCGTTGCAGTGGCAGCAGGTCCGCTTTGATCTCAACGAGATTCACTTTCGCGCGAAAGACACGAAAGCGCGGCGCCGCCGCGAAGCAGGTCGCTGCAGTAGCAGGACTTAGCGTGGTGGGCGCTACAGGACTCGAACCTGTGACCTCGTGCGTGTGAAGCACGCGCTCTAACCAGCTGAGCTAAGCGCCCTTCCCAATTACCAGATTACCAAATTCTCTATCACTTCCTCCCTTCCGGCAATCGCCGCTCGCGCGAGCCGTCGTAGTCGTGATCCTTCGGATCGATCTGCCGCATCGGCGCCTGACGCGTGCGCTCTTCGTGTGCGTGCGCGATGAGCCCGGGCAAGCGCGAGATGAGGAACACGGCATTGCCAAGCTCGTACGCGAAGCCGAGGTCCGCGCAGATGGCCGCGATCGCGCCGTCCACGTTGACCGGCAGGGCGCGCCCGTATCGGTCCTTGCGCGCCTCGAGCGCGCGTTCGGCGGCGCGGAGCAGCCGCACGTGCTCGCCTTCGAGCTCGAGCTCGAGCGCCATCTGAAACAATCGCCCCGCGCGCGGGTCGCGCGTATGGAAGCGGTGGCCGAACCCGGGCGGGACGGTGTTCTCGCGCGCGCACTCCTCGACGATGGTCTCAGCGGCCTCCTGGAGCGATCGACCGCTGCGGACGAGCGTCAGCCCCGCGTCGAGAAACAGCATGCACGACTCGATGTCGCCGCCATGATGCGGGCCGAACGCCAGGATGCCCGCCGCGACGCAGTCCTTGAGCGGGGCCCCCGAGGTCGCCACGTTGCGCGCGGCCAGCGTCGAAGGCGGCATCACGCCATGGTCGATCGAGGAGACGAGCACGGCGTTCAGCATGCGGCCGATCGCCGGCGTCGGCAGCTCGCCCATGAGCAGGAGGTAGACGGCATCGGCGAACGACAGCCGCCCCATCATCTCGTCGAGCGGATAGCCGCGGATGAGGATCTGGTTCGGCGCCGTGAACGTCAGCGACGTCTGCCAGCGCTCGGACGCCGTCGTCTGCGGCTGCGCGCGGCGGTCCTTCTCGGTGACTGTGCGGTTTGTCATATGGTTCCGTACAATCGGTCGCCGAAATCACCGAGCCCCGGCACGATGTACTTCTGCTCGTTGAGCCCGCGATCGACCGCTGGAGTGTAAATGAGCACATCGGGATGATGCCGTTCGACGAGCGCGATCCCTTCCGGCGCGGCGACGATGCAGATGATGCGAATCGTGCCGGCGCCCGCGCGGCGGAGCAGGTCGAGCGCCGCGACCGCGCTTCCACCGGTGGCCAGCATCGGATCGATCATCACGACGAAGCTCGCATCGAGCCTGGCCGGCAGTTTTGAGTAGTACCGCGAGGCGACCGCCGTCAGCTCATCGCGCTGAAGGCCGATGTGGCCCACGCGCGCGTGCGGGACGAGCTCGATCACCGCGTCCAGCATGCCGAGGCCCGCGCGCAGGACCGGGACGACGACGACGTCCGCGCCGATGCGCGCGCCATCGGCCGGGCCGAGCGGCGTGTCGACGGTGGTGGCCGCGGTCGCCACGTCGCGCAGCGCCTCCGCCGCGAGCAGCACGCTGATGCGCGTCGCCGCGCGCCGGAACTGTTCGCGAGAGGTGTGCTTGTTGCGCAGCGACACGAGCGCGTCGCGCACGATCGGATGGTCGACGAGATGGACCGGCACGGGTCCACACTATACAATTTCCGTCCGATGGGTGCACGAATTACGGCGATCACGCTCGCGATCGTGGCGGTTGCCGCCGCGCAATCCGCCCGTCGGCCGGCGACACTCGTCGTCGTCGGCGGCTCGGTCATCACACAGAATGCCACCCGTCAGATCCTGTCGCCCGGTGCCGTCGCTATCAACGGCACGGACATCATCGACGTCGATCGCCCGGAGCTGATTGCCATGCGTTACCGGGCCGCCGCAACGATCGAGGCGCGCGATCAAATCGTGCTGCCGGGGTTGATCAACACGCACACGCACGCGCCGATGGTCATGTATCGCGGGCTCGCCGACGACCTCGCGCTGGTGGAGTGGCTCGAGAAGTACATCTTCCCGGCGGAGGCGAAAACCGTTTCGCCCGAAATGGTCAGGATCGGCACGCGCCTCGCCGCCCTCGAGATGATCGAGTCGGGCACGACGGCCTACGCCGACATGTATTACTTCGAGGAAGAGATCGCGAAGGCCACGCGCGAAGCCGGGTTGCGCGGCATCCTGGGCCAGACGATCATCCAGTTCCCGGTGGCCGACGCCAGAACGCCGGCCGAGGGCCTCGCTCGCGCCGAGCGATTCATCATGTCGTTCAAAGGCGACACGTTGATCGTCCCCGCCGTGGCGCCTCATGCGATCTACACGAACGACGATGCGACTCTGAAGGCCTCCGCCGCGCTCGCGCGGCGTTACGACGTGCCGCTCATCATTCATCTCGCCGAGACTGAAGACGAGGTGAAGACCGCCCGCGAACAGCGCGGGGCCACGCCGGTCGGCTACCTCGAGTCAATCGGATTCTGGAGTCCGCGCACCCTGGTCGCGCACGGCATCTGGGTCACCGATGAGGACATTCAGATCCTGAAACGGCGGAGCGTTGGCGTGTCGCACAACCCGGAGAGCAATATGAAGCTGGCGAGTGGCACCGCGCCGGTGACCAAGTATCTGGCGGCGGGGGTCGCGCTGGGTCTTGGAACCGATGGTGCTGCGAGCAACAACGATCTCGATATGTTCGAAGCGATGCGGCAGGCGTCGTTTCTGGCCAAGCACGCGATGCGCGATCCGAGGGTCGTGCCGGCCCCAACGGCGCTCGACCTGGCGACCATCGGGGGAGCGACCGCGCTCGGGTTGGAGCGCGCGATCGGGTCGCTCGAAGCGGGCAAGCGTGCCGACCTGATCACTGTGTCCGTCCGGGCCGCCCGTCAGACGCCGCTCTACGATCCGGTGTCACATCTCATCTACGTGACCCGGGGTGATGATGTGCGTACGACGATCGTGAACGGAAAAGTGCTGATGCGGGAGCGTCAACTGAAGACGCTCGATCGCGCCGCGGTCATCGCCGACGCGAACCGCCTGGCTCAGAAAGTGCGCGAGGCGGTGAAGTAGGGTCACAAGATCTGACCCCTACGTCCAGCACGCCGATGTAGGGCAGATTGCGGTACTGCTCCCGATAATCGAGCCCGTACCCCACGACGAAGCGATCCTCGATCGTGAAGCCGATATATTCCACCTTCACGTCGACCTGCCGCCGCGACGGCTTGCTCAGCAAGCACGCCGTGCGCAGCATGTTCGGGTTGCGCGCGCGGAGGATGTCCTGCAGGTAGGTGAGCGTCAACCCGGTGTCGACGATGTCTTCGACGATGACGACGTTCTTGCCGTCCAGCGTGGTGTCGAGATCCTTCAACAACCGCACTTCGCCCGAGCTCGTCGTCCCCTTCGCGTAGCTCGAGAGCGCCATGAAATCAAGCGAGACGTGACCCGTCATGTGGCGGACGAGGTCCGACAGGAACATGAACGCGCCCTTCAAGACCGCGATGAGATGCAGGCCGTCGGGACAATCACGGCGGATTTCGACCGCCAGTTCGGCGACGCGCTTTTGGATCTGGTCGCTAGAGAGTAGGATCTCCGGCGGACTGAGCTCGGACATAAGGGCCAGATTTTATCCTCTATGCAACGCTTTGACATCATCACCGAGGCCGATGCGCGTGTCCTCTCGCCTGGAGAGACTGTGGAGCTGTCTCGTGACGGACACATTACGCCGCTCGCACAAGACACGCTCAAGGAGCGCCGCATTACCGTCGTTCGGAAAGGCCATGTCTCAGCCAGCGAGGCGACGCTCGCGCCGGTCGCTGACATCCGTTCGATTGCCGTGGCGAGCGATCACAGCGGCGTGGCGCTTCGGCGGATGCTGATCGCCTATCTTCGCAGCCGCGGGCTGGCGGTGCAGGATTTGGGAACCGACGGGACCGATCCGGTTGATTACCCCGACATCGCCGCCTCTGTGGCGCGGACCGTCGCGCGCGGCGAAGCCGACGCCGGCATCGTCATCGACGCAGC
The DNA here is from genome assembly GCA_023265175.1 of Acidobacteriota bacterium. Taxonomy (GTDB): domain Bacteria; phylum Acidobacteriota; class Vicinamibacteria; order Vicinamibacterales; family CAVVIG01; genus JAHFUI01. The sequence continues at coordinate 8,461 of JAHFUI010000034.1, forward strand.
CGGCATTGGCTCGGCGATCGCCGCCAACAAGATCGACGGCGCGCGGGCGGCGATGGCGACCTCGGAGATCATCGCGCGGTATTCGCGTGAGCACAACGGAGCGAACGTGTTGACGCTGGGCGCGACACTGGTCAGCCCGGACGAGGCCCGCGCGATCGTGACAGCCTGGTTGAGCACACCGATGCGGGAACCCCGATATATCAGGCGGCTGGCAAAGATCCGGGACTTAGAGGGATGAGATTGCAATCTGAAATCTGCACGTCGAGAAGCTGATGACTCGCGAGGAGCTCCGTCGTCTGATCGACATGATCGTGCAGGAGGTGGCCGCCGCCAGCAGGCGGCCGCATGCAGTCTGCGCTTGTCATACGGTCGTCGACGACTGCTGTCCCGATCGGCTGCGCGGCGTGCTCGACGCCGGAGCCACTCGCGTCGGCTTGCACGCGGTCGGCGGCGCGCCGGCCTCCGTCGCGACAATGATTGACCACACGCTGCTCAAACCCGATGCAAGCCGTCAAAACATCGAAGACCTGTGTCGTGAGGCGGCGCAGTTCAAGTTCGCGACCGTCTGCGTGAATCCGACCTGGGTGGGCACGTGCGCGAAGCTCCTGGCCGGGAGCGGCGTCGGCGTCTGTTCGGTCGTTGGATTCCCGCTGGGCGCGACGACGGCGGACGTCAAGGGGTACGAAACGCGCCGGGCGATCTTCGATGGCGCGCGCGAGATCGACATGGTCATCAACGTCGGCGCCCTCAAATCGGGCGATCTTCACACCGTCGAGCGCGATATCGAGGCGGTGACCGCGCCGTGTCGCGATTGTGGCGCGATCAGCAAAGTCATCATCGAAGCGGCGCTGCTCACCGACGACGAGAAAATCACGGCGTGTACGCTGGCCAAGGCGGCTGGGGCCGATTACGTGAAGACGTCGACGGGGTTCGGTCCCGGCGGCGCGACGCCCGCGGACGTCGCGCTGATGCGGCGCGTCGTGGGCGCGGAGATGGGCGTCAAAGCGGCTGGGGGCATTCGCGATCTCGAAGGCCTGAAGGCGATGGTGGCGGCGGGCGCCACGCGGGTAGGCGCCAGCGCGGGCGTGAAGATCCTTCAGCAGGCGCGCGGAGAGAAGCCGGCCACGGCCACGAGCAGCGGATACTGAAAATTGATTGCCGATTACAGCCTGCAGAGCGCCTGCGGCCATGCCGAAGCTGCGGCCAAGCAAAGCAGCAGCGAGGCATCAGCGTTAGCTCGCGCTGGGGGTGGGGCCCCAGCGCCAGTGGAAAACAGTTCGTTTATGGGTGGTGCATTTGCATTACGATAACGAGGAGGTTGGCCCATTTACGGCCTCACTCTGTCGCCATAAACTCGCTCCTCGTCGAATGACCCGAAGTGGTCAAGAATCAGTATCCAGTTCGACTTCCAAGAAAGAGGGGTATGCCATGAGATCTCGCGTTCCTGTTCTGGTAGGTGCGCTGCTGGCGGTTTTCCTGTGGAGCGGCGTCGCATCGGCCGAGGTGAAATTGGGGGTGCTCAATCCGAGAGGCGAGGCGACACCGCCGCCAGCGAAGGGACTCCAACCGCGCCTGGCGAGTCTGGACGGCAAACGGATCGCCCTGCTTGAAAACGGCAAGATGGGCGCCAAGGAGTTTCAAGATGCACTCGAAGGACTGCTGAAACAGCGCTATCCGAGCGTGACCGTGTTGCGCATGCCGAAGCCAGAGGGGTCGAGATTCGCTTTCGATGCCAAGGACTGGTATCCGGAAGTCGCGCGGCGCGCCGATGCGTTCGTCTACGGCATGGCTGATTGAGGGTCCTGCACGTGGTGGGGTTCCCACGACACAAGCAGGCTTGAAATTGCCGGCATTCCGGGCGTACTCGTTACAACGGATGAGTTCTTGACCGACGCGCACTTGTCAGCGCGCGACAATGGTGTGCCGCCGATGCGCGCTGTTGCGCTGCCGGCGAAGACCTACTACAGATACCGCGGCAATGTGGACGAAGTCCGGCCCGTCGTGGCAGCGGCCTTTAACGAAGTCATTGCGGCGCTGACCACCCCCCTGACCCGGGACGAAGCCAATCCAAAGGTCGATCGGACCGTGCGGTCGCCGCGCCTCGCCGAGGTAACGGGCGCTGATTACGCCGACACGGCTGAAAAGGTCAATCAGTTGTTCCTGACCAATCACTGGGCCGACGGGCTGCCGATCATCCCGCCGACCGAGCAGGCGGTCAAGGCGATGCTGAAGGGAACCAGCCGATCCCCGGATGAGGTCATCGGCCTGGTGGCGCCGAGAAACGGCGTCGCCACGATTGAAAAAATCGCGATCAACGCCGTCATGGCGGGCGCCAAGCCCGAGTACCTGCCGGTCATCATCGCGGCCATGGAGGGGTTCACGGATCCGGATTTCGACGTCACGCATATGCAGACATCGACGGGTTCCTTCGAAGCGGCCATCATCGTCAGCGGGCCGGTCGCGAAGGAGTTGGATTTCAATTCCGGAATAGGTTTGCTGGGACACGGATGGCGCGCCAACAGCACGGTCGGCCGCGCAGTGCGGCTGAGTCTGTTAAACCTCGGTCAGACCTGGCCTGGGGAGAACGACATGGCGCTGCTTGGCCGGTTGTCGGCCTATACCCTGATCGCTTTCGCAGAGAACAACGAGGCCAGCCCATGGGAGCCGTACCACACGAGCCAGGGGTTCCGGCCTGAGGATAGCACCGTCACCGTATCGGTCGTGGGCGGGGTAACCACAGTCGGCGGAGGTGCGGTAACGCCGTGGAGCGCGCAACGCATTCTGGACAGCGTCACCAGCCAGATCAGCAACATCGGTACGTATCTTGGCGGTATCTATGCGGCAAAGCGTATCGTCGTGTTCCACCCGGATTGCGCGGCGGAGCTGGCCGCCATGGGTTACACGCCCGCGCGTTTGCGGCAGTACTTGTACGAGAAGTCGCGGGTGCCTTACGAACGGCTCAGCGCCAATACCCGAAGGGAGGTGCGGCGCATGATCCAGGACCGCCAGATCCGCCCCGATCGCGCACCAGTATTCGAGGAAGCCCTCAAAGAGGGCGGCTTGGTACCGGCGCTCCAGAGTCCTGACGACATCCATATCATGGTCGCCGGAGGCTCGCCCGGCTATTCGTTCGTGCTCGGTTATACCGGACCGAACTTTGCGCACGAGACAAAGAAGGTGTCGCACGCCACCATGACGAAAGCCGGTCGTTGAAGGTGTCGAACCTCGGCAACTGCGCAACACTGAGGATTGACCATGAAGCAGCTAAGCAGCAAACACTGGTGGGCATTGGCCATCGGGCTGACAGCATCGTTGATGTGGGCGCCGAGCGGATCCGCACAGAACGTCATCGGCGCCGAACAGGAAGTGGCCGAACGTGAATTCCCGGAGTTCATGCCACCGGATGAGCTCAGACGGCTCATCAAAGACGGCTCAAGAGACATATTGATCGTCGATAATGCGCCTGCCCTGATATGGGAAGAAGCGCATATCCCTGGCGCGGTCAGCTTTCCGTGGGTCCGTCAGATCACAGAGACGGTCAAGTTGCCCCGGAATAGGACCCTTATTCTGTATTGTCCGTGCACTGAAGACCAAGATTCCATCGATATGGCCAAGAAGCTTAGAGAATTGGGTTACTTCAAGATCAAGGTGCTGGAAGGCGGCTGGTTCAAGTGGGAAAAACTCGGTTATGAAATCGTCAGCGCCGCTGACGAGCAGCGGCGGAAGTGACAAATGCTCACGGCCGTGGCGGCGCACTGGTGGTCCGATTCGATCCCGCAGACCGCCGTACGTTCTCGATTACGTCGGGCTGCCTCGCACGATGTGGAGCAGCACCAACGCCGGCCCCTCTGGGGTTCGCCGATTCGCCTCCCAGGCTTGAACAAGCTTGGTGCTCACGTTCAGATACCGAGCGAACACCGCCTGCGACGCGCGCAGCGAGGCCCGCACGCGTTTCACCGCGCGGCCGTTCAGCGACTTCGGGGCCAGCGGGAGCGTGGTCGTTCGCAGGCCCCGTTTGCCTTGCGCATGTTCGAGCGCTTCATGTGCCGAACCGAGGAGCTCAGTAAACATTTCAGCCTTCACGTCCGCGTCTCCTTGTCTCCGCTGCGCTTGATTTGTGCGACGAGTTCGCGCAGTTGCCTTTTCTGGTCCGGCGTCAGATTGCTCGCCTCGTTCTTGCCGTAGACGAACATCAGGTAGATGAGGCTGCGATGGGCGAGCCACAGGGAGTGCACACGCGCACCGCCGCGGTTGCCCTTGCCGCGGGTCGGATCCCCGAGACGGATCTTCCGGAGACCGGCCGTGCCGGGCTCGACGTCATCCGCTTCCGGGTTGTCGAGCAGTTCAAGCTGCAGCCCCTTAAAGACTCTTCGAGCCCGAGTGCTGAAATTCGCTTCGTAAAGACACTCGTCTCGACGAAGGTGGGGAGCTCAGGCATCTCTACCACTGTTGCGGCCTTCGCCACGTCGTTGTAGTACGCCACCGACCCGTACCTGTCTGAGGTGGATACGGGCGCGGCCGAATTCAGCGTGTCGCACACCGGCGCACTCGTGTACGTCCCGGGCGGGGCAGGCGGACAGGCCGGCGCCATGCGATCTCTCGTCTGGGTAGGCCGTGATGGGCGCGAAGAGCTGCTCAAAGCGCCGCCGCGTGCGTATCAGTATCCGCGCCTTTCACCGGATGGCACCCGAATCGCAGTCTCAATCAACGATCAGGAAAACGACGTCTGGATCTGGGATCTTGCGCACGAGACACTGACCAGGCTCACGTTCGATCCCGCCGCTGACCAGACACCCATCTGGACGCGGACGGGCGGCGAATCATCTTCGCGTCCGCTCGGGCCGGCGTCTCGAACCTGTTCTCGCAACAGGCCGACGGGACCGGGACGACGGAGCGCGTGACAACGAGCGCCAATGCGCAGTTCGTTCCAACGATCTCTCCCGATGGAACCGAGATCGTTATGCTCGAGCAAGCGCCCAAGACAGGAAGCGATCTCATGCTGGCTCACCTGGGAAAACCAACGTCGGAGCCGCTGATCCAGACAAGCTTCTCGGAGACGCAGCCGGAAATTTCGCCGGATGGGCACTGGCTCGCATATGTCTCGAACGAATCTGGCCTGAATGAGATTTACGTGCGGCCATTCCCAAACGTCAACGGCGGCCGCTGGCAGTTGTCAACAGCCGGTGGAAACAGGCCGGCCTGGGCACGCAGCGGAAAAGAATTGTTCTACGGCGTGGGTCGAGGAGATCAAGCAGAGGCTTCCTGCAAAGTAGAAAGGCAAAAGTACATGGTGCGGTGATTCAGGTTAACTCGGCCACGGCCTCTCGCCAGACTGCGGGATCCCCCAGTTTCACCGCGGCATCGACGCCCACGTTTTCGAGGAGGAGGCCCAGCAGCATCAGGCGCTCATCGTCGTCGAACAGCAGCTTTCCTTCGATCATCTCGAGGCGCTCCGGCGTGCGCTGCCACCGCTCGAATGCCTCCTCCGCTGTCCATGCACGACCCTCGCGTCGAATGTTCCACGCGGTCTTCATGACACGCGTCCGAGGACCATTGGCAGCGGACGCAACACCCGCTTCAACGGATCCAGCATCAGTCCCAGCGACTCCAGCGAGATCGTCCCCAGCAGAGGACTGTCGCCTTTCTTGCCGAAAATGACGGGTGAGGCGGCCTTCTCTTTGCCGAGCACAAATATCGCCGCGCCGATACGTCGCGTGATCTCCGTTCCGTCCGCGAGCGTGAACGTCCGCGAACTGTGGGGCCGGATGCCGAGTTTGCGCAAGATTGAAGCGGGGACGATCGAAAAAACAGCGCCCGTGTCGACGAGGAACTCGATCGACGTTATCTTCGACGGCCGCGACGGGTTGGCAATTCCCGCTCGGATGTGCGTGATACCCATAGCCCTCCGGCGCGGCTTCAGAATCAGCATGGACCAAGTGTAGCTGACCTCACACGGCCCGCGCGATGCGGCAGCGAGAAGCGAGAAATGTGCCGCTTCAAATTGTTCGACAAATCGACCGTCCCGTCACCGACAGCACAGATTTCTCATTCACGCGCGATGTGTTCGATGGCAGAATCTGCCCATGCGCAAGTTCCTTTTGATGGTCTTCGCGACGCTTGGCGTGCTCGCGATCGGGTCCGATCCGACGCGGGCCGGTCAACGCGGCGCGGCCCAACCGGGCAGCGCAGGCGACCCCGCGACCCGAGCGCTCAACGGCGCGATCGATATCCATGTCCACAGCTCTCCCGACGACCGCGAACGATCCGTCGACGCAATCGAGGCGGCCGTCATGGCGCGCGCGCATGGCATGCGCGGCATCGTGCTGAAAAATCATTACGACTCGACTGTCGGACTCGTCTACATGGTCCGCAAGCAGGTTCCTGGCCTTGAAGTGTTCGGTGGGATCGATCTGAATCTACCCGCCGGCGGCATGAATCCGTTTGCGGTCGAGCACATGACCCAGGTGCTCGGCGGTTACGGACGCCTGGTGTGGATGTCGACCTTCGATGCGGAAAATCAGGTGCGCGTCTCGAAAGAGAACCGTCCGTTCGTGAGCGTCTCGAAGAACGGCGAACTGCTGCAGGCGACGAAAGACGTGATCGCGGTCATCGCCAAGCACCAGCTTGTGCTGGCGACCGGGCACGTTTCCGCGGATGAAGGCCTGATGCTGCTGCGCGAGGGTCGACGCCTCGGCGTGCAGCACATGGTCGTGACCCACGCGATGAACCCTCCGATTCTGATGAGCGTCTCGCAGATGCAGGAAGCCACGAAGCTAGGGGCGTTCATCGAGTTCGTCGGTGGCACCATGCTCTCGGCTGACGCGCCAGCGAGGGTCGACCGCTTTACCGATGCGATCCGCAAGGTCGGACCTGAGTTCTGCATCCTGTCGAGCGACCTGGGTCAGAAGGGCAATCCGCTGCCGGCCGATGGTTTTGCCGCGTTCATCGCGGCCTTGCGGGCGAAGGGCTTTTCGGATCAGGACGTGGATCGGATGTCCAAGCAGAACCCGGCGCGGCTGTTGGGACTTCAATAGAAGTTAAAAGCTAAAAGTTCAAAGGCAAAAGTAAAGGCAAGAAAATCAAAAGGGCAATGCACAATGCATTTTGCATTAGACATTATGCATTACGGGTGCGGGCCTTGTTCGAGCACCCGTGCGCCGCTGAGGATGTTCGGCACGGCGTAGTTCCCCTCGTGGCACGCGTACTCGTAAATCTGATACTTCGAATCCCTCGTCAGCGGGATCGCCACCTTCCACGGCCGCGAATACATCTTCTGATCCTCGATCGTGACCTCGTACTGAATGGTGTCGGGATTGACCGGCGTGAAGCGTTCGACGACGTGCAGCGCGTCGCTTTGAGGGATCCCCTTGATCCGTCCCGCGGCGGCGTGCGACGCAATCCAGCCCTTGTCGGTGAAGTTCGTCGTGTCGACGACGAGCGTATCGCCGTCCCAGCGGCCGCGTGAATCGCCCATCCACAATCGGATGTTGGGCCCGACGTGCGGACGGCCATCGAGGGGAATCACCCGCGTGTCGTGAATCATCTCGTAGAGAATCACGACGTATCCGGGAGTCTGGATGATCTGATACGCGTTGTTGTAGCCGGCTGGAAACATCGATCCCGGCACGCCGCGGGTGATGCAGCGATCCCAGCGGCTCATGTACTCGTACGAGTCGCCGTTGTGGACCGCGTTGAAGTCGCGTATGGCCTCGGCTTCCGCTTTCACCGGGACTCGACCGTCCGCCGGCTCCACGACGAGTGAGGTTTGCCGCGTCGACACGACCTTGGTGCCGTTGTCGAACCAGAACTGGTTGTAGTTGCCGACGTCGCCCGGCCGAGTGCCCCGGTCCGCCGCCGCACGTTCGGTGGCCGTCTGCTTCTCGATTTCCAAGGCCTCGGCTTCGTTCAAGAACGGCTTGCCGGCGAGCTCAGGCGGCCGTTCAAACGGCGTGATCGTCGCGTTGGTCCAGACCCCCTGCAGATCCGGCTGTCCGTCCGCCGCGCGGGGTGGCGCCCATTTTGCTCTCGCCGCGGGCTTGGGCGAAACCGAGGACTGGGTGGTGACGGATGCCGGCACGGCCACCGCGACAAGAAACGCCAGCGCGCCCACCGAACGAAAAAAGTGACGCGGCATGAAATCCTCCGCTGTTTCGAGCCCGTGCGACGGCTTTTCAGCTCACGATTGTATATCTTACCGGGGATGAAGCATGCCTCAGTGTGTGCCGCCCCAGTCGCTGTGTCGAGTGACCCCACCGTCGTTGTTCCAAGAGCGACTCTACCGCCGAGTCTTGCCTCTGGGTCGTTTCTTCGCTACTATTGAAGATATGCGGAGCCGCGCGTCTCTTGGCAATTTCGAGCTCATGGTGATGCTGGTCTTGATTCGCCTGGGCGAAGACGCCTACGGTGTTCCGATCTCGAGAGAGCTCGAACAACAGACTCGTCGGGAAGTGGCGCTGGGCAGCGTGTATGCCGCGCTGGAACGGCTCCAGGAAAAGGGCTTTGTGTCGTCAACGTTAGGGAATCCGACGGCAGAACGCGGCGGGCGGGCGAAGCGATACTTCCGAGTCACGGCCAGAGGGCTGCGCGAAGTGCGCGACGCACGGCGGATCTTCACGACGTTGTGGCGGGATGTTCCGGCGCTCAAGGGAGGAATAGCATGAGGCCGACAGAGCCACCAGCGATCGCAACATGGCTGCTTGAGCACGTTGGCCGCAAGAATCAATCGCTCACCGGCGATCTGCTCGAGGAGTACCGGCAAGGACGTTCCGTCGCCTGGTACTGGAGGCAGGTAACAATCGCGATCGTCCTGGGCAGATCGAAAGAGGTCTTGCTCGTCCTGGGCATGATCGCTCTCTACCGGATCGCCACCCACATTCCGATTCCTGGCGCGAACGCGCAGCTACTCGCGCTGCTCGGACATCCCGCGACCCGATCGAGGATCTCGATGTACGACCTGATCACGGGCGGGAACCTCTCATCTGTGACTGTCTTTGCGCTCGGCATAATGCCGTTCATTTCGGCGTCGATCCTCGTGCAAGTCGTCGCGCTCGGTTGGTGGTTCCTGACGCGGCGGCGAGCCACTCCGTGGGAGCTGCCGATCGTGCGGTCGACCTGGGCCGTCGCCGTGTTGTTGGCTCTCGTCCAGGCGGCCGGTCTCGCCCTCTTCCTGGAACGCCAGGACAGCGTCACCAGCGGACTTCAGTTCGTCTACGCGCCAGGATGGACCTTTCGTGTGTCGACGATGCTGACGTTGACCGCCGGAAGCGCCTGCCTGATGTGGATCGGCGATCGAATCACGGAACGCCACATCGGCAACGGCATGTTTCTGCTGTTTTTCGCGGGGCTCTTGGCCGGTTTGCCTGGACTGGCCGCCGTGTCGGGCGTCTCGTTCGCGCTGAGGCACCTGGTGATCCCAGTGGCAGTCGTCGGAGTCACATCGCACAACTATCGGCGCGCTTTTCAGGGGCGACTATTTGTCGCCTCCGCCTGGCACCGGCGGGCCTGATGGAGCGCTACATCTCCGGTGTCGTCTGGATTCTCATCCTGTGGCTCGCCATCGGCGCGTGGCGATTGCGACGAAAGAGGGTCACGCTTGGGCCTGCGGCTGCAGCTGCGATGCACGAGATTCTGAACGACGACAAGCGGGCCGCCGTCGAGATCATCTTGGAAGAGAGGACGGGTGAACGCGACCCAGAAGATCGCGATGGCGATCTGCCAGAGCTCGAACGGCTAAAACGACCTAAACCATCGAACCTCAGTTGAAGGGCGCGCGATTAATACCGCCGCGGGCGGCGGGGCGGACCCGCGTGAGGTCGTTGATGTCGATGGCCACCCGGCGGCCGCGCCTGCGCCGGACGAGGTGGCGCCTGCTCCTGATAATTGAAGTCGGGCAGGGTCACCCGGGGTAATCGCTTTTCGATTCCACGCTCGATCTCGCGCACGGTCGCTTCTTCTTCAGGCGCCGCCAAGGTGAACGCCGCGCCGGTGAGCTCCGCGCGGGCCGTGCGTCCGACGCGGTGAATGTAGTCGTCCGGGCCGCCCGGCACGTCGAAGTTGATGACGTGCCCGAGCGCGGTGACGTCGATGCCTCGTGCGGCGATGTCGGTGGCGACGAGAATTCGGTACTTGCCGCTCTTGAACCCGGCCAGCGCCTGTGTTCGCTGGCTCTGCGACCGGTTCCCGTGAATGCGCTCGACCTTGATGCCGGCCTGCGCGAGATGTCGCGCGAGGCGGTCGGCGCGATGCTTCGTTCGCGTGAACACGAGCGCATCACGAACCTCTCCCCGCTCCAGCAGCGTCGTCAGCAGCGCAGCCTTGAGGTGCCGCGGCACCGGATAGAGGGCGTGCGTAATGCCGATGGCCGGGGCCGCTTGGCGTTCGAGGTTGATCGTCGCGGGCGAGTGGAGCATCTCGTGCGCCAGTTGAGCAATCGGCGGAGGCATCGTCGCGCTGAAGAACAGCGTCTGGCGGCGGGTTGGCAGATGGCGAAGGATGCGGCGGATGTCCGGCAGGAATCCCATGTCGAGCATGCGATCCGCTTCGTCGAGCACGAGATAACGCAGGCTGCCCAGCTTCGCGTACGGTCTCTTGAAATGGTCGAGCAGGCGGCCCGGCGTGCCGATGACGACATCCACGCCGCTGCGAAATGCGTGCTCCTGCGGTCCCATGCCGACGCCGCCGTAGACGGCCGCGGCGGTGATCGGCGTGTGCACCGCCAGATCGTTGAGATCGCCGACAATCTGCGCCGCGAGCTCGCGCGTCGGGGTCAGCACCAGCGCGCGCGTCGCGCCGCGGGGTTGATCGATCAGACGGTGAAGAATCGGCAGGAGGAACGCCGCGGTCTTGCCGCTTCCGGTCATCGCGCAGGCGAGCACGTCAGTGCCCGCGAGCGCGGGCCCAATCGCGTCCGCCTGAATGGCGGTCGGCCGCGTGAAACCGAGATCTTTCAGACCCTGAAGCAGACTGGGATGAAGCTTGAGCGTCGAGAACGGCATGTGATTGGTTGTCTCTTTCGTCATAACTCGAGATGCCTCAGCCGCAGCGCGTTTGCGATCACCGAGAGCGAGCTGAAGGTCATGGCCGCGCTGGCCCAGATGGGGCCGATGAGCGTGCCCGTCAGCGGATAGAGCACGCCCGCCGCGACCGGCACGCCGACGGCGTTGTACACGAAAGCAAGAAACAGGTTCTGGCGGATGTTCCTCATGGTGGCTCGGCTCAGCCTTCGCGCCCGAACGATGCCGCGGAGATCGCCGGCGAGCAAGGTGATTCCCGCGCTCTCAATCGCCACATCGGTTCCAGTTCCCATCGCGATGCCCACCGTGGCTTCGGCGAGCGCCGGCGCATCGTTGACGCCGTCGCCGGCCATCGCCACGCTCTTTCCGCCGTCCTGAAGCCGGTGAACGGCGGCTCGCTTGTCCTGCGGCAGGATGTCGGCGTGAGCTTCGTCGATCCCGAGCTCGCGCGCGACGACGTCCGCCGTTGCGCGATTGTCGCCGGTCAGCATGATCAGCCGCAGCCCCTCGTCGTGTAGTTGACGGACCGCTGCGGCGGCCGACGACTTGATCGGATCGGCCACGCTGAAGAGCGCCGCCAGCTTGCCGTCGACTGCCAGGAAGAGGACGGTGCGCGCCAGCGCCCTGTGCCGATCGGCGCGATCCGCCGCGGCGTCGATCGGCACGCCCACCTCGCGCATCATGAGCGCATTGCCAAGAGCCGCATGTCGTCCGTCGATCTCGCCGGTCACTCCACGTCCCGGCGCCGAGCTGAAATCGGTGACGCGCGGCATCGACACAGCTCGTTCGCGCGCGGCGCTGATGACGGCGGCAGCCAACGGATGCTCGCTGCCTTGCTCGAGGGCGGCAGCCACCCGTAGCGCGTCGTCTGCCGACCAGCCGTCAAACGTTTCAGTGGCGACCAGCCGCGGCTTGCCTTCGGTCAGCGTGCCGGTCTTGTCGAAGGCCAGCGTGTCCACTGATTCGAGGCGCTCGAGCGCTTCCGCGTTCTTGACGAGGACACCCGCCGTGGCACCGCGCCCGGTGCCGACCATGATGGCCATTGGCGTCGCGAGACCCAGCGCGCACGGACACGCGATGATCAGGACGGCGACGGCGTTCAGCAGTCCGTGCGCCAGCCGCGGCTCCGGACCGAACGCGCTCCAGACGATGAACGTCGCAAGGGCGATCGCCACGACCGCGGGAACGAACCAACCGGCCACCGTGTCGGCGAGCCGCTGGATGGGCGCCCGGCTGCGTTGCGCCTCGCCTACCATCCGCACGATTTGGGCGAGCATCGTCTCGCTCCCGATGCGCTCCGCCTTGAAGAGAAACGTGCCGGTCGTATTCATCGTGCCGCCGGTGACGCGGCTGCCCGGCTCCTTCCCGGCCGGCATCGGTTCGCCTGTCATCATCGATTCGTCGACGGAGCTTCGCCCTTCGGTGACGACGCCGTCGACAGGAATCCTCTCGCCGGGGCGCACCCGGCAGATGTCGCCGACGTGGAGCTCCGCGATCGGAACATCCGATTCGCCGCCGCCTCGCACGATCCTCGCGGTCTTGGGCGCGAGCCCGAGCAACTGCTTGATGGCGCCGCTCGTGCGGCTTCGCGCTCGTAATTCGAGCACCTGCCCGAGAAGCACGAGCGTCGTGATGACGACGGCGGTGTCGAAGTACGTGGGGACGAGGCCGTGCTCACGAAAGCCGGCGGGAAATATGTCCGGGGCCGTTGTCGCGACTGCGCTGTAGGCGTACGCTGCGCCTACGCCAATGGCGATCAGCGTAAACATGTTGGGGCTGCGGTTGACGATCGACGACCACGCGCGCACGAAGAAGGGCCACCCGGCCCACAAGACGACCGGCGTGCTGAAGACGAGCCCGACCGTGTTCGTTCCCTGCATGCCCAGCCACCTATTCGCATGTCCGCCGGGTATGAGGTCCGCCATCGCGGTCACAAATACTGGAACCGACAGGAGCGCCGCGATCCAGAACCGCCGCGTCATGTCGACGAGCTCTGGATTGGGTCCCTCGTCCAACGTGATCGTGCGAGGCTCCAGGGCCATGCCGCAAAGCGGACAGGCGCCAGGCTTGTTCCGGACGATTTGCGGGTGCATCGGACAGGTGTATTCGATGGCACCGCTCGGAGTGGGACTGGTGGCGGGCACCGCATCGTGCGATGCGGGGGGCTGTGCACTGGGCAGAAACGACTGCGACGAGGCTTGAAACCGCTTCAGACACTCGGTGCCGCAGAAATAGTACGTCGTGCCGGCGTAAGTCGCGCTGCCAGCCGCCTTGTCGGGTGACACGGTCATTCCACAGACCGGATCGATGTGTGCGGTTGTCGTGTCCTCGGTCACCGGACCCTTTTGCGACTGCCAGCCTTCGACCGTCGACTGTCGACTGATGACTGACGACTGTCGACTCCCGGTTCCGCCTCGCGCGCGATCATGACTTCGGTCGATTTGATGATCGCCAAGGCATCGCCTCCGCGGCGCAGTTTGAGATCCCGGATCGCGTCCGCTGTGATGACGGCGGTGAGCCGCTGATCTCCGATCCGCAGCCGCACCTGCCCGAGCAGGCCATCGACGCGAACTTCCTCGACGAACCCGCGAAGGCGATTGCGTCCGCTCAAGGCGACGATCAAGCCGGTGGCGGGACGTGTGTGGACGGCGCGCCGGCCCACGGGGTTTCGGTGTGCCGTGAGCCGATCGACTTCAACGTCGGCGATGCGATGGTGACCGCCCGCGGTTTGCGTCGTGCGGACGCGGCCCTGATAGATCCATTGTTTCAGTGTGGAGTAGCCGACGCCGAGGCGCTCGGCCGCGGCACGGACGGTCAGGAGGGTCACACGCCGAGATCGTATCACGTCGAGACGATTCGACAGGAATGGGTCTTGATGATCAGCCACACACGATCGCCGATCGCGAGCCCGAGCGATTCGCAGGCGCTTGGCGTGAGACGCACGACGAAGCGTGCGCCGGCGTCGACTTCGGCGATGGATGTTGTCCCCTCGCGCGTCAACGAGATCAGACGTCCGAGCAGGATATTTCGCGCGCTGAGGCCCCGCGGCTCCTCGGTGGCCAGCAGAATATCGCCGGCGCGGATCGCGACCCGCACCCGAGAGCCGGTAGGCGTCTCTGAGAGCGGCACTTCGAGCTCGGCATTCGTCGCCTCGAGCCGGCACAGCATCGTGCCGGCCTCCGTGCGGCGAGTGCCGACCCGCGTGTCGAAGAAATTCTCGAATCCCGCGAGCCGCGCAAGCGGCTCGTGAGCCGGCGTTTCCATCACGTCGTACGGCGTGCCTTCGGCGGCCAGTCTTCCCTGGTCGAGCACGATCACGCGTTCGCCGAGCGCGAACACCTCGCGGTGTGCGTGGGTCACGTACAGGATTGGAATACCATGCGCCGCGTTCCACGATCGCAGGTCCTCGATGATGCGTGTCTGGGCGACGTGATCGAGCGCGGTCAGCGGCTCGTCGAGAAGCAGGAGCGAGGGATCGGTGACCAGCGAGCGGGCCAGCGCCGCGCGCTGACGCTCGCCGCCGGAAATCGCTGCCGGCTTCCGGCCGAGCACGTGCGAGATCCTGAGCGATTCGGCGATGGCGCGGGTTCGCGCGCGCCTGACGTCACTCGACTCGCGCGCCAGACCGTACTCGAGATTGTGCGCGACGGACATGTGCGGGAAGAGCGCGAGCTGCTGGAAGACGTACCCGACATTGCGCCGGTGCGCCTGCACGTGTCGACCCTCGGCTGAGTCGAACACGACCTGCTGTCCGATCGCGATGCGCCCGGCGTCCGGCCGCGCGAGACCCGCCAGGCATCGTAACAACGTCGTCTTGCCAGAGCCGGAGGCGCCGAACACGATCGTGATCCCGGGCGGCGCCGTGAACGACACGTCGAGCGAGAAGCTCGCCGACAATCGTTTGCGAACCGATACGGAGAGGCTCATGGCAGCGGCACGACGGACCACGGTTTGCCACGCAGTGCGTAGACGCCCGCCAGCACGACGAAGGAGAAGGCAAGGAGCAGCAGGGCGGTCTGATTGGCCGTGTCGTACTGAAACGCCTGAACCTGGTCGTAGATGGCGATCGAGACGGTGCGAGTCACGCCCGGCAGGTTGCCGCCGACCATCAGCACAACGCCGAATTCCCCAAGCGTGTGCGCGAAGGTGAGCACGGTGCCGGCGATGACGCCTTCGACAGAGAGTGGCAGGACGACTCGACAAAACGTGCGCCACCTCGAGGCGCCGAGCGTCGACGAAGCTTCCATGAGTGTCGGATCGACCTGGGAGAACGCTGCGGCGATCGGCTGTACGGTAAACGGCAGGCTGTACAGAATCGACGCGAATACGAGGGCCTCGAAGGTAAAGGCGAGGCCGCGGCCGGTCCACGCGGTCCACGCCCGTCCGATCGGACTGCGCGCGCCGATCGCGACCAGGACGTAAAACCCTAGCACCGTCGGCGGCAGCACGAGGGGAAGCGCCACGACGGCTTCGACCAGGAACTTCCAACGCCGCCGCGAGAACGCGATCCAATGCGCGATGGGGAGGCCGACCGCCACGAGCATCACCGCGACGATGGCGGCGAGCCTGACGGAGAGGAAGATGGCCGGCCAGTCTACGGTGGTCATCGTGCAGCTGATGGCGGGGCTGAGAAGCCGAAGTCCTGCAGCAGACGGACGGCATCCGGCCGCTTGAGAAATGCGACGAACTCCCGGGCGGCCCCGCGATTGGGCGACCTGCTGAGCACAACGGCCGCCTGTTCGAGCGGAGGATAGAACGACGCCGGCACTTGGTAATAGCTGCCGGAGTCGCGTAGCATTGGCGCCACCGCCAGCGACAGGGCGATGATTCCAGCTTCCGCGTTTCCTGACTCCACGAACTGCGCGGCCTGCGAGATGTTCTCCCCGAGCACGAGCTTGCTCCGAACCCGTTCGTACAGTCCCTCGTGCTGAAGAGCGGCGACGGCGGCGCGCCCGTAAGGTGCGTGGTCAGGATTCGCGATGGCCACGCGACGCACGCGCGCGTCACCGAGCGCTTGCAGGCCTCGCCGTACATCGATCGGCGCGTCCGTGCGGGCCCAGAGCACGATCTTCCCGACCGCGTACTTGTAGATATCGGCTGGGTCCGCGAAACCGCCGGACTGGAGGCGCGCCGGATACTGTGTGTCGGCTGAAAAGAACAGGTCGAACGGCGCGCCGTTCTGAATTTGTGTGTAGAAATTACCCGATGAGCCGAAGGTGAGCGTGACCGCGACCCCTGTGTCCCGCTGGAAACGTTCCGCCAGCCTCGGCAGCGCGGCCTGCAGATCGGACGCGGCCGCGACCCGCAACTCGGGCGTCGCAGTGGGACCGCCGGCGACGACCGAGGCGACAGAAAGCGCACCGATAACGGTTCGAAGTGACACCAATTGAATTATAGAACGATTTGAGCCGAATAATGAGGCCGTAGCGTAGGATGCGAGTTCTGGGCTACCATTTCGTCCTCGGCGTGACGAATACTGACGTCGCCCCATAGAGGAGGAGCCCACATGTTGACGGAAGCCCTTATTCAGGAATTCGAACAGGAAAGCGCCACCACGCGTCGCGTGCTCGAGCGCGTCCCGCAGGATCGCCTCACGTGGAAGCCGCATGCGAAATCGATGTCGATCGGCGTGCTGGCGCTGCACGTGGCCACGAGCCCGGCGTTCATCACCGAATGGGCGGTGAAAGACAGCGTGGAGATGTCCGGCGCGATGGATCCGGCGCCGCAGCCGAAGACGACGGCCGAGGTCCTGGCCGCGCACGATGAAGGCGTGAAGAAGACGAAGGCCGCGCTCACATCCATTGGCGACGCTGGATTGCAAAAGGACTGGAAGCTCGTCTCGAAAGACGGCGCCACGATCATGGGCATGCCCAAGATCGCACTCGTCCGCGCGATCGCGCTGAACCACACCTATCATCACCGCGGACAGCTATCGGTCTATCTGCGGCTGCTCGATGTCCCCGTGCCGTCGATTTACGGACCGAGCGCCGACGAGAGTCCTTTCGCGGCGCCGGCGCACGCCTAATCAGAGTTCAAGGTTCAGGGGGAACCCTGAACCTTGAACCCGCAGGTTAGAAACTGAAAAACAGCAACAGATCGATCCCCGCCCGCTCGACGCGGCGGAACGGCGATCGCAGGCTGAGCGAGGCCGCGTCGGAAAACGTCGCGCGGATTCGAAACAGCCTCGACAGGTAATACTCCACGGCCGCCTCGTCGAACTCATCGCGTCCGAATTGCCGGCTGAAGCGCGCGACGAGGCCCGGCGCGAGCTGTTCGGCGATGGTGACGCGCGCCCCGGCGGCGCCGCTTTCGCTGGTCGGCTCGATTTCCAACAGGTCCAAGCCGAGCGATCGCTCGACGGCGGCGACGAGCGGCGTCGCGAGAAAGCCGGCGGCGATCGTGCCGGCCCGCACCGCGAGCTCCTGCTGCTGGGGCGCGGTCAATGAGTTGGCCGGCGCGTTGAACACGATCAGCGACAGCACGTCGGAGGGATCGAGCGGCGGCGTGCTGGCGAGGTGCAGCTCGGGATTGCGCATCGGTCCCCAGATGGTGACGCGCGTCTGCACGCCGGAGATCTCGCGCGTGACGGTGACATAGACGTCCGGTTGAGGTCGCCGCGAAAGTTGATCGAGCTCTTCGCCTCGTCGATGTCGAACCGTCGTCCCTGAAAACTGTAGGTGCCGCTGACGGCGTCGAGGGATCCGGTCACCGACAGCGGCGATCCGGGATCCTTGTACAGATACAAGTCGCCGCCGACGCGCAGCTTGATGTCGCCCAGGCCGATCGGCGTATCGGCCGCGACCTGGAGGTTCTCGCCGGCGAGCCGCAGGTTCTTCGGGATGTGCAGCGAGACGTCAAGGCTGCTGCGATTCCACGGATTGAGCGGCGTCGCCGCATCGAGGCTGGGGAGTGCCAGCGGCTCGGTGGCGTACGGCTGCAGAAGCGTCCGTTGAAGGATCTCGTCGACGTTCAGGCTGCCGCCGTTGATCGTGATGTCGCCCTCCACGCGCGGGGTCTCGAAGCGGCCGCGCAACTGCAGCGTCGCGTCGATGTCCACGTTGCCGAACTCGTTGCGGATCACCTCGAACTGGCGCGCGGTCGCGTCAATCTGGAGATCGCTGACGCGGAGCTCGTGCGTGCCGAGGCTCCCGTGCAGGTCAAGCGGTCGTCCGGACACGTCCTCGATATGCAGGGAATCGACGTCGATGCGATCGGCCGACAGCCGCAGCAGGGCGCGGCCGTTCTTGTAGCTGGAACCGGTCGACGTCACCAAGAAAGCCGCGTCGGCGAACTCCACGGTACCCTGCGCGTGGGGATCGCGGCTCGTGCCGACCGCTCTGACGTCGAAGCGCATCCGGCCGCTGACGTTCCACACCGCATCCGTCAGCCCTTCGATCAGGCCCAGGCCAATCGAGTTCGACGTGACCGCGACGTCAAGCCGCCGTTCGGGCAGCTCCTGATCGAGGAGCGCCAGCGGCACCTTGCCCACGGCGTTGATCCAGACGCCGGGTGATTGATCGAGTCGGCTATCGATATCGAAATCGTCCGCGGCGTAGTCGACGCGGCCGGCCAGCCGTTGATACGCAAACCGCCGGATGCGGCCGTCGGTGACGAGCACCTGGCCGGTGACGATCGGGTTGTCACGGGTGCCACGGATC
The DNA here is from genome assembly GCA_023265175.1 of Acidobacteriota bacterium. Classification (GTDB taxonomy): domain Bacteria; phylum Acidobacteriota; class Vicinamibacteria; order Vicinamibacterales; family CAVVIG01; genus JAHFUI01. Next base: position 27,131 of record JAHFUI010000034.1, read on the forward strand.
GTGGCGTCGAGATTAAGTGTGCCGCCGTACCTGGCCGGCCCTTCTAAGGCGCCTTCGATCGCGTCGAGTGACACATGAGTGGCGGATGCGTGAAGCACGCCGCGGCCGTCGGCTCGCCAGGTCCCGGAAAAGCCGATGCGCTGATCGCCAACGCTGCCGCTGACAAAGAGCAGCGGATCGATCGACACGCCCTCGTCGTCCCACCTAACGGAGGGCGGCGTCCCGGTGTTCGAAAGCGTCCACGTCGCCGCGTGGAGCGTGACGATGAGATCGGACAGCGCCAGCTCGCGTCGATCGCCGTGCAGCAGCGCGGTCCCCTTAAGCCCTGCCGTGCGGCCTTGTGCCGCGTCGAACCGCACGTCGAAGGCGAGACGCTCCCGCGACAGCGAGATAGTCCCTGCGGCATTCTGGAGTGGCCGTCCGAACACCATCGGTAATGTCGCGCGCAGATCGGCGCGCGCATCCGTTTCCCAGCAGCGCGACGAGGGCAGCGTCACGTCGTAGGGTCCGGCCAGCGTGACTGCTTCGAAATCGGGCGCCTTGAGTCCCGCGATCGTGGCATCGCCGGCCGCTCGAGGCTGGTCGACCGGGCCCGTGAGATGTCCCTTCGTGGCCAGCAGACCGGAGAGACGCCTGCCGGTGATCGGTTCGAGCTGCGCCAGATCGGCGCGCGTCACCTCGTAGCTGAAATCGAAAGCCGAGGCGCAGGGCGAAACGCCGGCGCCGCATTCGACAAAAGGAATCGTGCCGGCGCCGGTGACGTTAAAGGCGGGCCCGGCGGCGTCGATGGGGCGCAGGATGGCGACTCCATTCCGCAGGATGCCGTCCACGTGCGCGCTGTCGACCGCGATGCCTCGCGCGCGAGACGCTGCAAGGGCGGCCGTACCTTCGAGGTCGTAATCGGAGGCCGTCGGGCTCCGCGTGAACAGGCCGTGCACGGTGAGGCGGACGTTCGCGGACCCGGTCAGCGACGCGGCGAATCGATCGCTGGCGAAGGGGGATGCAAGATCGATCGACGCGAATTGACCGTCGAACGA
>JAHFUI010000034.1:28267-31075 GCA_023265175.1 Acidobacteriota bacterium
GATACCGGTTCGCCTGACGCACGATCAGCCCGCGTATCCGGTTCTTCGCCCAGCCCGTCTCGAGCACGCTGATACCGAGGCCGATCAAGATGAGGGCGACGACGACCAGCGCGATCAAGGCTCTGGCGAGAAACCTCGCACGGGATCGAAGTCGGGGCGAGTGCAGCACTCCACGTCGAGTGTATCAACGCTTGTGCCCTGTGGACCGTTGTCGAGGTAGGATCACCCCACGGGAGCCCACAGCCGAATGACGATGCCCGGTCGCGGTTCGAGTGATCGCGGCAGCTCGATCGCGATTGATCCCATAGTCATCGTGATATCGACGGTTGTGCTCTTCGTCGTGCTCTTCTGGCGATTGGGCGTCCCAAGCTTCTGGGATCCGGATGAGGCGCACTACGCGCAGACGACGCGCGAGTTGATTGCGACAGGCGACTGGCTCGCGCCTTTCTATAACGACCAGCCCTTCTTCGACAAGCCGATCCTCTTTCATTGGCTCCAGGCGATTCCCATGGCAATTGCCGGGCCGACAGAGGTCGCGGCTCGGCTCATGCCAGCCTTCGCCGCGCTGGCGCTCGTTGGCATCACGGCATGGGTCGGCGCCTCGTTGTTTTCCACCGACATCGCGATCGTGAGCGCTCTGCTGCTAGCGACCAGCCCGGCGGTGTTCGCCCTCGCGCGGTACGCCATCCTCGACACGGTGTTCACGGCGTTCGTGTTTGGCGGGGCGGCGCTCCTGTCCGTCGCCGCGCTGCGGGCCCGGCCGCGGCTCCAATGGCCCGGCTACCTTCTGCTTGGCCTGGCGGTGCTTACGAAGGGACCTGTCGCGCTCGTGCTCTGCGGCCTCGCGTTTGTGCTGGCGATCGCGCTGTCGGCCGAGGCACGTCGCCGCTTGCTCGGTTTACGGCTGCTGAGCGGCCTGGCGCTGATCGTGGCGATCGCCTCGCCGTGGTTCGTGTACATGTGGCTCCGCTTTCGCGACGCGTTCGTCGCAGGATATCTGCTCGACGAGAACATCAGACTGTTTGCGACGGACCGGTTCGGGCCGACGGCGTCCACCTCCGTCTGGTTCTATGTTCGGGTGCTTGGCGCCGGTCTCGTTCCGTGGACCGCGCTGCTCGTCGGCCGGTTGTACGACGATATCCGCGCCGCGCTGCGACGCGACGGATCGCTGGACACGTCCGATGCGCTGTTCTGGAGCTGGACAATCGCCATCGTCGGTTTCTTCACGCTCTCGAGATTCAAGTTGGACCACTACGTCTTTCCCGTCGCGCCCACCTTGTACCTGCTCTGCGCACGGGCCTGGCTCGCATTGCGGCAGCGGCCGGCCGATCCGGGGAGCATCGGCGCGCGCATCGGATTGCGTCTGGTCGGGCCGCTGATGCTCGCGATCGCGATCGCGGGCGGGTACTTGATGATCGTGCGGCTCGATCTTCCGCCGGGATCGCTCGTGGTCCCGATCGCGATGGGGATTGCCGGCGCCGCCACGACAGCCGGTATCATCCGCCGGGGCGGACGTCCACCGCGAGTGCCGTGGATTGCGCTGGGCGCGATGACCATCACGTACGGCGGTCTCATTGTCTGGGTGCTTCCCGCGCTCGAGCAGCAGAAGGTGGTGCCGGACATCGCGCGCTGGGTCGCGACACGGGCGGCGGCGACGGATCATGTGGCGAGTTACAGGCTCAATCGGTGGAACACGGCGTTCCGATTCTACGTCGGCCGCCATGTGGCGATGATCGATGCGCCCGATGAAGCGAAGAAGTTGTTCGACGGATCCGAGCCCTTCTATTGCGCCATGTTCGGCCCCGCGTACGACGAATTTATCGCAGACGGGTTGCCGCTTCGGATTGTCTACGAGCGCGAGGGGATGTCGGTGACGTCCGGACGCGTGTTGTGGCGGCAGCGCGCGCCGCCGACACGCTTTGTCGTGGTCACGGGCGCGAGGTAGTTATCCGGCTTCGGCCGGACCGTGTCCGAGGTAGCCTCCGGCTTCGGCCGGACCGTGGCGCATGTATAATCACGCGCTCTGCCATGCGCGTGGCGCGACGATATCTCATCAGTGGCCGGGTTCAAGGCGTCGGCTTTCGTTTTTTCGCCGAGGCGGCCGCGGCTCACGAGGGGCTGCACGGGTGGGTGCGCAACCTGCCCGACGGTCGCGTGGAAATCGAGGCGGAAGGCGAGGCCGAGGCGATCGAGCGGTTCGAACGACACGTCCGGCAAGGTCCCCCTGGCGCGTGGGTCCGCCAGGTGCAGGTCGACGATGCGGTGCCGTCGCACCGTGAAACAGGTTTCAGTGTCCGGTGACCAAGCCCCATTCACAGTTGGCGAACATGGATCATCTCAAGAGAAAGATTCGGCATGTTCCGGACTTTCCGAAAGCCGGAATTCTCTTTTACGACATCACGACCTTGCTTCAGGATCCCGTCGGCTTCCGCGACGCGATCGACACCATGGCGCTCCCGTTCAAAGATCAGGGCATCGACATTGTGGTGGGGATCGAGAGCCGCGGCTTCATTTTCGGCGCGGCCGTCGCCGACCGCATCGGCAGTGGCTTTACACCGGTCCGAAAGCCAGGAAAGCTGCCGTCAACATGCGTGAGGGAGACGTACGCGCTCGAGTACGGCGCCGACACGCTCGAGATCCACGACGATGCGATACGCAAGGGGCAGCGAGTGCTGATCGTGGACGACCTGCTCGCCACCGGTGGGACCGCGCGGGCGACCGCCGATCTGGTCAAGCGTTTAGGTGGGGAAGTGCACGCGCTTGCGTTCCTCATCGAGCTCGTGGCCTTGAACGGCCGGCAGCGGCTCA
>JAHFUI010000035.1:0-23273 GCA_023265175.1 Acidobacteriota bacterium
GAGGGTGGCTCACTTCAGAACATTCCCAATTGTAGTTTCGCGGCGTCGGACATCCGTTCGCGGCTCCAGAGCGGATCCCAAACGACGTCAACCTTCACATCGGTCACACCCGCAATCTGTCCGAGTTTGCGCGCGACCTCGGCGGGGAGCACCTGCGCGGCCGGACAGGCGGGCGCGGTCAGCGTCATGCGAATCCCGACCACGTTCGACGCATCGACGAGGATGTCGTAGATCAGCCCGAGCTCGTAGATGTTCACCGGAATCTCCGGGTCAAACACGTCCGACAGCGCCTCGATGATACGGGGTGTGAGCGCCTCGGTGTTCGCGGGGTCGGCGACCATCCCGGCCGTCTGCGAGGCACTGGGCGCGGCTGGTGGCGTCGCCGTATTCTGAATGACGGGAAGAGGCTTCATCAGTTACTCGGTGGACACGATCGCTTCGCGCGCCTCGGCCGCGGCACGCAGCGTATGCCACGCCAAGGTGGCGCACTTGACGCGCACGGGAAACTGGCGGACGCCCGCGAGCACCGACAGCTTGCCGAGTTCGTCGACTGGCGCATCCGGAGCGGCCGTGACCATGTGATGAAAACGCTCGAACAAGGCGTCGGCCTCCGCGAGGGTCTTCCCTTTCACTGCGTCTGTCATGAGGGATGCCGATGCTTTCGAAATCGCGCAGCCGGAACCCTGAAACGCCGCTTCGGTAATGCGATCGCCGTCGAGACGCAAATAGACCGTGAGCTTGTCGCCGCACAGCGGGTTATAGCCTCCGGCCCTCCTGCCGCCCTCGATCGCGCGGAAGTTCCGCGGGCGCCTGTTGTGGTCGAGAATCACCTCTTGATACAGATCCTGCAGGTCAGACATCACGCGAACACCTCTCGGGCGTTTTCCACCGCCGTCCGAAGAGCGTCGATGTCCTCGCGTGTGGTGTAGAGCGCCAGCGACGCGCGCGTCGTTGCGGGCACGCCGAGCCGATCCATCAGCGGTTGACAGCAGTGATGCCCCGTACGAATCGCCACGCCCTCCCGATCGAGAATTGTCCCGATATCGTGAGGGTGAATGCCGTCGATGACAAACGACAGAATCCCGGCCTTGTGAGAAGCCGTACCGGACAGGCGCAAGCCCTGGATCCGCGAGAGCGCGTCGGTCCCGTATGCGAGCAGTTCCTGCTCGTACGCGGCGACACGGTCGAGGCCGACGGCGGTCAGGTACTCGATGGCAGTCGCCAGGCCAATCGCGCCCGCGATGTGCGGCGTGCCGGCCTCGAACTTGTACGGCAGCACGTTGTAGTGCGTTCGCTCGAAGCTCACAGACCGAATCATGTCGCCGCCGCCCTGGTACGGAGGCATGGCCTCGAGAAAGGACGTTTTCCCGTACAGCACGCCGATGCCGGTCGGGCCGAGCACTTTGTGGCCGGAGAAAGCGTAGAAGTCGCAGTCGAGCGCTTGAACGTCGACGCTCATGTGCGCGACCGCCTGCGCGCCGTCGAGCACGACCGGGACGCCGCGGGCGTGCGCGAGGCGCACGATCTGGTCGACGGGATTGATCGTGCCCAGCGCGTTCGAGACGTGGACGATCGACACCAGACGCGTGCGATCGCTCAGGATCCGCTCGTACTCGTCCAGCCGCAGCTCCCCCGCATCGGTGATGGGAACGACACGCAGCCGCGCGCCGGTCTGCTCGCACAGCATCTGCCACGGCACGATGTTGGAGTGATGCTCCATTGTCGAAATGACAATCTCGTCGCCGGCGCCGATATGTGTGCGTCCATACGTCTGGGCGATGAGGTTGATCGCCTCCGTCGTGCCGCGCACGAAGAGGATCTCGTGAGGCTCGGCCGCGTGAATGAATCGTTGCACCGAGGCGCGCGCGCGCTCGTACGCATCGGTGGCGCGCTCACTGAGCGCGTGAACACCGCGATGGATGTTGGCGTTTTCCAGGGCGTAGTACCGCGCGACCCGATCGATGACCACCTGCGGTTTCTGCGTCGTCGCAGCGTTGTCGAGATACACGAGCGGCTTGCCGTGAACCAGTTGGTGGAGCGCCCGAAAGTCCCGCCGGATTGCCGTCACGCCAGCCGCGCCAAGCCGCGGTGACGCCGCGATCACTTTGCTCATCGTCCCGCTCCTGATCTGGTGAGCTGGCGCAGCAACTCGGCGTCGGCGCGATCTCTCAGCGCTTCGAGCGGCATCTTGTTCAGTACCTCGCCGGCGAACGCGTGGATCAGGAATTCGCGCGCGTCGCGCAGGGCCAACCCGCGCGCGCGCAGGTAAAAAAGGGCATCCTCGTCCATCTGCCCCACCGCCGCGCCGTGCGTGCACTTGACGTCGTTGGCGAAGATCTCGAGCTGCGGCTTGGTGTTGATCTGCGCATCCTCCGACAGCAGCAGCGCTTTGTTCGTCTGTTTCGCGTCGGTCTTCTGCGCGTCTGGACGAACGACGATCTTTCCGTTGAAGACCGCGCGCGCCCGGTCGGCGAGGATCACTTTATAGAGCTCCCTGCTGCTGCAGTGCGGCTTCGCGTGGTCGATCATCGTGTGGTTGTCAACCAACCGTGTCCCATCGGCGAAATCGAGGCCGTTCAGCGTGCATTCGGCGCCCTCGCCGCTCAAGGTGGCCACCACGTCATTTCGCACGAGCGCCCCGCCGAAGCCGATGGAATGGGACCTGAACGTGGCATTCGACGCCGCGACCGCACGGATCGTCGCCATGTGGTAGCTGATATCGCGCTCGGCCTGCAGTTTGTAGTGCTCCACCAGCGCCTGATCGCCGAGGACGATTTCGGTGACGGCATTGGTGAAGTATCGACCGTCGCTGGCGCCCAGATAACTCTCCACAATCGAGAACTGGCTGTCGCGGCCGGCGAGGACGAGCACCCGCGGGTGGGTGATAGCGGCACACCCTCCTGCGGTGTCGGACTTCTGCTGCCGGATCCCGGTCGAGACGAACATGATGTGAACCGGCGATTGCAGGACCGTCCCGGCTGGCACCGAGACAAAGACACCATCGGTCCACAAGGCTGTGTTCAGCGCCACGAACGCCTGCCGCTCGAATTCGGCGACGTGGGCCAGATGCTGCTCCAGCTCGCTGGCGTGAGATGTCAGCGCCGAGGCCAAACTCTCGACGCGCGCGCCAGGAGGCAGCGAGCCCACCTTCGACAGCGCTGACGCGTAGCGGCCGTTCACGAAGACGAGCTCGGCGGTCGCCATCGGCAGGCGAAATGACTCAACGGCGGGAGGGTTGCCGGCCGCCAGCGCGTCGCCGGCCGGCACGAACTCGGTCTCGGCAATCGGCGTCACGTTCGTGAACCGCCATTCCTCGTCTCGCGTCGTGGGAAATCCGAGCCGCTCGAACGTATCGATCGCGCGTTGCCGCCTGCGGGTGACCCAATCGGGTTGGGTGGCGGCGACCCTTGCCGCAAGGCGCCGAAACGCCGCCGTGTACGCGCCCGCCGGATTGATGACAGTCGCCATGGCCGTTCAGGCGCGCGCCGCCGGCGCCTCCTCGAGCCCGACGTATCCCTTTTCTTCGAGCTCCAGCGCCAGCTCCTTGCCGCCAGAGCGGACGATCCGGCCTTCGGTCAGCACGTGGACGACGTCCGGCACGATGTAGTTGAGCAGACGCTGGTAATGCGTGACCAGGAGGAGCGCGCGCTCCGGGCTGCGCATCTCGTTGACGCCCTGGGCGACGATCTTCAGCGCGTCGATGTCGAGGCCGGAATCGGTCTCGTCGAGAATGGCGAGCGTCGGCTCGAGCACCGCCATCTGAAAGATTTCGTTCCGCTTCTTTTCTCCGCCCGAAAACCCTTCGTTGACAGGACGGTTCAAGAGCGCCTGATCGATGTCGAGCAGCTTCATGCGGTCGCGCACCAGCGACATGAACTCCATCGCGTCGAGCTCGTCTTGCCCGCGGTGTTTGCGCACCGCATTCAGCGCGGCCTTCAGGAAATAGGCGTTGTTCACGCCGGGAATCTCCACCGGGTACTGGAACGCCATGAAGACGCCCGCCCGGGCGCGCGTTTCCGGATCCATGGCGAGCAGGTCCTCCCCCTGATAGCGCACATCGCCAGCCGTGACCTCGTATTCCGGGTGTCCCGCCAGCACGCGGGCGAGCGTGCTCTTGCCGGAGCCGTTCGGGCCCATGATGGCGTGGACTTCTCCAGCATCAATCGACAAATCGATCCCGCGGAGGATCTCGTGGCCCCCGCCCCGAACGTGCAAATCGCGAATCGTCAGCATTTCTCACTTTCTCGTGGGGCCCCACCCCTCGCTGATGCCTCGCACGCGTCGCGCTGACGCGCTCGCGTGCTCGCACGGCGGCAGGCGCCGCTGCTCACCCGACGCTCCCTTCGAGCGTGACGCTCAACAGCTTCTGCGCTTCGACGGCGAATTCCATCGGCAACTGCCGGAACACCTCGCGGCAGAAGCCGCTGACGATCAGGTTGATCGCATCTTCCGTGGAGAGCCCTCGCTGCCTGCAATAGAAGATCTGGTCCTCACCGATCTTCGACGTTGAGGCCTCGTGCTCGACCTTGGCCGTCGTGTTCTTGACCTCGAGATACGGAAACGTATGCGCTCCGCATTGGTCGCCGATGAGCAGCGAGTCGCACTGCGAGTAGTTGCGGGCACCGCGCGCCTGCTTCGCGATCTTCACGAGGCCACGATACGTGTTCTGCCCGTGGCCGGCCGAGATCCCCTTCGAGACGATGGTACTTTTCGTGTGCTGGCCGAGATGGATCATCTTCGTGCCAGTGTCGGCCTGCTGGTAGTTGTTCGTGGTCGCCACCGAGTAGAACTCGCCCACCGAATGGTCACCCTGGAGGATGCAGCCGGGATACTTCCACGTGATCGCCGACCCGGTCTCGACCTGCGTCCAGGTGATTTTTGAGTTGACCCCCAGGCACTTGCCGCGCTTGGTGACGAAGTTGTAGATGCCGCCTTTGCCTTCCTTGTCCCCCGGATACCAGTTCTGAACCGTCGAGTACTTGATCGTGGCGTCGTCGAGCGCGATTAGCTCCACGACGGCGGCGTGCAGCTGGTTCTTGTCGCGCATCGGCGCCGTACAACCTTCAAGGTAGCTGACCGACGCGCCTTCGTCGGCGATGATGAGCGTCCGCTCGAACTGGCCGGTCTCCTTCGCGTTGATCCGGAAGTAGGTCGACAGCTCCATGGGGCACCGCACGCCCTTTGGGATGTACGCGAAGGAGCCGTCGCTGAAGACCGCGGAGTTGAGCGCGGCGAAGAAATTGTCCGAGTACGGGACGACCGTGCCTAAATACCGGCGCACGAGGCCGGGATGTTCCTGCACCGCGTCCGAGAACGAGCAGAAGATGATGCCAAGCTCCGCGAGCTTCGCTTTGAACGTCGTCGCCACCGAGACGCTGTCGAAGACCGCGTCGACGGCGACACCCGACAGAAGTTTCTGCTCGTCCAGCGGGATCCCAAGCTTCTCGAAGGTTCGCCGGATCTCCGGGTCGACCTCGTCGAGACTGGCGAGCGCCGGTCGCCGCTTCGGCGCGGAGTAATAAATGATGCCTTGGTAGTCGATCGGCCCGTATTTGATGTTGCCCCACGTCGGCTCGGTCATCGTCAACCACGTGCGGTAGCCCTTCAGACGCCAGTCGAGGAGCCACTGCGGCTCTCGCTTCTTCGCCGAAATCAGGCGGACGATGTCCTCGTTGATCCCGTGAGGCACCGCCTCCTGCTCGACGTCGGTGACGAAGCCGTACTTGTACTCGCGGTTCGCGAGCGCCTCAATCGTTTGGGTGGAGGTACTCATACTGGACATCCCATGGTCCGCTCGCCTCGAAGGACCGTATATCCGACCGCTTTGGTCCTATATTAGGCCCTGAGCTGTATCGTCGTCAAGATGGGTGGTTGCGAGCCGATTGACGTTTGGAGCTAGTGTCCTGTCCCAGTCAAACCTTGACATGTTCCGGGCGGGGCATCCCGGCTGACTGCGTTGCTCGTCGCTCACATGTTCCCGACATGCTCGCTCCTCCCGCCTTGTCAGCCGGGCGCCGCGCTCCGGAACATTGTCAACGCTTGACTGGGACAGGACACTAGGAGCGTGTCTGAGTAACCGGAACACGCTCCCTAGATGACCAGCTCTCCGGGTCAGGTAGAATCGGCAGCAGGTCATGTCCCCAACCGGGCTCCGCCACCAAGTCGGTCAACTCCTGATCGCCGGTTTCGACGGTCACACGCTGCCGATCGAGCTCCGATCGCTGGCCCGTGAGTTCGGATTGGGCGGCGTCATCCTGTTCGCCAGAAACGTCGCGGAACCGGAGCAGGTCGCGGATCTCTGTTTCGACGCCGCCAGGCTTCTACCGGATCTGCCGGCCTGGGTCAGTATCGACCAGGAAGGCGGCCGCGTCGCCCGGCTCAAGGCGCCGTTCACGGAGTGGCCGCCGATGGCGACGATCGGTCGCAGCGGCGACGTCGCCCTCGCCGAACGCTTCGCACGGGCGCTGGCGTCGGAGCTTCGGGCGGTTGGCATCTCACTCGATTACGCGCCGGTGCTGGATGTACACACCAACCCCAAGAACCGGGTCATCGGCGATCGCGCGCTGTCGGACAACCCCGAAGATGTCGCGCGGCTTGGCGCCTCCATCATCCGAACGCTGCAGGCCGGCGGGATCGCGGCGTGCGGCAAGCATTTTCCCGGGCATGGGGACACGAGCGTCGATTCGCATCTGGAGCTCCCGCTGGTCGAACATCCGATCGAACGGCTGCGTGCCGTCGAATTCGTGCCGTTCAGGGAAGCCATACACGCCCAGATTGCGAGCATCATGACAGCGCACGTGTTTCTTCCGGCCCTCGACGAAGCGCGGCCGGCCACCCTCTCGAAGCCCGTCGTGTCGGGCATGCTGCGCGAGGAGTTGAAGTTCGACGGCCTGATCCTGAGCGACGACCTCGAGATGAAGGCGGTCGCGGACCAGTATGCCGTGCCATCGGCCGCCGTACTGGCCGTGGAAGCCGGATGTGACGGCGTGCTGATTTGCAGCGGCGATCACGACGTGCACGCCGCTGCGCTCGAGGCGCTGATCCACGCCGTCGAAGAGGATCGGATCCCTTTCGCCCGCGTCGAGGACGCGCTCAAGCGGCACCAGCGGACGAAGGAACGCTTTCTCGCGGCGCCGGTGGCCGCACGCCCGCCGCAAGCGCGCCAGTTGCGCCAGCAGATCGGCCGAGACGAGCACCGCGCGATTGCCGACGAGATGAGCCGGTTTCTCTAGGAGCGTGCCTGAGAAACCTTCACACGCTCCTAGTAGGCCGGTTTCGCCGGCAAGAACGCCAATGATTTTGTGCAACGCGCCCGCAGCGCGCCTACTAGGAGCCCGTTTTGGTCATTACTCGGACGGGCTCCTAGGGACACTGGAATGTTGAAGCCGCGCGCCCTTGTTTCCGGCGATCGCCTCGCCGTGGTCGCCCCCGCCAGCCCGTTCGACCGCGACGAATTCGTTCATGGAATCGACGAGATCGGCCGTCTCGGCTTCGAACCGGTCTACGACGATTCGGTGTTCGCGCGAGGGCCTCACGGCTACGTGGCCGGTCCGCCGGAGCTTCGCGCGGCGGCCATCCGGCAGGCGTGGCGCGATCCCAGCATCAAGGGAATCGTTGGCGTGCGTGGCGGGTACGGCAGCGTGCAGCTGCTGCCGCTGCTCGATCCCGACGAGGCACGCCTCGCGCGCAAGCCGTTCATCGGCTACAGCGATCTCACGTCCGTCCTCACGTTTCTGACGACGAGCTGCGGATTGGTGGCGTTCCATGGTCCCATGCTCGCGGGAAGGCTGGGTCGTGGGGAGGCCGGCTACGACCGCGCGTCGTTCATCGCTGCCATCTGCGGTCGTGAGCCGATGGGGGAGCTGGCGCCCGCTGGGATCGAGGCGGTTCGTCGGGGCGAAACGGCCGGACCTCTCCTCGGGGGAACGGTGAGCCAGCTGCTGGCATCGCTCGGCACGGCGTTCGCATTCGCACCGCCGGCAGGATTCGTGCTGTTCTTCGAGGAAGTGGGCGAGCGCCCATACCGTCTCGACCGCATGGTGACGCAGCTGCAACAAAGCGGCATCCTGGCGCGCGCGTCGGCGGTCGTCATTGGCGAGTTGCTGAAGTGTGATGAGCCATCCGGCGATCCGAAGGCGCGCGCCGTCGTCTCGGATCTATTCCGTGATTTTCCGGGGCCGGTCGTCATCGGGTTCCCGTCCGGCCACACGTCAGGGCCGGCGCTCACCCTGCCGTTTGGCGTCACATGCCGCGTGATCGCCGACGGTCGGCCGCGCCTCGTGATCGAGGAAGCCGCGGTTGAATAATGACAGACCGGTGACACCAACTCGCGTCCATTTCATCGGCATCTGCGGCACGGCGATGGCGGCGGCGGCCTCCATGCTGCGGCACAAGGGATTCGACGTGCGCGGGTCCGACCAGGACGTCTATCCGCCGATGAGCGATTTTCTTGTCGCGGAAGGCATCCGTGCTCTGAGCGGCTACCGTGCGGATCACATCACGCCCGATCTCGACCTGGTTGTCGTCGGCAACGCAATTTCGCGGGGCAACCCAGAGCTCGAAGAGGTGCTCGATCGCAAGATCCGGTACTGTTCGCTGCCCGAAGTCGTTCGCGATCACTTTCTGTGGGGTGCGCGGTCGATCGTCATCGCCGGGACGCACGGCAAGACCACGACCACATCACTCACTGGATGGGTCCTGACCTCCGGCGGCCTGGATCCAAGCGTCCTCGTCGGCGGCATCGCGCGCAACTTCGGCGCGCGCGGATCGAGCTATCGCCTCGGCCGCGGCCGCGAGTTCGTCATCGAAGGGGACGAATACGACAGCGCCTTCTTCGACAAGACCGCGAAATTTCTCAAATACGTGCCCGACATCGCGGTTATTAACAATGTCGAGTTCGATCACGCCGATATCTACGCCGATTTTGCCGCCGTGTCAGCGGCGTTTCGCCGCCTCGTGAACCTCGTGCCGCGGCGTGGACTGCTTCTCATTGGCGCCGACAGCGAGGGCGCGCGCGTGCTGAAGGACCCGGCGGTCTCGCGCGTCGAGACCTTCGGCCTCGGTGACGATGTCGACTGGCAGGCTCACGATCTCGAATCGGCCGGCCCCGTGACCAGGTTCCGAGTCAGGCGAGGCGGCTCGCCGTTCGGCGCGTTCGAGGCGCCGCTGGTCGGGACGCACAACGTGCGCAACGCGCTGGCGGCCATTGCCGTGGCGACCGAGGTCGGCCTCGGCATGAAGCGGATCGCCGCTGGATTGCGGTCGTTTGCCGGCGTCAAGCGGCGGCTGGAGGTGGTCGGCACGGCCGGAGGCGTGACGATCTACGATGACTTCGCGCATCATCCGACGGCCGTGGCCGAAACGCTCGCGGGCCTGCGCGCGTCGAACCCGAAGGCGCGCGTATGGGCCGTGTTCGAGCCGCGGTCGGCCTCTTCCTGCCGCCGCGTCTTTCAAGGGGATTTCGCGCGCGCGTTTGCCGCGGCAGACGAAGTGCTCGTCGCGCCCGTATTCCGCTCGGCGCTGCCGGAATCGGAGCGCCTGTCGGTCCCGAAGCTGGTCCGCGATCTCTACGACCGCGGTCAGTCGGCGCGGGAAGCGGACTCGATCGACGACATCATCACCGCCATCGTCCGCGAGCATCGCGCAGGCGACGTGGTCGTCATCATGTCGAACGGCGGATTCGGCGGCATTCACCAGAAGTTGCTGCAGGCTCTGGCGTGAGCCCCTCAGTGACAACGGGCTTCCGCATCCTGCCGGCGGGCGACTCCACGATTGTCGTCGAGTTCGAAGAGCGCATCGATCCGGCCATCAACGCGCGCGCCATCCGGGTGGCCGATGCCGTTCAAGCCGCCGCGATCGCCGGCGTCCGCGATGTGGTCCCCACGTATCGTTCGGTAGCCGTCTTCTTCGATCCCCTGCGAACTGACTGCCGCCGGCTTGTCGATTGGCTCGTGGGTGAGGCGAATCGGTCTGTCGAGACACCGGTTGGCGAGCAGGTGCCGATCAGCGTTCCGGTCTGCTACGGCGGAGAACTGGGCCCCGATCTTGCTGATGTCGCCGCGTTTGCGAATATGTCGGCCGATGAAGTCGTCGCGACCCATGCACACGCCGTCTACCGCGTGTTCATGCTCGGGTTCATGCCTGGATTCGCGTACATGGGTGTTCTGGACGCGCGCATCGCGATGCCGCGGCGCCAGGCCCCGCGCGTTCGCGTGCCCCGCGGATCGGTTGGCATTGCGGGCGGCCAAACCGGGATTTATCCGGCCGAGACGCCCGGCGGCTGGCAGATCATCGGCCGCACACCTGCCCGGCCGTTCGATGCGGAGCGGCCGATGCCGTTTCTATTCAAGGCGGGCGATGCCGTTCGGTTCGTGCCGATTGATCGGAGCGAATTCGAGCGCGTGGCATCGAACAAGGAGGGTCGCGCGAGCCTTTAGAGCGTGAGAAGAAATCGGGAACCACAAAGAGCACGAAGATCACAAAGGTGCTTTCTTGAAGAGAACGTGCTTTGTGACCCTTGTGTCCTTTGTGGTTCACCGTTTGCCAGCGGATTGATTCACACACTCTTTATGCTTGCCCATACGATGGCCGAAGCGCTCGTCATCAGACCGGGCCTGTTGACCACCGTCCAGGATGTGGGCCGGTGGGGCTTTCAGTCGCGCGGCGTGCCTGTCGCCGGTCCGATGGATTCGTACGCCCATCGTCTTGCCAATGCGTTCGTCGGAAATGCTGCGGAGTCGGCCACGCTCGAAGTCACATTGGTGGGACCCGAATTGGAGTTCGACGATGAGCGCGTGGTGGCGGTGGCTGGCGCTCGATTCGAGGTGACGGTGGACGGTCATCTCGCCCCGATGAATGCGCCGTTCCCCGTCTTCGCCGGGTCGCGTCTCACATTCGGCGCGCGCGTGCGGGGCGCGCGCGCGTATGTGGCGATCAGCGGCGGCATCGGCGTGATGAAAGTGTTCGGCAGCCGCGCCACACACGTGGGCAGTCGCATGGGCGGCGTCGACGGTCGTCCGCTGGAGGCGGGTGATCGCCTGCCCCTCGGCGATCCCGCCGGTCCCTCTAGGAGCGTGTCCGAGAAACGGGAACACGCTCCTAGTAGGCCGGCTTCGCCGGCAAAAACCTCAAGCATTCGAGGCATGACCGCGCGCGCAGCGCGCCTACTAGGAGCCCGTGCGGCATTACTCGGACGGGCTCCTAGCGCCGGCCACGCACCTGATGGACGCGATATGCCCGATGGGCACGCGCGCGTCCGCGTGCTCCTTGGTCCGCAGCATGATTGCTTCACCGACGAGGCGCTTCGTACGCTCGAAGGAGCGCCGTATAGGATTAGTCAGCAGTCCGATCGCATGGGATTTCGACTGGAGGGCGCGCCGCTCACGCACTCGCGCGGTGCCGACATCATCTCGGATGCGACGCCGATGGGCGCGCTCCAGGTACCGGGTTCCGGATTGCCGATTCTGTTGATGGCCGACCGCCAGACGACCGGCGGCTACCCGAAGATCGCGACCCTCATCACGGCCGATCTGCGCCTGGCCGGTCAACTTGCCCCTGGCGACACGATTTCGTTCGCGGTGTGCTCGCCTGGCGAGGCGATGGCGGCCCTCATCGCACAGGAGCGTAGGTTGATGGCGGTCGAGCGTCCGGAGGTCGCGTGATCGCCGATTCCCTGCAAGCCACGTTCGGCGCGAAGCGCCTGCGCAGCCGAGTGCCTCTCGGGCCGTTCACGACTTTCAGAGTCGGGGGCCCCGCCGACTGGTTCATCGAGACGCGCACGAGCGAGGAGGTGGTCACGGCGCTCGCCCTCGCACATACGGCGGGGGTGCCCGTGACGCTGCTCGGCGGCGGTTCCAATGTGCTCGTGTCGGACGCCGGTGTGCGCGGGCTGGTGATTCACACGCGAGGCGGCGAGGTGAAGCCGATCGGAGAGGATCGCGTGCAGGCCGATGCCCCTGTATCGATCAACGGTCTGGTTCGATGGACGGTCAACCATGGCTGCGCGGGGCTCGAGGCGTGGGCCGGGACGCCAGGGACGGTCGGCGGCGCGATCTTCGGCAACGCCCATTTCGGCGGGCGGTTGATCGGCGATCTCGTGAGCGACGTTCGCCTCGCATCGCGCGACGGGACCACGGTGGACGTGCCCGGTTCGGAGATGGCGTTCGCCTACGATCGCAGCCGGTTGCAGCAGACTGGCGAGGTGTTGTTGTCGGCGGTGTTTCGCGTCGGCTGTGGCGAGCCATCGGCGCTGCGTGCCACGGCGCGTAGGTCGATCGCCTTCCGCAAACGGACGCAGCCGCTCGACACGCACACTGCCGGCTGTGTGTTCCAGAATCCCGATCCGTCACGGGACCGTCTCCCGGACGGCATGCCGTGGGCGGCCGGCGCCCTGATCGATCGTGCCGGACTCAAAGGCATGGTCATCGGCGGCGCCCGCGTATCGCCAGCGCACGGCAACTTCATCGTCAACGAGGGCACGGCCACGGCACGCGACATCCGCCGGCTGATTCTCCGGTGCCGCGACGAGGTGCGCGCCAGGTTCGGCGTCGAACTGAGAGAAGAAATCGTCTCCCTCGGGGACTTCGACCCGACAGATTGAAGATTTGCTCTTCAATCTACAATCTCACAGTTCACCCATGTCCAAGTTGCTGATTGAAGGCGGCCGCCGATTGGCGGGCCGTGTCGAAGTCGAAGGCAACAAGAATGCGGCGTTGCCGCTGATTGCGGCCTGCATGCTCACGACCGATGAGTGCGTGCTGACCAACATGCCGCTCATCAGCGACGTCGACGTGATGGCACGGCTGCTCCTCGATCTCGGCGCGACCGTTGACGGCATCGGCACGACGACGCTCCGCATCCGGTGCCAGCAGATCATCAAGGATGAACCGGATCGCATGCTCGTCGGCCGGCTGCGTGGATCGGTGTTGCTCGTTGGCCCGCTCCTGGCGCGCCGCGGGCGCGCGCGGCTGGCGCCGCCCGGCGGCGATTTTCCGGCCCGCCGCGCCTTGTCGACGCATCTCGAGGCGCTCGCCTCGATGGGCACGCGCATGCTCGAGGGGCCGGGGCACCAGCTCGAGGTGCCCGATGGATTGAAGCCGACGTCGATGTACCTGTTCGAAGCATCGGTGACGGCGACCGAAACGGCGGTCCTGGCGGCCGCGGCGGCCACCGGCGTGTCCGAAATTCGTCACGCCGCGTGCGAGCCGCATGTCGTCGAGCTCTGCGAGTTTCTGCAGAGGATGGGCGTCGGCATTACCGGGGCCGGCACTTCCACGATCCGCGTCGCGGGCGGCGCGCGGCTGGGCGGCGCGGAACATCGCGTGTGGGGCGATTACATCGACGCGGGTAGTTGGGCGGTGATTGCCGCCGTCACCGGCGGCGACATCGAGATCGCCGGCGCGAGGGCGGCGGACATGGAGGTCGTGGCGGCGGTGCTCACGCGCCTGAACATTCAGTGCGGGATGGCCGGCGATCTGTTTCGCGTCGAGCAGTCGAAACCGAAGGCCGCCGGCCGCCTGACGACCGGCCTGTGGCCCGGGTTTCCGAGCGACCTGGTCAGTCTGGTGACAGTCCTCGCCACGCAAGCCGATGGTCGCACCCTCGTGCACGATTGGATGTACGAGCTGCGCCTGTTCGCCCTCGAGCAGTTGAGCGCCATGAGCGCGGATCTGTTTCTCTGCGACCCGCATCGCATCATCGTCACCGGTCCGCGGCGGTTACGCGGGCGGCCGCTCGACAGCCGCGATCTCAGATCGGGGATGGCGCTGATCGCCGCGGCGCTGGCCGCGGACGGCGAGAGTCTGCTGGCGGAGCTGGAGACCGTGCAGCGCGGATACGGCCACCTGGTCGACCGGCTTCGAACACTCGGGGCGAAAGTGGAGCTGGTTCCCTAGAGCGCATTTCAGGCGCGCAGCTCGTTTCATTCCGGCCGCCGAGGAACCACTAAGGACACGATGGACACAAAGGAAACCTAAATGGCCTTACCTCAGTGTCCTTGGTGTCCTTTGTGGTGCCTCAGCGCTGCTACGCACGACGGAAAATCGCGTTAGCCGGGCGGTCTTGGCAGAATCGTTCCAGGGGCGGGCGTCGGTGGCGTCGGACCTGGGGTCTGCGGCACACCCGGAGCGGGATTCGGTCGCGGCGGCGCCGGTGCCTGAACGGGCGCTTCCTGTCGTGGCGGCGGAGGTTCGGACAGGGGCAGTTCGGCCAACGGCGCCAGCGAATCGCGACCCATGCGGAACGCGCGCAGATCCGCTTCGGTGAGATCCAACACGCGAATGATGTGCGGCGTCAGCGTCAGGATGATGTCGGTCTGCTGGGTCGTCTTCTGTGTGTGCCCGAAGAGCCGCCCCACCACCGGAATGTCCGTGAGTCCGGGAATCCCCTCAATCGATTGACGCTCGTCGTCGCGAATCAGCCCGGCGAGCATGTTCGTCTCGCCGTCGCGCAGGCGGATGACGGTGCTGATCTCCCGGTTGCCGAACGTGGGCAGGCCGCCAAACCCCTGGCCTGAGACACTCGTCACGGCCACTTTGAGCTGGAGCGTCACATCGTCGTCGTGATGCGTGCGCGGCGTGATTTCGATGTTCACGCCGATCGTTTCGTACCCGTACGACGTAATCGGCTGCTGTGGGACCCCGCCGGTCGCGAGCGGCGCGAAGGTCGCGGTCGGCACCGGCACTTTTTCGCCGAAGCGCGCGGTCGCCGCGAGACCTTCCGACGTTCTGAGCTGCGGGTTGGCCAGCGTCCGCGTATTCGTGTCGGTCTTGAGCAGCCGATAATAGAGCGCCGGCAGGCCGGCAAACAGCACGTCCGACTGGGTCAGGTTGCGCAGCGTCCGAAGGCTGAGCGATTGGCTGCTGCCGGTATCGAGGCCCACCGATCCGTTGAGTCCCGGCGAACCCGGCGACGCGGTCTGCAGCCCGTATTCGAGCAGCTTCGTGCGATCGACTTCCAGCAGCTCGACGTCGATGATGACCTCCGGCCGCGCCTTGTCGATGGCCGTCAGGACGCGGGCCGCCGCGGCGACCCGTTCAGGCGTGTCCTTGATCGTCAGCGCGTTGGTCGCGGTGGTGGGCGCGACGCGGCGCAGATCGACCACGAGTCGCAACAGGTCCATCGCCTCCTTGAGATCGGCGTTGCTCAAGTAGATGGTCCGAAGAACTTCCTCTTCGTACTCGCGGCGTTTGGCCGGGGTGTCGGGAATGATGGCGGCGGTGTTTGGCGCGGTGACTTTATAAAAGGTGCGAGTCGCGCCCGTGACGATATTCAGCGCGTCCTCGAGGGAGGTGTTGCGCAGATCGACGGTGACCGGCGTCTCACGAAACGCCGGATCGAAGATCAGGCTCATGTTGGCGCGGCTGGCGATGAACAGGAAGACGTCACGGCTGCTGGCGTCTCGAAACTGGATCTGATTCGGCATCCGCACGCCAGGCGGGAGCTCCATGCCCGGCGGCGGCAGGTCCCGTGTGCGATCCACGAGCGTCTGCAGCTCGGTCTTGCCTTCGCGGGCGACGGCCACTTTCGCTCGAAGCTGATTGCGCGTCGACCGCAGCTCCTCGTCGACGACGCCGCTCGTGGGATTCAGCTCCGAGGCGAGCTGATACTCCACGAGCGCTTCTTCGAATTTCCCGGTTGCGGCCAGACGGCGACCGCGCTGGAAGTGTTCCTCGGACGCGCGCACCTTGGCGCGTTGAAGCGCCGTTCGCGCACCAACATCGTTCGGCTTCAGACGGAGTGCCTTCGTGTACTCGACGACGGCCCGATCGTAGTCCCGGCCGATTTCCGCATCGCGCCCATGGCGGGTGGCGGTCGATGCCGCGCAGCCACCGGCCAAGAGGCACACGAGCAGCAGCGTGACGGCGCTCGCATGCCGGCGTGCGCCCTGGGGCACGACCGTCCTGGCTGGTCTATCGGCCGGCCGGAGCGTCGGTGACAACATCAACCCCGCGAGGCATGGTGAAGGCAAACTCCTTATCGGTTACGCCGGTGTTTTCCTTCAGGTTTACGAACGAAAAGCTCGACAGACCGCCTTGCGCGTCGGCGGTGACGAGGCCGCGCAGCTCGAGCGTTTGAGCGGCAACCGCGATCACCAGCCAATCGTAGTCGCGTTGAGGTGATTTCGGCACGAGCTTCAACGCCTGCGTGCTCGGCGGTGCGCCCACGGGCGGATCGACGATCGCAACTGAAAAATCGCGCACGAGGTTGCCTTTCCCGGCCAGAAACAGCGTCGGCGTCGTGACCTGATCGTCGGGCGGGATCGTGCTGACGATGACCTGTTTGTCCTGCGGGATGTACGAGTACATCTTCACGCCGTCGGACACGAAGAGTTTCTCTTCCGGCGCGATGTATTGCCACCGCATTTTCCCCGGCTTCTTGACGAGCAGGCGGCCCCGCTCGACGATCTCCTTCTTCAGCACGCCGCCGCGATAGCTGTGGACGAAATCGGTGGAGAAATCCTTGACCCCGTCGTACTTGCGCTGCAAGGCCTGCGCGAGATCCTGCGCGCTCGAATCGGCACCGCGAGCGTGCGCACAGACCGATGCCGCGAGCACGAGCGCGATATACCTGAGCTTGACAGCCCGTGGTGAAAGTTGCGGCGAGCACCGAGGGCGGCGATGCGCCACGTGGGCAAGGCGCGACGACCGAGAATATCGGGCCATATTTGAGGGAGGAGCAACGCCGCCCACGGGGATGCAGCGCCGGCCGAATGCCGTCGCAACTTTCACCACGGGCTGTTGATCGGCATCCGAATCAACGATAACAGAGATAGCGCGGCTCCGGCGCGAAGATGCTCGCCGCGTAGCCTGAGCGTATCGACCGACCGGCCTGGTCGAACGCGACGAAGCTGACACCACGCTCGACGATGAGCGTGTGACGGTGCGCCGCAATGACGTGACCGAATCCCATGCGTCGGATCGTGTCCGCAGCCAGCCACGATTCCATTCGGATATCGACTGCGACGCCGCCCACATTGACGCGGTGGCGAAACGGCCGGTTCGAGCCCGTGACGAACGCGGGGCGTTCGCCGATCGTTCCCGCAATCACCGCATAGTCGCCGTCGGGGACCGATCTGAGCTGTCCATCGGTTAAGCCGCCAGCGGCACGACTGAGGTCTTCAAGGTCCACACGGAAGCCTCGTGAAGGTTTCAAGACCGCGAGGACATACCGCGTGCTCGGGGCGAGCCCCCCGATCAAATCAGAGATGCCCGGCACGAAGACCCGCGCATCCGGCACGGTGGGAATCAGCGGCCCGTACGCGTTGGTCAGGGTGGCGCGTGCACGCGCGGTCAGCGCGACCTCACGTCCGATATCGAGGTTGTCGCGCACGAGCGCCGGCGCGTACGGCCACACGTCCGGCATGTGCGCGTAAGCCACGTCGGGCCGCACGGCCTTCGCGAAATACGACAGGCCGTTGTCGACCTGCCAATTCAGATCCGTGAGCAGAATGGCATGCTGATCGTCCAGATCCGCGGTGAGCGCGCTCAGGACTTCGGTCGGCCGGCGATCATGGCTGCGGTCGAGGGCGGGATAATCGCGATACATCCGCGCCCCCGCGTACACGATCAGCGCGACGCATAGCAGCCCGTGGTGAAAGTCTGGCTGCATTCGACGGGCGATGCATCCCCGCTCCACCCCAACGCGGCTGCCGCGTTGGGGACCCCGGCGCTGGCTGCGTTGCTCCTCCGTCAAATACTCCCGGTATTCTCGGTCGTCGCGCCTTGCCAGCGGGGCGCCTCGCCCGTCTCGGTGCGACGCCAGACTTTCACCACTGGCTGCTGGAGCGATCGGCGCGGCGCGGTCGAAGAGGGGCCCAAGGGGTACGGCCCCTTTTCGCACCGCGAGATCGGCGACACACACGATTCCCGGCGCCACCAACAACGCGATCATGAGGTGCGACGGCAGGTAAAAGACATGCGCGTCGCCGACGTTGTAGCTGTACGCGAACGCGGCATTGGCGAGATACACGCCGCCGATGAGCATCGCGCGGCGCCAGCGCGTGGCGGCCAGGCGCGCGAGTCCGACGGCAGCGAGAGCTGGCCCTATCCATCCGAACTGCTGCACCACATCGAAGAGGTACATCGATAGGTGGTCCCCGGCCATTCCGTGCGGCACCTGCATCATCATCGTCTCTCGCCAATCGGCCTTCGTGATGTCGGACCAGGCGGTGCCGAGCGCGTCGAGAGCGCCGTGGGGCGGGATGGGCGAGAACCAGAGCGTCCGCACGTTCCAGGCGTACTGCAGGGCACCGGCTGTCGCAGCTCCCATCGCGAGCAGGATGACGGACGGCGCGAACATCGACCGCCATCCGCGCGGCGCGGACAGCAGGATGACGAGCGTGTACGCGGGCGCGAGCAGAATCATCGAGAGGTGGTTGCCGAATCCCAGCGCGTAGATCGCGAAGAACAGGCTGAGCCGCCGTAAGGTCGGCTGCTGTTCCCAACCGAGCAGCAGCCAGAGCGTGAGCGAGACGAACAACATGTGCAGCGCATACACCTCCGCGATGACCGCCTGGCTCCAGAAGGTGTACGAACCGGCGAAGAGCAGGGCGCTGCCGGTGCCGGCAAGCGTGGATCCCGATATCTCCCCGGCGACCAGCGAGAGGATTCCACATGCGATCGCGCCTTCGACGGCGGACAGGAGATTCAGGCTATGCGCCGGATCGCCGCCGGTGAAGCGGAGGAACGCGGCCCCCAACGCGAAGTACAACGGGTATCCGTCGCGTGGCGTGATGATCGGCGACCCGACCATCGTCTGGAACGATCCGGTATCGCCGAAGTCGACGCCCGGCAGCAGCGTGGCGTGATAGAGGGCGAACGCGAGGCCTGCGACCGCACCCGCCGCCGGAACACGCCACCGCCCCATGGGGGCAGAGTACTTCAGTGGGAGCGCTTCCGCGCGATGAGCGCGCGAACGTCGGCGAGCGGCCGCGTGTTGAGGACGTGCCGCGCTTCGATCCATCCCCTGCGCGCGGTGAGGACGCCCAACTGCATCTGGGCCTCGAGCAGGTCCGCGCGATGGCAATCGCTGTCGACGGCCACCGTGACGCCGGCGGCGACCGCGCGCCTGGCCAAGGCGCCGTCCATGTCGAGATGCGCGGGCGCGCCGTTGATTTCGAGCAGCGTGCCAGTGTCGACGGCCGTTTCGAACAGCCGGTCGTAATCCAGGTCGTATCCCGCTCTGTGCGACACGAGTCGGTTCGTGGGGTGTGTGATGAGGGTCACGAGCGGATGCCGCATGGCGGTCAGATAGCGGTGCATCAGTTGGTCGCGGTCGTCTCCGCCGCGATGGTGCAGCGACGCCAGCACGATGTCGAACTGTTCCAGGACGCGGTCCGCGAAATCGAGGCGGCCGTCGGGCAGGATCTCGACTTCGCAACCGTGCAGAATCGCGATCCCGGGAAACCGTTCACGCACGCCGGCGATTTCATCCCGCTGATGCTTGACGGTCTGCACCGACAGGCTGCGCGCGACGCCGGAAGCAGGGGAGTGGTCGGTGATGGCGATGTACTCGTAGCCGAGATCGTGGCACGCGCTCGCCATCGTCTCAATCGAGTCGCGCCCATCACTCCATACGGAATGCATGTGGAAGTCGCCGCGAATGTCCTCGCCTGTCAGCAGCGACGGAAGCTCGCCTCGCGCGGCGGCCGCAATCTCATCGTCCCCGTTGCGAATTTCCGGCGGGATCAACGGCAAGCCGAGCGTCGTGTAGATCTCCTCTTCCGATGCGGCGGTCCGCAATGTGCCGTCGGACGCGTGCAGCCCTTCTGAAGTCAGCCGCCAGCCACGGTCGGATGCGCGCCCCCGCAGCGCGTCGAAATGTGCGGTGGATCCCGTCAGATGAAGCAGGATCGAGCCCGCATTGGCAGGTGCGGGAAGGCGCAGGCCGATCTGGGTGCCGTTGCTGAGCACGTACAGCCGCCGAACGCTCTTGTGCAGCACCCGATCGACGTTCGGAGCCTCGGCGATCGCCTCGATCGCAGCCGCCGGATCATCGGTCGCGGCGAGGACTTCGATGTCGCCCACCGTCTCCTGCGCGCGACGCAGCGACCCGACCGGCAGCGCCCATTCGACCGCGGGAAGCGAATGGAGGCGGGTCAAGATGGGATCGGCCAGACCGACGGCGCGGCCCAGCGGAATGCGGGGAACCGCCAGTCGAAGATTGCGAAGCACGGCGGCTATAGCCCGTTCGACGGTTTCGTCGAGCCCCGGAACCGATCGCACAATCTGCTCGTCGATCGCCGCCAACAAATCGGCCAACGTGGTGACACCGAGGCGATCATGCAGCGAGGCCAGTTGTTCGAGCGTGACGGCGCCCGAATCGTACAGCGACCGCAGGTCCACAGGAAGGTTGGCGAGCGCGGACTCGATATCCGCCCGCGCGCCCGCTTCCCGCGGCTGACCTAGCACATGCAGTCCACGGGGTTCGAGGAATCGAGCCGCTACCCTTTCAACGCGCCAGGCTCGGGAGCCGCTTGCTTGGGCGCGCCTTTGGTCTCAGTGGGCAAGTTGGCGGCGACCCAATCGTTGATACCCCCCTTCAGCGCCGATGCGCGATAGCCCTGGCGGGTCAGCTCGGCGACGACAGGAGAGCTCGCGAGCTCGTTCGGATCGGAATCGTACACGACGATCTCGCGATCGCGCGGAAGCGACAGCGCGGCGGCGTTGCCTCCGTAGCGCATTGCGCCCGGAAGTCGCAGGGTACTGTGTTCGTAGGGATATTTCAGCCGGGCGTCGATGATGACCGGCGAGGCGCCGCCGTCGAGCTGTTGCTTCAGATCTTCTTTTGAAATGCGGGGAACGGCCACCAGGGGATATTGTATCTGGTTATCTGGTTATTTGGTTCGCTGGTTATTTGGTTCGCTGGTTATTTGGTTCGCTGGTTATTTGGTTAGCTGGTCATTGAAGTCAAATGACCAGATAACGAGATAACCAGATGACCAAATGATCAAATGACCAGTTAGGCCTTGTCGCCTCTCGTGTCCACCCGTCCTATGATGACCGCGCCGTCGGCCATGATCAAGCGAGGCGTGACGATGTCGCCGTCGACCGAAGCGGTGGGTTGAAGGTGGACTTTCTCGCTCGCCGTGACGTTTCCGGTCACGGTGCCGCTGATGGTGACCGTTTTGGCGATGAGATCGGCCTTCACGTCGGCGCCGACGCCAATCATCAGGCTGTGATCGCCGACCTCGATGGTGCCGTCGACCTGACCGTCGATGGTCAGATTTTCCTGGCTGACGATTCTGCCCTCGATGCGAAGCGCCGTCCCGATCCACGCGGCCGTCCTCCGTTCGTCGATGGGGGGATGTAGCTCATTCGCCATCTCGTCCTCCGGTCCGGCGTGAAACAAAAAGAGGCGGCCCAAGCCGCCTCAAAAGAAACGGGAGCGAAGGTTAGCTTGCCACCCGAAGCTCTCAAATGAAACGGGAGCGAAGGATGGTGGACGGCGCGAGGCTCGAACTCGCGACCTCGGCGTTGCGAACGCCGCGCTCTCCCAACTGAGCTAGCCGCCCCCGAGCAAACCCTCATTGTACCACGCGACTTTTGGGACCCGCAACGCGGACGCCCTCTAATAACTGCTATAGTCGAGCGACCTGTGACACCTGTGAAGCGCATCGGCATCCTCACGGGCGGCGGCGATGCACCCGGTCTCAACGCGGTCATTCGCGCCGTGGTGAAGTCGGCGACCAACAGCGGCATCGAGTGCGTCGGGCTCGAGAACGGCTTCGATGGTCTCATCGAGCCGAACCGCTCGCGCATCCTGACGCCGCGCGACGTCACCGGCATCCTCCGCCTCGGCGGCACGATTCTCGGGACGACCAACCGCGGCAATCCCTTCATCTATCCGATTGAAACCTCTGAAGGCACCAGGGATTACTCCGATCGCGTCATCGAGATGTTTCACAAGATGGCGCTCGACGCGCTGGTGGTGATTGGCGGCGATGGCACGCTCGCGATCGCGCACCAGTTCAGCCTGAAGGGCATTCCGCTGGTCGGCGTCCCGAAGACCATCGACAACGACATCGTCGGCACCACCAACTGCTTCGGGTTCGACACCGCCGTCGACTTCGCGACCGACGCGATCGATCGCTTGCACACGACCGCCGAAGCGCACAGGCGCATTATGGTTGCCGAAGTGATGGGCCGCTACGCCGGATGGATTGCTCTGTACGCGGGCGTCGCCGGCGGAGCCGACGCGATCCTGATTCCAGAAATTCCCTTCGACATCTCGCTCGTCGCCGAGCGCCTGCGCGAGCGGGACCGGTGGGGCGCGCATTTCAGCATCGTCGTCGTGGCGGAGGGGGCGTTTCCGAAGGGCGGCTCGGAATCGCTCCTCGAAACGGCGCACGGCGGCTTCGCCGAGAGGCTCGGCGGAATCGGCGCGCGAGTGTGTGAGGCGCTCGCCAAGGAGACCGGCAAGGAAACCCGCTCGGTTGTGCTCGGACACCTTCAGCGTGGCGGTGCACCGACCAGCTTCGATCGAATGCTGGCGACCCGTTTCGGCGGCAAGGCCGTGGAGCTGATCAAGCGGGGCGAGTTCGGCGTGATGGTCGCGTTCGCCCCATCCAACATCGTCATCCGCCGTCTCGAGGATGTCGTGGGGAAGATCAAGACGGTCCCGATGGACTTCGATCTGTTGCTGACAGCCAAGGCGCTCGGGGTGACGTTCGGCGACTAATGCAACGCCCGTCATTTTCCGAGCAGTTCTTGATCCTTCTTCGCCTGCACCTCGTCTATCTGCTTGATATGCTGATCGGTGATCTTCTGGACTTCGTCCAGACCCTTCTTCTCGTCGTCTTCCGAAATCTTGTGATCCTTGAGAAGCTTTTTCAGCCGCTCGTTGGCATCACGGCGGACCTGACGCACGCTGTTGCGGCCGTCCTCGGACAGCTTGTGAACCAGCCTCGACAGCTCTTTGCGGCGTTCTTCCGTCAGCGACGGAATCGGAATGCGGACGACCTTGCCGTCGTTGGTCGGGTTGAGCCCGAGGTCCGACGCGCGGATGGCCTTCTCGATCGCGCCAAGCTGCGACGGATCGAACGGCTGCGCGACGATGAGGGTCGGCTCCGGAACCGAGAGGCCGGCCAGTTGATTCAACGGCATCTTCGATCCGTAGGCGTCCACGTGCACGCTATCGAGGATCGCTACCGACGCGCGGCCCGTGCGAACACCTGCGAGCTCGTGCCGGAGGTGCTCGATCGCGGCATTCATCCGTGTGTTGACTTCGACGTACAGCCCTTTGAGATCGTTTACGTCCATCAGGGTTGCCTCAGA
>JAHFUI010000035.1:23373-30914 GCA_023265175.1 Acidobacteriota bacterium
TATCACGCAGTGACCACCGAGCCGACCGCTTCACCAGAGATCGCGCGTTTGATGTTGCCGACCGTCAGCAGATTGAAGACGACGATCGGGAGCCGATTATCCATGCAGAGGGAAATCGCTGTTGCATCCATCACCTGGAGTCCCTGTTCGAGCACCTGGAGGTACGAGATCCGGTCGAAGCGCGTCGCTGCCGGGTGGAGCATCGGGTCCGCGTCGTAGATGCCGTCGACTTTGGTGGCCTTCAGGATGACATCGGCTTTGATCTCCATCGCCCGCAGCGCCGCGGCCGTATCCGTACTGAAATACGGATTGCCCGTGCCCGCCCCGAACACCACCACGCGTCCTTTTTCCAGATGGCGGATGGCGCGCCGGCGTATGAACGGCTCGGCGACCGCGCGCATCTCAATGGCGGTGACGACGCGCGTCACCACGCCTTGCTGCTCGAGCGCGTCCTGGAGCGCGAGCGCGTTGATGACCGTCGCGAGCATGCCCATGTAGTCGGCCGTGGCGCGATCCATGCCGCGCGCGCTGGCGGCCACGCCACGGAAAATGTTGCCGCCGCCGATCACGACGGCGGTCTGCACGCCCATCTCCTGGATTTCACCGATTTCGCAGGCGATCTGCGTCGCCACAGCCGGGTCGATGCCGTAGGTCTGCTCGCCCATCAGGGCTTCGCCGGAAAGCTTCAGCAGGATGCGTTTGTAGGCCGGGTCGGAGGCGGGGGGCATCGAAGAGAGATTATAGATCGTGACGTGCTGGGTGCTGCGTGCAGCGAGCACGAGCACTGAGCACCCAGCACTGTTAGCTGTTTTCCCCGACTTTCAGCCGCGCGAACCGCGTGATGGTGACCGGCGAGCCCAGCGTCTTGGCGGCCGCTGCCAGCACATCTTTCACCGTCATTTTCGGATCGCGGATCGACGGCTGGTCGGGCAGGACCATCTGCTGATAGAAGCTTCCGAGCTTGCCTTCGACGATCTTGTCGATGACGTTGGCGGGCTTGCCGGAATTCTCCATTTGCGCGCGGTAGATGGACTTTTCCTTCTCGAGGACGCCGGCAGGGATGGCCTCACGCGACGCATACCCCGGGCTCGCCGCCGCGATCTGCATCGCGATTTCCTTGACAAGGGTGGTGAGCCCTTCGCGGCCGCTGGTGGCCGGCGTCACGTCCCCGATCTCGACCTGGACGCCCAGCTTCCCGCCCAGGTGGATGTACTGGCCGACGAAGCCTTTGCCGGCGTACCGCACGAAGCGGGGAACGGCCATGTTCTCGCCGAGTTTGGCGATCGTGGCCGCGACGCGTTTGCGCACCGGTCCATCCGGGTCGGTGAGCCACGCCTCGGTCGCGGCGTCGCCGGTCTGCTCGATCTCCGCCAGCACGTCTTTGATCAACTGTCGAAAGTCGTCGGTGCGGGCGACGAAGTCGGATTCGCAGTTCACTTCCACCAGAATGCCGGTCGAACGGTCGGGCGACAGGCTGTGGCCGATGAGTCCCTCTTTGGCCACGCGCCCCGCCTTCTTCGCCGCGCTCGCGAGACCGCGCTTGCGCAGGATGGTGTTGGCTTCCTCGAAGTCGCCGTTCGCCTCCGTGAGGGCGGCCTTGCATTCCATCATGCCCGCGCCGGTCTGGTCGCGCAGCTTCTTGACTTGGTCTGCCGTGATCACAGGTGCCATGGTGTGTGCCTGCCTTTGATGAGCGTACGCAAAAACGCCGGCCCTCGAGAGCCGGCTGGGAAAAAAGGGTCGGGGGTTTGACCCTTTTCTTACGCCGACGCCGGGGCCGCTTCGCGGGCGCGTCGCGCAGGGCGGCCCTGGCGGCCGCCCTCGTCGCTCGCGTCCCGGGTCGAGTCGGCTTCGACGGATTCCTTCATCCCGCGGCCGGCAATCACGGCATCGGCAATCCGCGAGGCGAAGAGGCGAATAGACCGTAGCGCATCGTCGTTGCCGGGCACGACGAAGTCCACTTCGTCGGGGTCGCAATTCGTGTCCACGACGCCGATCACGGGAATCTTCAGTTTGCGCGCCTCGTCGACGGCAATCTGTTCCTTCTTGGTGTCGACGATGAAGACGGCATCGGGAAGCCGGCTCATGCCGCGGATGCCCTCCAGGTTCTTCTGCAGCTTCTTGCGCTCTTTCTCGTTCCGCGCAATTTCCTTCTTCGACAGCGTGTCGTACCGGCCGTCGGTCGTCATCGCTTCGAGATCGCGCAACCGGCCGAGGCTGCGTTGAATCGTCGCGAAATTGGTGAGCAGGCCGCCCAGCCACCGCTCGTTGACCCAGAACATGGCGCACCGAGCGGCTTCCTCGGCGATGACGTCCTTGGCCTGCCGCTTCGTGCCGACAAAGAGAACGGTCCGTCCGTCGGCCGCGAGGTTCATGACGAACTCCTCGGCGGCGCGGAACAGCTTCACCGTCTTGCCCAGATCGATGATGTAGATGCCGTTTCGTTCGCCGAAGATGTACTCCTTCATCTTCGGATTCCAGCGTTTCGTCTGGTGACCGAAATGAACCCCCGCCTCCAGCAGATCCTTCATCGCAGTTGCGGCCAAGCGTCCTCCACTCCTTCTCGCTATCCCTACCGTTTGCTGAACTGGAAGCGTTTGCGTGCTCCCGCCATGCCGTACTTCTTTCGTTCCTTCGCCCGCGCGTCGCGCGTCAGCAGTCCCTCGTTCTTGAGCGACTTGCGCAGCTCCGCGTTGTATTCGACCAGTGCCCGGGCGATCCCGAGCCGGACCGCGCCGGCTTGTCCCGACACGCCGCCGCCGGCGACCGTCGCCAGAATATCGAATTTGTCCGCTGATTCCGTGAGGACGAGCGGCTGTCGAATCTGCGTCCGGAGCGCTTCGGAGGGAAAGAACGTCTCGAATGTTCGGTGGTTGACGCTGATGGCGCCGGTGCCAGGCCGGAGAAAGACGCGGGCGGTCGATGTCTTGCGACGCCCGGTTGCATAGTATTGGACTGCTGCCACGTTACGCAACCTCGAGCTTGGAAGGTTTCTGCGCCGCGTGCGGATGATCCGGACCGGCGTACACTTTCAGTTTGCGGTACATCGCTTCGCCGAGCTTCGTCTTCGGCAGCATGCCGCGCACGGCTTCTTCGACGAGCCGTTCGGGCTTCCGCTGACGCACCAGCCGCGCGCGCTCTTCGCGCAGTCCGCCTTCGTAGCCGCTATGCTGCCGATAGATTTTTTGATCTTCCTTGCGGCCCGTCAGCTTCACTTTCGCCGCATTCAGCACGACGACGTGATCGCCGGTGTCGATGAAGGGCGTATACAGCGCCTTGTGCTTGCCCTGGAGCAGTCGAGCCGCGACGGTCGCAAGGCGGCCGAGCACCTGGCCGTCGGCGTCGATGAGATGCCAGCGGCCGCTCTCGACGACCTGCTGCGCGCTCGGGATGAACGTAGACATTGGTAATTCCCGCGGGCACCGGGCCCGCGTTCCTCAGCGGGGCCCGGCGCGTGTCGCCGGCCCTGCCCAACAACCTGTAAAGGGAACCTGTGTTGGTCGCCTGAAGGCGGACGCCACGTGCCACTGTGATGTCCGGCTTTGCCGGCCGCTCGTGACGGCCGGATCGAGCAACGGTAAACCCCAATCATACGAGCGTTTCTGGGGACTGTCAAGACGCGGACCGGACCGCGTCGAGCGTCGCTTCGTCGTTTCATTATTAATCAAAGCGTTGCCTCGCTCCAGCCGATAAGAGGAGATACCGAACATCTGTACCGGTCCCTTCAAGCTGGGTGCTCGTGCTGGGTGCTTGGTGCGGTGCGTGAGCTCAGCGGTAGTTTGGTCCAGATACGGTTCTGTGATCGGACGACCAAATTGTAATTCGCGGCCGTCGTTCACGGAGAGGCGGATTCCAGTTTTCGCCGACGAGCGCCGGAATTTCTGAATGTGCGTGACAGTCGAGGTTTGGTATTAGCTTTGCGGAAAGAGAGCCACCATCGTGTTTGGTCTCGGTAAAGCGAAGGCGATTGTCGGACTGGACATCGGATCCAGCGCCGTCAAAGCGGTTGAGCTCAAGGCGACCGGTAAGACGTACCGTGTCACTGCGTTCGGCAGCGAGCCCATTCCACCGGACAGCATTGTCGACGGCGCCATCATCGACGGCACGGCGGTCGGCGATGCGATTCGCCGGCTGTTCGACCGTCATCCCTTCAAAAGCAAAGAGGTCGCCGCCTCGCTCTCCGGCAATGCCGTCATCGTCAAGAAAATCAGCCTTCCCGTGATGACCGACGCCGAGCTCGCCGAGTCTATTTTCTGGGAGGCCGAGCAGTACATCCCGTTCGACATCCAGGACGTCAATCTCGACTATCAGATTCTCAATCCGGGCACGGCCGCTGGATCCAACGGCACGATGGACGTCCTGCTGGTCGCGGCCAAGAAAGAAAAGATCGCGGACTATACCGGCGTCATCTCGCAGGCCGGCCGGGTGCCGGTTGTCGTCGACGTCGACGCGTTCGCGCTGCAGAATGCCTACGAGCTGAACTACGGCCTCGAGCCGGAGTCGGTCATCGTGCTGCTGAACGCCGGCGCGAGCGCGATCAACATCAACATCCTGAGCGGCGATCAGTCCCTCTTCACGCGCGACATCTCGCTCGGCGGCAACGCGTACACCGAAGCGGTGCAGAAGGAACTGAACCTGCCGTTCGAGGGCGCCGAGCAGGTGAAGAAGGGGAATCCGGTCGAGGGCGTGAGGTTCGAGGACGCCATGCCGGTGCTGCACGCGGTGACGGAGAACGTGCTGCTCGAGATTCAGAAGACGTTTGACTTCTTCAAGGCCACCGCCGCGTCCGACCGAATCGACCGCGTGCTGCTGAGCGGCGGCGCGTCCCGCGTCGACGGGTTCACCCAGGCGCTGTCGGAGCGTTTCGGAGCGCCGGTCGAGGCGTTCGATCCGTTCCGGAAGATTGCGTTCGACGCGCAGAAGCTTGGCGTGGTCGACGTGGAGAACGTCGTGCCGACGGCCGCCGTCGCCGTCGGCCTCGCGCTGCGACGGGCGGGCGACCGATGATTCGCATCAACCTCCTCGCCGTTGAACGGAAGGCCGCCAAAGCCGGCCCGACCGGCCTTCAGACCGGTCAGAAGCTCACCATCGCGTGCAGTCTGGTTCTCATCGCCGGCGCGCTCTTCATCGGCTGGCGCTACTGGGCGCTCCAACAGGAGTCGGGCCGCCTGGACAAGGAAATCACCGGCGCGCAGCAGGAAACGTCGCGGCTGCACGCCATCATCCAGCAGGTGCAGCAGTTCGAGCAGCAGAAGGCGCAGCTGCAGCAGCGAGTCGTGCTCATCGAGCAGCTTCGCAAGAGCCAGACCGGCCCGGTGCACATCCTCGATCAGATCAGCCGCGCGCTGCCGCCGATGCTGTGGCTGACCGAGCTGAAACAGACCGCCGACGGCGGCGTGGTGATTGACGGCAGGTGCACGAGTCAAACAGGGGTCTCGGATTTCGTCGCGAACCTCGAGGCCTCCGGTTATTTCAAGAAGTCGATCGAGATCGTGAGCAGCCAGACCGAGTCGCTGCCGACGCCTCCAGGCGAGTTGATCAAGTTCACGATCAAGGCGCAGTTTCAGCCGCCCGGCGCCGCGGCGCCGGCGGCGGCGAAAGCAGGCGGGTAGCGGAAATACCGTATAACCACGCGAAGGCTCCATAAAGCCGGCGCACCAGAGGCCCGATATGGCAGGGTAGTCAAGGCCTGATGGACATCAGTCTCGCAAAATTACCGTGGTACGCGCAGATCGGCGCGTTCGTGGCGCTGGCGCTCGGAGGCGCCGGCGCGTTTTACTACTACTACGAGATGCCGGTGCACGCCGACATGGCCGCGCGCCAGACGCAGCTCCGTGCCCTGAAGGCCGACATCAACAAGGGGTACACGACGGCGCGGCAGCTCCCGCAGTTCCGGGGGCAGGTGGCGGATCTCCAGACGCGCCTCGAGAGCCTGAAGTCCGTGCTGCCCGAGGAGAAAGACGCCGCCGACCTGCTTCGGCGTCTTCAGACCGTCGCGACGCAGGCCAACCTGACGATCAAGGGCTTCAAGCCGTCGCCGACGGTGACCCAACAGCTCCACGCGGAATGGCCCATCGCGCTCGAGCTCGACGGCACCTATCACAACCTGGCGGAGTTCTTCGATCGCGTCGGCAAGTTCACGCGCATCGTCAACATCAGCGCGCTTGACGTGAAAGGCAAGGAGAAGCCGGACTCGAAGTCGACGATCACCGCCACGTGCGTGGCGACAACCTTCGTGCTGCTCGACAAACCGGCGCCGGCCAAGAAAGCGCCCGCGAAACCCGGCCAGCCGGCCGCGAAAGCGAAAGGCGCCTGATCGATGCGCACATCCGGTCTCGTCTTGATCGTCTGGTCGTGTGCCGCCGTTGCCGGCGCGCAGACGACGTCGCTGGCGGAGAAGCCGCCGGCCACCGCCGAAGCGGCGCAACCGGTCAAACCCGCCGCGCCGCCGGAAGCCTATACCTATGAGTCGGGCGGCCGGCGCGATCCGTTCATCAATCTCCTCGGGACCGGCTCGGAGCCGAGTCTGACGTCGAAACGCGGCGAGGGGCCGGGCGGCCTCACGGTCGCCGAGATTTCCGTGCGGGGCATCGTACAGAGCCGCGGCACGCTGATTGCCATGGTGCAGGGGCCGGATAAGAAAACGATTCTCGTGCACCAGGGCGACAAGTTCGTCGACGGCACGGTCAAGACCATCACGCCACAGGGCCTCGTCATCGTGCAGGAAGTGAACGACCCGCTGTCGCTGATCAAGCAGCGGGAAATCCGCAAGCAATTGCGATCCTTCGAGGGCGGCAAGCAGTGACGATGACCAAGGGCTTGGCCCTTCTGGCTCCTGTGCTCCTGTTGGCCGGCACGTTGGTCGCCTCCGGTTCCGCGCCCGGCGCGGGGTCGTCCATCGCGCAGTTGAAAGCGGTCAGCGCCCACATGAACGGGCAAGTGGCGTCGCTCGTCATCGAAGCGACCGAACCGGCCGCGTATGTCGCGACGCGGCCCGATCCGCTGACGATCTACGTCGATTTTCGCAACGTCGGCGCTGCAGCGGTCGCCAATCGCTTCGTGGCGAGCGCGAAGAGTCCGATCGCCGGCGTCACCATCGAAGCGGCCGAAGCCTTGGGCGCCCCGGTATCGCGCGTGCGGATCACGCTGGCGCAGCCGGTCGCGCATCGCGTGCGCAGCGACCGCAACACCATCGTGGTCGATTTCGACGGCCCGGTTGCCGAGAGATCGTACGTGTTGCCGCCGGTCTCGCGTCCCGACGCCATGGCCGCGCTCGACCCGGCCGTGGCGCGAACGGCCGATCCGATCGCGGTGCTCGGCCTCGCCAAATCGCCCGTCGCGGCCACCGCGGTGCAGCAGCCCGCATCCCAGGCGCCCGCGCCGCCACCGCCCGCCCCGGCGCCGCCGCCGGCCGCGCCGCCGCCGCCCGCGCCGCAGCCACAGTCGATAGGCGCGCCCCGCACCGAACGCCGCTTTACAGGAAATCCAGTGAGCCTCGATTTCCAGGGCGCAGACCTTCGCGCGGTGCTGCGCACGTTCTC
>JAHFUI010000181.1 GCA_023265175.1 Acidobacteriota bacterium
TGTCGTCGGCCTCTGAAAGTCGGGACCGTCTGTCCGCTCGTGCACGCTCAGCGAGCGGTTCCACACAGCCGATGAAGATTTCGCGTTGCTGGGTGTCCGTGCAGGCCGAGCCCCGCTAATCAATTACTGAAACACAAACTCCTCAACACGTTGAGGGCCTGGTACTCTCGTGCCCGGTCATCGCGGTTAGACTGATGGCATGCCGTTGAATGGCGGGACCCCATCGCGGCAGCCCAGGGCAGCAGGATCTCCACAGGCCGTCAGATCGGCGTTGATTATCTTCGGCCTACTGGCGGCGTTCATCGTGGGCGCGTGGCTGATGCTTCACTACTTGCCATAGGGCTGCAGCGTCGGAGTCGCGTCGAGCGATTCACACGCGCCACCGCTACAATCCCCCCGATGGAGCTGCGGCATCAGCGCCACTTCATCGAGGCAGACCACGTCGCGGCTGCCCGCTACGGCAAGCGCGCGGTCGAACGTGATCAGGCGACCGCGATGTCGGCGCGCCAGGCCGAGGAGATACTGATCCGTAATCTGCCTCCCTTATTCGCCCGTGCCGGCGGCGAGGCGGTCAACGTCTTCGACCGAGAGCGTGGGTGCCCCGGGGCGCCGAGGAAAGACCGGCACGCCGCGCTCGAAGCGCACGTCCGCATCTGCTATCCGCCGAAGCAGGGTTTCGACGAACTCGTCAACGCGTTGGCCGGTCCGGGCCGCGAGATCGGCGAGTCGTTCCTTCAGCGCGGCGTCTACGCTGATCGTGGCGTTCGGCATACGTCCTTCATTCTCCCACGATGCCGTCGCAAGCAAGAAGACTTTGCCTCGTATTGCGGCCGACCGCCGCTGTTCGCCGCAGGGCGGTCACAAGACGGGCTACGTGAAATCGACGCGCCCGCGACTCGTTCGAGAATCGGTCTTCTCGACGCTGCTCCAGCACGCCTTGGGTGGAGAGGGTGGAACGGCCATCCAGTGCCGACGATCGCAAGATCGGATGCGCGAATTCAGGCCGGAATTCTCGTGAGTATCGCGGCCGAGTACGCGGGAAGAGGCACGTATTAGACACGCAGAAAATCACTCGCCTGTATCTTGTTGACGTTGAACGGTTTATTGGCGGAGAGGGTGGGATTCGCACAATCACCATGTGTTGATTCTAAAGGCTTGGCCTATTTCTGTTTCCGCCTGACCCGCGCAACACGCTCCAAAGGTGAGGATGAGTTCCAGATTCGTTCCAGATCACCTGCGTACTGGCAAACGGCAAGACCATTGAGCATGGCCGGCGGCAGTATCATGGAGCTCATGAGCCCACACGTCTCCATCGATCGTGACGCAGTGTCGGCGTTCTGCCGCCGGCATCACATCAAACGGTTGGCGTTGTTCGGCTCTGTCCTTCGCCAGGATTTCGGCCCCGACAGCGACGTCGACGTGCTGGTGGAATTCCAAGCCGGCCACGTTCCGGGCTTCAACTTCATCAGCATCGAGCGCGAGTTCTCCGGGCTCTTGCAGGGCCGGCGCGTCGACATGGTGACGCCCAAGTTTCTCAATCTCCGCATTCGCGAGCAGGTCTTGCGCAGCGCCGAACCGCTGTATGTCGCCGCGTGACTTCGTCTACGTCGGGCACATGCTCGACACGGCGAAGAAGGCGATATTCAAGACCCAAGGCCTCTCACGCGATGCGTATGATGCGGACGAGAATCTTCGCCTCGCGCTGATGCATCTCATTCAGATTATTGGTGAAGCTGGGCGGCAGGTGTCCAAGGAGGTCTCGGACCACCATCCGGAGATCCCGTGGGCCGACATCATCGGCATGCGCCACAAGGTCGTCCACGATTACCTCGGCGTCGACGACGACATCGTGTGGCAGGTCGTCACGGAAGACCTGCCGAAGTTGGTGGCCGCGCTGGAACCACTCGTCCCGCCCGCGTCGTGATCAGAAAACACTACGGCGTTACACAGGACCGATTTTCGCGCCGGAGGTGTCGACTTCCACTGCAGCGCGGTTGTCAAAACCTCTACCTGCTTCCATCAACCATCACGAACTTGACCTCAGGTTATTGACATACATAGAACCGCAATGTATAAAACTTCTACGTATGGACATGGGTAAGGACCTGGTTGCTGCTTCCGCCACGCCGCTTGTGCTTGCCATCCTTGCCGAAGGCGACAGTTACGGCTACGCCATCATCAAGCGGGTGGCGGAGTTGTCAGGCGGGCACCTGCAGTGGACCGACGGCATGCTCTATCCCGTGCTGCACCGGCTTGAACGTCAAGGTCTGGTCGCGGCGAAGTGGAGCGGGGCGGAAAGCGGCCGTCGGCGCAAGTACTACCGGATCACCAGAGAGGGCCGGGCGCAGCTGGCAGCCCAGCGGCAGCAGTGGCAGGTCGTGGACGACACCCTCCGGGGTATCTGGATGAAGATGTGCACGGCATGACGACCTTCGCCGATCGACCGCTCGAGGAGCAGATCGCGCAGTGGCGGGCGTACCTACGCCGCCGACAGGCCGTTCACGGCTCCGACGTGGAGGAGCTCGAGGGACATCTGCGCGACCAGCTGGTGGCGCTCACCGAGGCCGGCCTGACAGGCGATGAAGCTTTCCTCGTCGCGGTCAAGCGCATGGGCAGCCTCGATGCGTTGTCACGCGAGTTCGCACGCGCGCACTCCGAGCGGCTGTGGAAGCAGCTGGTCATCACCCCCGACGCCGCCGACGAGTCGGGGAAGGCCACACGCACCGAAACTCTCGTCGTCCTGAGCCTCGCCGTCTCCGCGGCGTTGGCCATCAAAGTGCCGGCGCTGTTCGGTCTTCGACTCGGCGGTGGTAACGAGCCGTTCTACGCCCGGAACGCCAGCCTGTTCGTGTTGCCTCTGCTCACGGTCTACTTCGTCTGGAAGCGCGGGTCGGACGTTGTAAGCGGCTACTGGCTGGCGCTGCCCTTCGCGGCCGGGGCTGTTCTTGCCAACGTCTTCCCCTTCCGCACGGGCAGCGACACTGAGGTGCTGACCGCTCTGCACTTGCCAATCGCCCTATGGTTGGCCGTCGGCTTCGCTTACGTCCGAAGCCGCTGGTTCACCGACGGGGGGCGGATGGACTTCGTGCGGTTCTCGGGCGAGCTGGCCATCTACTACGTGCTCATCGCGCTCGGCGGGGGCGTCCTCACCGGCTTTACGATGATGATGTTCAAGTCTATCGGGATGAACGCTGAGTGGCTGGCAGAGGGCTGGCTGATCCCTTGCGGGGCGGTGGGGGCCGTCATCATCGGATCCTGGCTCGTTGAGGCGAAGCAAAGTGTCATCGAGAACATGGCACCGGTGCTGACCAGGCTGTTCACACCCCTGTTCACGGTTCTCCTCCTGGTGTTTCTGGCCACGATGGCGTGGACAGGCAGCCCCATCAACGTGGAGCGGGAGGTACTCATCGGGTTCGATCTGCTGCTGGCGCTGGTCGTTGGCCTGGTGCTCTATGCCGCCTCCGCGCGCGACCCGCAGTCACCGCCCGACTTCTTCGACGGCCTGCAGCTGCTGCTGGTTGTCAGCGCGCTCGTGGTCGATGCGGTGGCGCTCGCCGCGATCGCAGCCCGCATCTCCGAGTTTGGCTTCACCCCCAACCGAGTGGCGGCTCTCGGCGAGAATCTCATTCTGCTCGTCAACCTGGCGTGGTCGGCGTGGCTCTATGCACGCTTCCTGCGTCACCGGGGCTCGTTTGCCGTCCTGGAGCGATGGCAGATCGCGTATCTGCCCGTGTACGCCGTATGGGCGGCGTTGGTGGTTGTCATGTTCCCACCAATGTTCGGCTACCGTTGATGCACCCGCACGGGCACCTCACCGGGCGGATCGTCCCGACTAGTCGCGAAGTATCTTCCGAAGCCAGCCTCGGTCGTGTCGAAAGCCACTTCGGCGTCACTCAATATTCTTCCAAGGCGACGATTGCCACGGTAAAGGGAACGGACGATATCGCGCAACGGTCGTGTGATACGGGCTTGCCGATTTCCCAATGGTGTCCGAACGGATCGACGACTCGTCCGACTCGCCAACCGTGCTGGTTGCCAACAGGCGACACCACGTTGGCTCCTGCGGCAACAGGCCGTTCGAACGCGGCATCGGGATCCTCCACAATCATCAGCATCCGAACAAAACCACCGCCGAGAGAATCGGGGCTGAAGTTGAAGTGCTGCGGAGATTCGTCGGCCAGCCAGAACTGGGCGCGTCCCACGGATAACTGAGCGACGACCTCTCCGCTCTCATCGTCAATGCGGAACAACTCGCTCGCTCCGATCTGGCGGGCGCCGCATCCAATCTCGCTCATTCCGGTTCCTGGTCACGCGTGGCCGGCGTCCACCAGTGAGTTCTTCCGCGGGCAAGGCAAACGCGGAATGGAATGGCGAAAAGACCGACGAAAACGAAGTTCTAGCGAAATATCGCGTTTGTAAGTTATTGAAATTAAATGACTTATTTGGCGGAGAGGGTGGGATTCGAACCTCTGGGTAGTGTTGATTCTAAAGAACTTGGCCGATCTTGCGATCCTCTGGATCCGCCAGATTCGCTCAAATGCCTGGGTAGAGACACGTATTGAACACACGGCTCCGGAGGTCGAGGAACTGCAGAAACTGAACTCAGATAAGGATTTCTTTTTCTGGTCGGGCAATTCGAATCCCGAAGGGCGCCGTCGAGAATTGGCGGCGAATATCTTGAGCGATGTCCGTCGGCTGATGGAAGAAAGAAGCCCGCTGGTG
Organism: Acidobacteriota bacterium; assembly: GCA_023265175.1. GTDB lineage: Bacteria > Acidobacteriota > Vicinamibacteria > Vicinamibacterales > CAVVIG01 > JAHFUI01. The sequence goes on from JAHFUI010000181.1 coordinate 4,723, forward strand.
AATTGGGTATTACCGCCTTGATTGGGTCGTCAATTGGGTAGTGACAGCCTTGGGGTTCTGCCACTCGTCGACGGGGTATGAAGATTTCCAACACGTGTTTCGGTAGGTATTCACACGCGCCACCGCTACAATCCCCTCGATTGGAGCTGCGGCATCAGCGCCACTTCATTGCCGTCGCGGAGCAACTCCAATTTCAGCAGGGCCTCGCGGCACGTCGGTCTTCGCCGTCGACCCTGACGACGTTCTCGAAGCGTTGGTGTTTGCGGCCGAGGCCGTGCGCGAGCGGAACGTGCCGCTGGCCAAGCGAGGTAGACGAGTCGCGCCGATGGACCTGAATGGCCTCGTCAACCAGTCGTCGTCGTCCCAGACCAAGATTGCGCTCTTCCGATCCCTGTTTCGCGGTCGCGAGGATGTCTACCCGCGCCGCTACGAGAGCCGGAAGACCGGCAAGTCTGGGTATGCGCCCGCCTGCGCGAACGAATGGGTGCGTGGCGTCTGCGAGAAGCCCCGCATCAAGTGCGCCGAATGCCCCAACCGTCGATTCCTCTCCGTGACAGACGACGTCATCCGCTGCCACCTGTCCGGCTGCGACAACACCGGGCAGCCCTTCGTCGCGGGCGTCTATCCGCTGCTCCTGGATGAGACGTGCTTCTTCCTGGCCGTCGACTTCGACAAGGCGAACTGGCAGGAAGATGCCGCGGCCTTCCTCGATGCCTGCCGACGCCTGAACCTCCCGGCCGCCCTCGAACGATCTCGCTCCGGGCGAGGCGGGCACGTCTGGCTCTTTTTCGAAGAGGCCATTCCAGCGGCGCTGGCCCGAAGGTTGGGAGCGCACGTCCTGACCGAGACAATGGAGAGCCGGCCGGATGTGGGCTTGGATTCATACGACCGTCTCTTTCCGAATCAGGACACGATGCCGCAGGGAGGATTCGGGAATCTGATCGCCTTGCCATTGCAGAAGCGACCACGCGACAAGGGCAACAGCGTGTTCCTCGACGACAATCTGGTGCCGTTGGCCGACCAGTGGGCGTTTCTCGGGAGCGTGCACAAGATAGGCCGAGCACAGGTCGAAGGGATCGTCCAGGGCGCCGAACGCCGTGGCCGCATCCTCGGCGTGCGTCTGCCGCCACAGGAGGACGGGGAAGAGCAGCCGTGGACTGCCCCTCCATCCCGGCACCGCAGGGAACCGCCGCTCGTCGGCGAACTGCCTCGGACGCTCGAGCTGGTGCTCGGCAATCAGATCTACGTCGCCAAGGACGGACTGCCTCCCGGTCTGCGAAACCGGCTGCTTCGCCTGGCGGCATTTCAGAATCCCGAGTTCTACAAAGCGCAGGCGATGCGCTTGTCCACGTACGACAAGCCCCGTGTCATCGCCTGCGCTGAAGATCATCCGCATCACATCGGCCTGCCGCGAGGATGCTTCGACGAGGTTCGCCAGGCGTTGAGCGAGATGGGCATTCGCGTGACCATCCGCGACGAACGTTACGCCGGTCGCCCTCTCGACGTGACGTTTCAAGGCGAGTTGCGGACCGGCCAAACGGCGGCGGCACACGCGCTGCTGGCTCACGACACCGGCGTCCTGGCCGCCACCACGGCGTTTGGCAAGACCGTGGTCGCCGCCTGGCTCGTAGCACAGCGCGGGGTGAACACGCTCGTGCTCGTGCATCGTCGCCAACTACTCGACCAGTGGATCGAGCGACTCTCAACGTTCCTCGGCGTGCCCGCGAAGTCGGTCGGCCGAATCGGTGGCGGCCGATCCCGACCGAATGGGCGGCTCGACGTCGCCATTATTCAGAGCCTGGTCAGGAAGGGCGTTGTCGATGACTGCGTGGCCGACTACGGCCACCTGATCGTTGACGAGTGTCATCACCTCTCGGCCCACAGCTTCGAGCAGGTAGCGCGCCAAGCCAAGGCGCGATTCGTCGTTGGGCTTTCGGCGACCGTTGCACGCAAGGACGGTCACCATCCCATCATCTTCATGCAATGCGGACCGGTCCGGCATCGAGTGAACGCGAGAGCACAGGCGGCCGCGCGACCATTCGAGCATCTCGTCCTCGTCCAACCGACGACGTTCCAGCCAGCCAGGACACCTGATGCGGACAAGCGGATGGAGTTCCAAGCGCTTTACCAGGAGTTGGTCGACGACGAACTGCGCAATCGTCGTATCTGCGACGACGTTGTGGAGTCTGTGAACAACGGCCGTTCGCCGCTGGTGCTCACGGAGCGGAACGATCACCTCGACCGTCTCGAGGGCATGCTCGCCGCGGGCGTCCGTCACCTCGTGGTGCTGCGAACGGGGCTGGGCAAGAAGCAGCGACAAGCCGTCACCGATCGGATCGCAGCCATTCCTCGCGATGAAGCACGAGTCATCCTGGCAACCGGCAAGCACGTGGGAGAGGGATTCGACGACCCTCGGCTGGACACGCTCTTTCTCACGCTTCCGGTCTCGTGGCGCGGCACCATCGCCCAATACGCCGGTCGGCTGCACCGCCTCTTCGACGGTAAGCGAGAGGTGCGCATCTACGACTACGCGGACCTCAACGTGCCGATGCTCGCGCGGATGTTCGATCGGCGCTGCCGCGGTTATGAGGCCGTCGGCTACGAGATTCTCCTGCCGGCCAGCGCCATACCGGGCTGGCCCGCCAATGTCGTTCTCCCGTCGGACCCGGTGTGGAAGCGCGACTATTCCGGCAGCGTGCGCAGGCTTGTCCGCGATGGCGTCGACGTGCCGCTCGCCACTCTGTTCGTCCACGCCGCTCGAGTCGTCCATCCGGACGCCGACGGTGTTGACCGCGCGCGGAGTGCGACCGAAGCGTTCCTCTACCGGCGCCTGCAGACCCTGGCGGCGACCAAAGGGCGTTTCGATGTCAACGTTTCGCTGCCAATTGCGTTCGACGGTCTGGGAAGACTGGAAGTCGATCTCCTGTGCGCCGACGCGCGTGTGGCGGTGGAACTCGACGGCGCGCAGCATCTCGCGGATCCGGTCGCGTACCGGCGCGACCGCCGCAAGGATCAGGTGCTACAGGAGAACGGCTATCTGGTGTTGCGCTTCCTCGCCGAGGACGTGGGCAAGGAACTGGACCTGGTGCTTGATACGATCTTGAGAGCGCTCGCTCACCGCCAGTCGGCGGCTCCGACGACAGCACGGCTCAATTTCCTTCGACGAGATCGGGTGTGATGCGAGCGTGTCGAGGCCACAGGAAAGCAGCCACATCGCCTCGGTCGCCAGGCTGCGCGCACGCTCAATTCGTTGCAGCGTCGGACGGGCCGCTCCTCGCCAGTCACCGAGGGATATCGACTTCCGTGTAACTGCCTGGGGTGGCTGCACTCACCGCTGCGACGACGTGGTCGACGTGCAACCGCAGGACGGGCCATTGCGGGTTGCCGAGAACGATAATGGCAATTTGCCGCCCGGTCAGGTTCTGCTGATACCGAAGGTTCTTGTCCGTTGTGATCAGGAGTTCAAAACCGGCCGCTTCGGCCACCGAGAGCAGTTCGCCGTTGCCGAGCGTGTCCCACCCTTGCGCTTTCGCCTCGCGAATCGCGTGGCCTTTCAAGAAAGACTGGAGCGGCGCCGGCGTGCCGTGATCGAAGAGAATGAGCATCAGCGGCCGGGCAGAGGAACTTCGAGGCTGCGAGCCGCGAAGTCGAGCACGACCCTGACTTGTTCCGGCGTCACGTCGAACCACTCAACGATGTCGGCCAGGGTGGCTCCGGCCTCGAGGTTTTCGAAAACGACGGACACGGGCATGCGCGTGTTCTTGAATACCCATGCGCCGCTCACTCTGCCCGGAACGCTTTCAACGGCCGGGCATCGAGACCAATCCAGCGCGGCCGCGTTGGATCCGTAACCAGCCAGGGCATCCTCGAGCAGTGCTTCCGGCGCGCGTCCTGTCTTCGCGGCCAGGTCGCTGAGTTTCTTCTCGAACTCCGGCGTGAAATGCACGTTCATATGATGGCGGCGTTGGGTGGACTCCGGTTATTGTCCCACGGCGTCGTCTCCCGCAACTGAGTTCCACACGGCTCCGAGCAGGCCCGAGACGGAGAGGGTGGAACGCGGACATCATCGCCCTGCCAGACACGAAATGAGGCCAGATTTCGCCTGTCGAGTTGTCGGGAAATGGTGCTGAAACGGCGACGAACGGCACGCCGATAGAATTCGATGCAGTAACTGATTGATTATTAAGGACTTATTTGGCGGAGAGGGTGGGATTCGAACCCACGTGCCCTTTCGGACAAGACGCTTTCGAGGCGCCCCCGTTACGACCACTTCGGTACCTCTCCGGACGAGCAGACCAACCTCCCATT
>JAHFUI010000182.1 GCA_023265175.1 Acidobacteriota bacterium
CCGGAATCAGCACGAGGTCGGTGCTCTCCAGCGTGTTCTCCTGAATGTCAAGGTTGCGCGCGATCCACGCGGTCGTCATCAGCGCCGCCACCGTGATCCGGAGCACGGAGACGTCGTAGGCGAAGGGAGGCGCCATCTCGGCGAGCACACGACGGAGCGCCGGCTCAGCGAGTCGGCCGGTGACAAACAGCACGCGACGCCCCTCGAGAGCCTCAGGGCGTCCCAACAGCCCGTGGTGAAAGCCTGGCGTCGCACCGAGACGTGCGAGGCGCCCCGCTCCCAAGGCGCGACGGCCGAGAATACCGGGAGTATTTGACGGAGGAGCAACGCAGCCAGCGCCGGGGTCCCCAACGCGGCAGCCGCGTTGGGGTGGAGCGGGGATGCATCGCCCGTCGAACGGGGTCCCCAACGCGGCTGCCGCGTTGGGGGCCCCGAATGCAGGCAGACTTTCACCACGGGCTGCTAAGCCTGTCATCCCTCGACCGGGCTCGGACCGGCGCGGCGCCGCGGCGTCCGCTTTCGCGCGAAGCGCTTCGACGGACCCGTCAAAGCTCGCTCGTGACTTCGCAAGCGAGCGACGGCGGGTCATCCCCGCGGGTCGCCGCTCCGGACGAATTTGTTCGGCGTGCCCGTGAGCGCACCGCCCTCGGCGGGGCGCCAGAGCGCGACGTCCTCGATGCGGCGAGCGACGGCGAAATCCTTGTCGGTGATCCCGCCGGCGCTGTGCGTCATCAGCTTGACCGTTACACGTCCCCACGTGACGGAGAGATCGGGATGATGGTACGCGGCCTCGGCGATGTAGCCGATCGCGTTGACCAGCATGAGCGTCGTCGGCCACCCGTCGGTCTTGTAGACGCGGCGGATCCAACCGTCCTCGAAGTACCACCCGGGCAGCTCGCGCAGGCGCTCGGCGATCTGCGATGCGTCGTAGATTGGTTCTTTTTCTGACATAGGATCCTCCGCGGAGTCCGTCACATCACGACTCCACCATTCACCAAGATGGTCTGTCCGGTGAGAAACGCGGCGGCGGGCGACGCGAGAAATACGGCGGCACCGGCGACGTCATCGGGCGTGCCCCACCGTTGGAGCGGCGTCGAGTCCGCAACGGCGCGGCGCGTGCCCTCGTCCATGTCGGCGCCGAAGGACGTCTCGATCCAACCTGGCGCGAGCACGTTCACGCGCACACGCGGCGCCACCGACCGCGCGAGCGATTTGCTGAAGGCGAGCACGCCACCCTTGACCGCCGCGTACAGCTGCGGGTTCAGCCCAGGCATTCCGGTGAGCACATGATCCCAGCTCATGTTGATGATGACGCCGCCATTTTCCTGCGCGCCCAGCATCTCCGCCGCATGCCACGAGGCGAGCATCGTGCCTCGAAGATCGACGGCAAGCAGCAGATCCAGCTTGTCGACGGCCGACAGCGACTGACCGGCGCCCGTGAGAATGTCCGCGCCGGCGTTGTTCACCCAGACGTCAACCCGTCCAAGCGCGTCGCAGGCGGCGGAGGCGAGTGTGCGAACGGACAGGAGGTCGGCGAGGTCGAGCCAGATCACCGCCGCGCGACGTCCAAGCGCCGTGATCTCGCGCGCAACGTCGCGCGCGCCCTCTTCGTTCGCACGATAGGTGATCGCCACGTCGGCCCCGGCGCGAGCCGCGGCGAGCGCGATCGCGCGGCCGATCCCACTCGAGGCACCGGTCACGAGCACCACGCGTCCGGTCAGCGACGCGGCGTTGGTCATCTAACAGCCCGTGGTGAAAGTTGCGGCGAGCACCGAGGGCGGCGATGCGCCCCGTGGGCAAGGCGCGACGACCGAGAATATCGGGCCATATTTGAGGGAGGAGCAACGCCGCTCACGGGGATGCAACGCCGGCCGAATGCCGCCGCAACTTTCACCACGGGCTGCCAACCTGTATCGCGGATCATACCGTGTTCGCGATAATCAGTGACCGATGGCGATGCGACTGCTGGTGAGCGTGGCGAGCGCGGCGGAGGCGTCAGCCGCACTGGCGGGCGGCGCGGACGTGATTGACGCGAAGGATCCGCTGGCCGGCGCGCTCGGCCCTGTGTCGCGGGAGGTGCTGCGCGAAATTCACGCCGCCCTCGCCGGTGAGCGCCTGGTCACCGCCGCGCTGGGCGACGCGACCGACGAGCATGCGATTGAGCGCGCCGCTCGAGAATTCGCCGCCGCGGGCGCCGGCCTCGTGAAGGTCGGCTTCGCCCGAATCGCCAGCGCGGAACGCGTCGCGCGGCTGATTGCGGCAGCGGTGCGCGGTGCCACGGCCGGAAACGACGGACACGGCGGTGTTGTCGCCGTCGCGTACGCCGACGGGGACCGCGCACTGAACCTCGCACCGACTGCGCTCGTGGAAGTCGCCGCCCGTGTCGGGGCGCGCGGCGTCCTGCTCGATACGGCGGACAAGAACGGGCCCGGCTTGCGAGGGCTGGTCGCGCACGACGCGCTCGTCGCCTGGGTGGGTGAGGCGCACGAGGCCGGGCTGCTCGTCGCGCTCGCGGGCAAGTTGACGGCAGGCGATATCCCCTTCGTGCGCGACGCGGGCGCGGACATCGCCGGCGTGCGCGGTGCGGCGTGCGACGGAGGCCGCGCCGGCTCCGTCAGCGCCGACAAGGTTCGCCTGCTGCGGGCCGCATGCGACTCACTCAGGCGCGGATCTGTTCGGTCCGCCTATAAAGGTGGACCGTGACACGCCCAGCGCTGGCTTGATCGCGTCCATCTGATCCGCCGCCACAATCACCGACGCCACGTCGGGCGGAAGAGCGCGCGGGAAATACGCGTCCATCACATCGCTGCCCGTCGCACCGGGCGGCTTTATCAGCACCAGGCGTCGCGCGCCGACCGCGCCGGCGATCCAGGCGGCGATGCTGTCGCCGGTCACGTCCCACGTGTGCGGGAGCGGATCGGCGTCGCGCAGCCAGCGCGTTGGCGCGAGCACTGGCACGTGACCCTCCGCAAGCGCGGCGGCGATCTCGCACGGCTCCGCGACCAGCACGCCGCCAGCCAGCCGCGCCGCGATGAGATGCGCGTACTGGTCCATGGCCAGCACCGCCATCCAGTGCGCCGCATCATCAGGGAGAGCAAGCCGGCCGTCCACGGCACGAACCGTGGCGGCGAACGGTCCGCCTCCCGGCACGATCAGCAGGCGATGCGCTCGGGCGGCGGCAGCAATGGTCGCGAGCGCCGCATCAAAGTGCTCGACGTAGGCGAGCAGTCCGCCGCCCAGTTTCACGACGGTGTCGACGATGACGGTACCGTCAGGCACGGCAGGCCTAAAGGCCTGCGCTGCTTCTGTTGTCGTGCGGAGCTTGAGCAGCCCGTGGTGAAAGTCTGGCGTCGCACCGAGACGGGCGAGGCGCCCCGCGGGCAAGGCGCGACGACCGAGAATACCGGGAGTATTTGACGGAGGAGCAACGCAGCCAGCGCCGGGGTCCCCAACGCGGCAGCCGCGTTGGGGTGGAGCGGGGATGCATCGCCCGTCGAATGGGGTCCCCAACGCGGCCGCCGCGTTGGGGGCCCCGAATGCAGCCAGACTTTCACCACGGGCTGTTAGGTCCGCCCCGTCGGGCTCGACGCCAGAACCTGCCAATGCCCGTTCAAGGAGCAAGGCGACGGAGACGGCCGGCGCGTACCGCGCGGCTGCGTCGCCGAGCTCGCCCGCCAGCAGGACGACTTGCAATCCTGCCGCGCGCGCGGCCGCATCTCCAAGAAACGCCCCCAAACCGGTCACCACAGCGGTACGCAGCGATGGATGGCGAGCGAGCACGCGCTCGATCGCCGCCGTGATGCGCGCCACCTGCGCGCCGGCCAGCGCGCCGGCGATCGAAGACACGGCGGCCTCATCCAGCAGATCGCGATCCGCGCAGACCACCCGTGCGAGTCGCTCACCGGCGAATTCACGTGTCGCGGGACGACCATCCGGCGTCTGAGCGCTGTAGTCGTTCGGGTCGAGGTCGCCGCGCCACACGTGCACATCGCCCGCGAGCGCGAATCCCTCGGCGGACACGCCGGCCATCTTCCCGCCGAGCGGAACGTGACTGGCGATCGCTTCGGCTGGAGTGCGGACCGCGCCGGTATACACGAGCTCACCAGAAGCGAGGCGGTCCGGATCGGTAAGCGCTTCGACGGCGACCGCCCCGTCGACGATCGGGATGATGTCGGTGGTCGTCGTGCCGATGTCGACGAGCAACGCATCGGGGTGATGTTGGGCAATCGCCTGCGCCGTCGCCGCCCAGTTCGCCGCGGCAACAGCCAGCGGCGTCCGGCGTGCCTCCTCGAGCGCGAGGAAGCGGCCATCGACGGCAAACACGCGGATCGCCGACGATGGGAATGCGCTCGCGACGGCGTCGAGAACAAATGCCACGCCGTCGCGCTTCGTGCGGAAGATCTGCGACAGCTCCGCGGTCATCGTCACCGCATGCGTCGCCGGGGCGCCGGCGCCGACTTCGGACGCGAGCTCGCGCAGCACGGACGCGAGCGCGTCTGGAGCGCGTTGCAGTTCGTAGGGACGCGCGCGCACCAACACGACGTCGCGTCCCGCCACGCGTGCGACCTTCGTGTTCACGCCGCCGATGTCCCAGCCGATCACCAACTCGAGGCCGATTCTAGCCGAGTCCTCATCTGGTCACTTGGTCATCTGGTTATCTGGTCATTTGAGTCTAAGAGCACGTTGCAAAATTGGCCGGCTCCGGGTGGCCGCGAACGGGCGCCCGCTCGGGCGCGGAGGCGTCACCCGTAACCATGGCCTTTCGCCGAGCACCCGAGTGGGCTGTTCGCGGACAGGACCCGAGAGCGGCTAATTTTGCAACGGTCTCTAAATCAACACGACCAGATAACCAGATGACGAGATAACCGGATTATGATCCGCGCATGCTGACGCGGGACGACATGGCGCGCCAACTGGCCACGGCGCGGCGTCCGGGATTCTTCGTGCTGATCGCCGTGGCGCTCGGCATCGCGCTTCACGCGTGGCTCGCCCGCAGTGTGTTGGTGCCGATCGCGGGCACGAAAAACATCGAGTACGTGTTCGTGTCGGCGGCTGTCGGCTCGTTCATCGCGGCCGCACTCGCCACAATCGCGCTGGTGTTCCTCGCGCACTTCCTTATCCGGCAAGCAACGGCGCGACTCGCACTGCAGCCGGTGTTCTTGTCGTGGCGCGACGTCTCGTACGCGCAGCCGCTCTTCTGGTTCGCCGCCAGCGCCGTGCCGCTGTTTGGTCTCGTGCCGGCAGTCGGTCGGTTCCTTCCGGTCGTGTCGTATGTGATCGTCGATCTGCGGTGGTGGTGGACGGCGTTGATTGGGGTCTGGCTGGCACGCAACATCGACGTGCGCTCGAACGGCGCATGGCATCGTCGCATCGCGAGCGTCCAGGTGCCGACCGTCGTACGCCGCTGGGCGCCCGAGGTGACACTCGCGGCCATCGCCATCACGTGGGCGGCGGCGGGCACGCCGATCCTTCGATCCCTCGGAGGCACCAACGGAGACGAGCCGAAGTACGTCCGGTATTGTGAGAACTTGTATCAGGGCCTCGGCTTCGACGTCTCCCAGATCAAGGCGATGTCGCAGCTGCCGGCCGACTTCCGTCCGCGCGTGTTTCGAAATTTCGTGTTGGTTGCAGAGACGCTCCCTGGCGAGCTGCGAAGCCTCGCGGGCGACGCGGCCGCGTATATCCGTAATCCTTCGCGCCAATTCAATCGAGCTGGACATCGCCCCGCCGGTTTCATCGACGGCAAGGACGGCGGCATGTACCAGGTGCACAATCCCGGCGTGTCGTTTCTGATGTTTCCGGCCTACTACGTGGACCGGCAATTCGCCCACATCGAGCCCGGTTCGGCGGCGCAGTGGCCCACCAACCTCACGGCGGTCAATACTTTCTTTCTCGTCGTCTATGCGTTCTGGACGATTCTGATCTTCCGATTCCTGCAAAAGTGCGGCGCCACGATCGCGGTCGCGTGGGTGGCGAGCCTCGCCTTCACGTTGACGCTGCCGGTCGCGGCGTTTCCGTATCAGTATTATCCGGAGCTCGCCGCCGGGTTCTTCGTGTCGGCCGTGGGCGGCCATATTCTGTTCGCCGATCCCCGTGGCCGTGGCGCGTCATTCTTTTACGGTCTCCTCGCGGGCTACCTGTTGTGGCTTCACGTCCGGTTCGTGGGCGTGACGGCGGCGCTCACGATCGGCGCGCTCGTCGTGTGGCGCGGTGACAGGCGGCGGAGCCTCATGTTTCTCGCCGGCGTCGCCATGCCTGCTGCGCTGTTCTCCCTGTACGCGTATCGAATTACCGGCAGCGTGCTGCCGTCGGCTCTCTGGTCCGTCGAGGGCTCGGACGACAATTTCACGTGGGTGCGCATGCTGAAGAACATCGCCCCCTATCTGTTGGATCGCGAGTGGGGACTGTTCGCGCATTCGCCCGTCCTCCTGCTGGCCCTTCCCGGATATTGGTGGATGGCACGGCGAAAACCGGCGGTCGCGGGACTGAGTGCGCTGCTGTTCTTCGGGCTCCTGTTGCCCGCGGCCGGCAAGACGCTCGGGCAGACGACACCGATGCGCCTGATCTGCGCGGTGGTGCCGTTCGCGGCGACGCCGATCATCGAAGTGCTCGCGCGGCGTGGCAGATGGATCGTCCAGATCGCCACGGGACTGCTGCTGATCCTCTCGCTGGACGATGCGCTGTCCTACAACCTTCACCACTATCGCCATTTGTCGACGCTCGTCGACTGGAGTTTCAGCGGGTGGAAAGTCAACCTGCTCTTTCCAGTGCAGGCGAGGTCCCCGTGGCACGTCTCGGCGGCCAATGGGTTCTTGCTGATTGCGTGGATCGTGGTCGCGCTCGCGTTGTTGGTGACGCCGGCCCTGCTGCATTGGGTGCGCAAACGAGGCTGGAGCCCGCCGATGGTCATGGTGAACGTTCGTTCGATCGTGCGTCCGGCACTGACGGCGGCCGGGGTTTTCGTCGTGCTCAGTACCGCGATTTCAGCGGCGACCGGTTTCTGGACGACGCCAGACTATTTCATCCCTCCCCAAGAGGCGGCGCAGCAGGCGGCGCTGATGGTGGACGATCTCGGCCACTGCGTGCTGTGCATCTCGTCGAAATACGGCCGGATGGGTGCACGTCGCATCGTGGCGAATCTGGAAACCGTCGACCCCGTGGTGATCACCCGTCAGCATCGAGAGGTGGAAGAGCGAGACTACAAGGAATGGCTCGCGATGCCAGGGCAGATCCGCGCGTGGTACATCGAGGCCAACGGTCACGAGCCCGCCAACGAGGACCTCGGGCACTACCTCTATCAATGGCGTGAGGAGCACACCTCCCGTCTGGACATCCGGCGAAGGATTTTCGAGGCGGCCAAGAAAGAGCCGTGACTAGTAACGAAGCGACACTCGTCGGTTTGAGGTGGAGCTTCGTTACATCGACTCGCGCGACCGGCGGCATGATTTAGTGGGGAGAGCCGCTGTGCGAATCGTTGGCGTCGTCGATCTGCTCGCGGGACGCGCCGTGCACGCGCGTGCCGGCACGCGTGAGCTCTACGCACCAGTCCGCGCGGTCGCCGGCTCGCCCTTCGAGTACATGGGGCCCACCGGGCCCGGCAATGCCGTTGCGCTCGCGCGGGCATACACGGATCGCCTCGGCATCAAGGAGCTATACGTCGCCGACCTCGACGCGATCCAGGGCCGCGCGCCGCAGGACACGGCCGTCGCCGCCGTGGCTGCGCTCGGTGCGCCGCTCTGGCTTGATGCGGGCGTCTCGTCCATCGATCGGGCGCGACACGCGCTGGATCTCGGCGCGACGCGCGTCATCGTCGGGCTCGAGACGCTGTCTTCCTACGATGCCCTTGGTGAGATCTGCCATGCGGTTGGTGGCGAGCGGGTCGCCTTCAGCCTCGACCTGCGCGACGGCGAGCCGGTAGTCGGGAGCGCGCATATCCCGTCCGGCGAGCCTGCGCACGTGGTCGCGGCGCGCGCTGCAAGCGCCGGGGCGGGCGCCCTGATCGTGATCGATCTGGCGCGGGTCGGCATGGGCGCAGGAATCGATCTCGAATTGATCGCCCGAGTGCGCGAGGCGGCGCCGGATGTGACGCTGTTGGCCGGCGGCGGCGTTCGCGGGCCCGATGACCTCGCGCGACTGTCCGAGTCGGGATGTGACGGCGCGCTCGTGGCGACGGCGCTCCAGGACGGCCGTCTCCGCGCCGCCGACGTGGCGGCCGCGGAGCGCCGCGATCGTCACGGGAGCCCGACGCGATAGACGGCGACAGCCCGAAGTTCTCCTCGACTTCCCTCTCGATCGCCGTCAGGCCGCGCGCCCCCATCGTCTCGAGCTCGGTCCGGACGCGGGTGGCGAGCAGCTCCGCGAGCATCTCTACCGTGGTGTTTGGGACCGGCAACAGGACGATAGCCGGCATATCAGCGGGGCGGGGCCGCGTGGGAGATGCAGGTGCGTGACGTATGGGAGATAATCCCACCGCACACAGCACGTCGCCAGTCGCTGGCGGAGGAGAACGGCAGTATGTGGCGAACAGGAAGGCCGATGATCACCGCTGCGCTCGGGCTCGCTCTCGCCGCGGCGCCCGCGCGCGCGCAGGTGACGACCCCGGGGGCAACCACCGGCGAGTTCTCAGTCGAGCCGCCGACGCTCTTGTCGCTCGGCTTCGATTGGAAGATCACCGGCGACGACAACCGCAACGCGCAGGTGGACGTCACCTACAGAAAGAAGGGCGAAACCGCGTGGCGCAAGGGGCTGCCTCTGTTGCGTCTGCAGCACGAGTGGGTGAATGGCGGCCCGCCGCAGGCGAACGATAACCCGCTCCTCCCGCGCTTCCCGTTCGACTACATCGTCCCCAACATGTTCTCGGGCAGCGTACTGAATCTCGATCCCGACACGGAATACGAATGCCGCTTCGTGCTGTCGGATCCCGACGGCGTCAGAGGAGAAGCGATGAGAACGGTGACGGTTCGCACGCGCAAAGAGCCGATGCCGGCGACCGGCGGCAGGACGTATCACGTGTATC
>JAHFUI010000299.1 GCA_023265175.1 Acidobacteriota bacterium
CGTCGATGAGCTACTGGCACACGGGCATGCCGAACGCCGGCGAGCCGCTCGGCTGGCTTGGCCGCCTCGCCGACGATCATCTCAACCCTGCCACGCGCAACCTGATCGTCAACATCGGAACGTCGCAGTCGCTCGCCGTGCGCAGCGGCAGACATTCGCCGCTCGTCTTCGATGATCCGGCGCGCTTCCGTCGCGACGGGACCGACGACGAGAAGCACGTGATGGGCACGTTCGGGGAGACACGGCCCGCGTCGAATTCGTCGAACTCGACCCTCGACTTCCTCGCGGCCACGGCCCGCAACGCGGCCGACAGCTCGGACTTCGTTCGTCAGGCGTCGGCGGCCTATCGAACGCCGGTGGACTACGGCATCGGCAACGCGTTCGGCGGCGGCCTGCAGCGCGTCGCCGCGCTCATCGCCGCCGGCATGAAGACGCGCCTCTACTACGTCACGTATCAGGGCAATTCGTTCGACACGCACGTGCAGCAGGGCGACGTCCACAGCCGCCTCTTGATGTACACGGCCGACGCCGTCCGCGCCTTCATGGACGATATCGCCCGCATCGGCCGCGCCGACGATGTCGCGGTGATGATGTTCACGGAGTTCGGCCGGCGCGTTGAAGAAAACGGAAGCCTCGGCACCGATCACGGCACGGCCACGCCTATGTTCCTCTTCGCCAAGCACGACCATATTACAGGCGGCTTCCACGGCCAGCCGCCGAGCGTGACGGATCTGGATGACGGCAATCTGAAGATGACGACCGATTTCCGTCGCGTGTATGCCACCGCGATCAAGGAGTGGCTGGGATACAACGATACGGAGACGGTGCTCAAAGGACGCTTCGACACCCTCGGCGCCTTCGCCTGACAAGCAGACCTCCCGAAAAGCAGCGACCGTGAACGGATTGCACTCGGCGGGCACGTTGTAGATTCTGCGCCGTCGTCGCACCATCGTTCGCGCAGAAACTGCAACCGTAGACGATGATTCCGCGCGTTCAGGCGCGCTTTCGTCCGGCACGATCTTCGCGATCGACGATGCTAGAATGGGGCACGGTTCATGCCGGTCGCACTTAGCAAGAGACGCTTCACCGCGGAGGATTACCAGCGCATGGGACAGGTCGGCATTCTGTCCGAGGACGACCGCGTCGAGCTCATCGACGGCGAAGTGGTCGCGATGACGCCGATAGGCGCGCGACACAATGCGTGCGTGAGTTGCGCCACTCGCGCGTTGGTCATAGCGGCAGGCGAGGCCGCCATCGTCCTGCCACAGGGCTCGGTACGGCTGGACCGTTATTCTGAACCCGAGCCAGACCTGGTCCTGCTCCGGCCCCGGGCTGACTTCTACGCCTCACGTCACGCGGGTCCGGAAGACATTCTCCTCATCATCGAGATTGCCGACTCCTCGATCGAGTACGACCGGGACGTGAAGACGCGCGTCTACGCCGAATCGGGCATTCCGGAGTACTGGCTGGCCGACCTCAATGCCAATCTGGTGTCGCGTTACTCGGCGCCCGAGCGAGGTGCGTTTCGGAGCCTCGAGCAGTTGCATCGTGGCCAGTCCATCGCGCCGCAGCTGCTGCCAGCCTGCGTTCTCGCCGTGGACGTTTTCCTGATCGAGTAGGCGCGCCCTTCCCGGGGAGCTCGAAAACATGGCCCCTTGCCGTCGCCCTGTGCCTGTGCGCCGTCACCGCCATCGCCCAATCCCCTCGGCCGGCATCCGTGACCGCCACGGCTGACGCGCCGTCGTTCGTGAACGAAGGCATCGTCAACGCCCCGGTCGCCGAGGTGTGGAAGGTGTGGACGACGCCGGACGGCTACAAGACGCTCGGCGTCGCCCTGGCCGACGTGGATTTCCGCATCGGCGGTCTGATCCGGTCGCGCTACGCCGCAGACGGAGTGCTCGGCGACGGTCAGACCATCGAGAACCGGATTCTCGCCTACGAACCGCAGCGCATGATCGCGATCCGCATCGACAAGCCGCCCGTGAATTTTCCGTTCAAGGAAGCCTGGAAGCACACCTGGACGGTGGTGACGCTCACGCCGCTTGCCGGCGGCCGCACGCATCTTCGGGTGGCGAGCATGGAATTCGGGGCGGACGACGAATCGCAGGCCATGCGGCGCTTCTTTGAGCGCGGCAACGAGGAAACGATCAGGACGCTCTCGGCCCGCTTCGAGCGGGCTGGTGCCCGCTAATCGTCGCGCTCGGGACGACAACCGGGTCGGCCATCCGTCGCGTGTCGGTTGCTGTTGGGCCGGGCCTCGTTGGACGGGCGGCCGTCAGGCGATGGACCGGGACGGGCCGCTCCTTTCAAGCAAATTGAATCGACACGTCCGCCGCGTTAGACTGGGACCGTCTAATCCGACGCACCATCGGTGCGGTGACGGCCACTGGTTATTCGGCACCTGCGTCGGGAACAGATCTCAGGGAGAGGAATCATGATCGTCGTTCGTAACTGCTTCATCGCCAAGCCCGGGAACGCCAGTAAGCTTGCTGCTCAACTCAAGGAGGCAGCCAGCGCAGCCCAGGGTCTTTCTCGGTACCGCGTGTTGACTGATCTGACGGGAGATTTCAATCGTGTCATCCTGGAGTACGAAGCGGAGAACGTCGGGGAGTTCGAGGCGCGCATGAAGGACTACGCCACGAACGATGCCTTCCGCGGCAAAATGAAAGGCTACACGGATTTGTACGTCACGGGGAGCCGAGAGATTCTGCAGATCGTTTGACGTCGCGATGTGGCGCGGCGGCTACCTCGACGGGAAAATGGCACGCTTCCTGGGCAGAGCTCGATCCAGGCGTCACAAACAACACGATGCCTGCGTCACGTGCGACGCGTTATGCTGCGTCGGTCACTTGAGGAGTCGGGGGAAGTGAGGGACGCGCCATGACCGGCTGGTGGACAACGAAACGCTGGCGGCTGGCGGCGGCGTGCTCGGTCACGATCGGCAGCCTGTC
>JAHFUI010000183.1 GCA_023265175.1 Acidobacteriota bacterium
GTGATGGAATACGCGCCCACGGCTGAGACCATTCAGAAAGACTACCGTCTCGTGACCACTGATGAGGAGCTTCGATCCCTGGTTGACGAGCTCCGAACGGCCGGCCGGTTCGCGATACGGGTCCTTCCCGATGCCCCCTCCGCCGTGCGCTCCGGTATCGTCGGCCTGGCGTTTTCGACACAGGCGAGGTCGGCGAGGTACGTGCCGCTCCGCCACCAGGGGATGCACAACGGTCCACAGTTGACGGTCAAAGAGGCACTGGCGGCCGTGAAGCTGCTGCTTGAAGATCCGTCGATTGAGAAGGCCGGGCACGATCTGAAGTTCGATGCGATCGTGCTGGAACGTCACGGCGTCCGCCTTACTGGCCTGGGCATCGACACGATGCTCGCGACGTATCTGCTCGATGCCACCCGTGCACATCCGCTCGAGGACGCCTCGCTCGAACATCTGGGATACAAGGCGCTGACAGAGGAAGACGTGCGCGGGCGCGGCGCCAAGGCGATCGGCCTTGCCGACGTGCCCCCCGATGCAGCCGTGAGCTATGCCGGCGAGCGCGCGGATCTGGCGCTGCAGATGGCCGACCGCCTCGCGCCGATGCTCGAGGCGGAAGGCCTCGGTGCGGTGTACCGCGACCTCGAGCGCCCGCTCATTCCCGTCCTCGTCGCCGTCGAGCGGGCGGGCGTGCGAATCGACGCCGCCGCACTCAGCGGGCAGGCACAACACGTGGATCGTGAGCTGGCGGCGCGAAGCGTGCAGATCTTCGAGCTGGCCGGCGAATCGTTCAACATCAACTCGCCGCAGCAGCTGTCGAAGATCCTGTTCGACAAGCTGCAGCTCCCGACACTCAAGCGCAACGTCAAGACGAAAACCGCGTCCACGGCGGTCGAGGTGCTCGAGGAGCTGGCGCTCGCGCACGATTTGCCGCGGCTGATTCTCGAATGGCGCGCGTTGCAGAAGCTGAAGGGCACCTATATCGACGCGTTGCCGCAACTCGTCAACCCCGAGACGGGTCGCGTGCACACCAGCTTCAACCAGGCGGTTGCCGCGACCGGACGCTTGAGCAGCAGCGATCCGAATCTGCAAAACATCCCGATCCGCACAGATCTCGGTCGCGAGATCCGACGGGCATTCATCGCCGATCCGGGTCACGTCCTGATCTCGGCCGATTATTCCCAGATCGAGCTCCGGGTGCTCGCGCACCTGGCGGGTGACGAGACGCTGATCGAGTCATTTCGGCGCGGCGAGGATATTCACGATCAAACGGCGGCGAAGGTGTTCGGCACCGGCAGCGGCCTCTCCAGACACGAGCTCCGGCGCCGGGCGAAGATCATCAATTACGCGTTGTTGTACGGCAAGACGGCGTTCACGCTCGCCAAAGACATCGGCGTGACGCCTCAAGCCGCGCAGGAATTCATCGATGCCTACTTCGCCGGTTTCCCGCGGGTGCGCACGTTCATCGATCGCACGCTCGAAGAAGCCCGCGCCACCGGCGTGGTGAAGACGATGTACGGACGACGACGGCTGGTGCCGGAGCTGAACAGCCGCAACGGCCAGATGCGATCGGCGGCCGAGCGCGTCGCGGTCAACCTGCCGATCCAGGGGTCGGCGGCGGACATCATGAAGCGCGCCATGATTGACGTCCACGCCGCCCTGGCGTCACATCCGAACGCGCGCATGATCCTCACCGTTCACGACGAACTGCTCTTCGAGGTCCCAGAGAATCGCGCGCAGGAGGTGGCGGAAGTCGTGCGGGAGCGGATGCAGTCCGCCGCGCCGCTCGTGGTACCACTGACTGTCGACGTGGGAATCGGCAAGAACTGGAAGGAAGCCAAGAGCTAGTTGAAATAAAACACGACGCCGACACCCGACCGCGTGCTGACGCCGTGGTTGTTCGATTCTGAACTGCTCGTCGTCGAGCCAATCGGCGAAGGAGTGCTCGACGGCGGGCTGCTCGCGCTACCGTGGTTGTACCCAAGCCCAATCTCCCCGAAGACGCTGAATCGTCGGCCGAGCGCATACTGCGCGCCAAATGATCCGCTGATGAAGTGATTCCTCGTTGTGATGTCACCCACCGGCGACGTCGCGCCGTTTGACGTCCCCGTGTTCGTTCCACGCGTGAAGGCGTACCGGGGGCTCACAAAGGCGCTCAGCGCCTCCCGTTTCCACAAATAGATCAGCCCGCTGATGCCGGTGCCCATTGTGGTGGTGTCGGTCGTCACCTGGGTCGACGCGGTCTGGGTTTGGGTGCCGAAAGGGGTGGTGATCGATACCGTCAGAGTGGACCTGCTGACGCCGGAACTCTGAACGAGTGAAACCTCCGGTCTGACGGCAAATCGATCGGCGATCTGCCAGACGATTCCGACGGACGCCGGATAACCCATGGACAGTCCGACCTGGCCATGCTCCTGGGCATTCGCCGGCGCGGCCAGCAGGATTGTCAGAACACCGACGGACCACGCGACTGAACGTATAGGCATCCACACCCTCCTGATCAGATCGACATTCTGATCCGGCCCGAGCCGGCTCGGCGTGACGGATATGCAGAGGCGCGCGCGAAGTATATGTCACCTGCGGTGCGGTCGCCGACGCTGCCGGATCTGACATGTCCCGCGCGAGAAGTCCTTCGGCGACTGATCAGTCACTGTTTCGCCCGCCGGTCCTTGAACCGTTCCCATTCCAAGTGGACTGTCTCGGCCGGCTGTCCGAGCGAGCGGGCACGCTCCGGCACCAGCGCGCGCACATCACCAGGGCGAGCGGATCACGGTCATCCGCCGCCCCGACCCCGGCGGCACACACAGATAAGGAGAGCCGAGGGTCTCACCCCACTCGCCGCGTCGGGCGATGGCGCCACGCCGAAAATAGGTGCACAAGTTATTGGTGTATTTGTACTTAGCGCCCGTTCGCGACGTATTTGGTACAATGCCATTCGATGGCTGACCCGAGGGTCGTTCCGCGCGCCGAGCACTCGCTTTCGCGCCGCGACGTCGACGCCGATGCCCTGAAGGTCCTCTATCGGCTGCGCCAGTTCAACTACACCGCCTATCTGGTCGGCGGAAGCGTCCGCGACCTGCTCATCGGCCGCCGGCCGAAAGATTTCGACATCGGCACCTCAGCGCATCCCTATCAAGTCAAGAAGCTCTTTCGCAACTGTTGGATCATCGGGCGACGGTTTCGTCTGGCGCACGTGAAGTTCGGCCAGAAAGTCATCGAAGTTGCGACGTTTCGGCGCCAGGTCGCGCCCGGCGAGGAAGTCGTGCAGGACGGCGTGCCGGCGCCGATCCATCATCAGATGCCCGAACCGGCAGCTGACCACCTGATTCATCACGACAACACGTTTGGCACCCCGGAAGAGGACGCGTTTCGGCGCGACTTCACGATCAACGCGCTGTTCTACGACATCGCCACGTTTTCCATCATCGATTACGTCGGTGGACTCGACGACCTGCGCTCCGGCCTTGTGCGCTCGATTGGAGATCCGGAACTGCGGTTTCGCGAAGATCCGGTGCGCATGATGCGGGCGGTGGCGCTCGCGGCGCGGCTCGATTTCACGGTTGACCGGCCGATTCTGGACGCGATCGCGCGTCTGCGACACGAAATCGCGCGCGCGGCGCCGCCCCGGCTGCTCGAGGAGTACTACAAAATTCTGCGAGGGGGATCGTCGGAGCGGACGTTCCGCGAGCTGGCAACGCTCGGGCTGCTCGAACCGATTTCGGCGGAGCTGCATCGCGGCGCGGCCCAATCGCTGTGGCATTCGCTGGCGGCGCTGGATCGTTACCGCGCCGGGTTCGAGTCCGCGCCTGACACGCTCACCAACGCCATTCTGATGGGCAGCCTGCTGGCGCCGCTCGGATTGTCGCCAGACCAGGGCCGGTCTGAAGACCGGCCCCTACAACGCGACGGTGCAGGGAACAGTCCTCACGATGGAGATCGCACCGGCCATCATCATGGAGATCGCGTAGGGCACGGTCTTCAGACTGTGCCGCGCGATCGGATCACCGGGCAGGATCAACGCGTTCCGCACCGGTCGGATCGACGACGACCTGCGGGTCCGCGGCTCGGCGAGCTGCCGCTCGCGCGGCGAGATGTCGAGCGGCTGCGGCAGCTCCTCGGCCTGCAGCGGCGGCTCCGCGATCTGACCGCCGGCCCGCGTGTGAGACGCGCATTGTCCCACCGCACGATTTTTCGCGAAGCGCTGACCTGGCTGGATAT
The DNA here is from genome assembly GCA_023265175.1 of Acidobacteriota bacterium. Classification (GTDB taxonomy): domain Bacteria; phylum Acidobacteriota; class Vicinamibacteria; order Vicinamibacterales; family CAVVIG01; genus JAHFUI01. The sequence continues at coordinate 4,210 of JAHFUI010000183.1, forward strand.
TCATGGCGGCGTGCCCGACATGGTCGCGCAATGGAAGGCGTTTCTCGCCGAAGCTGAGGCGTCTGGCGACCATCCGCCGGTCGAGCCTCGCGCCCGACGCCGTCGGCGACGGAGACGTAGGCACCTTCCAACGGGTCCGGTCAATTAGCCAATTAAGAGACCGTTGCAAGATTAGCCGCTCTCGGGTCCTGTCCGCGAACAGCCCACTCGGGTGCTCGGCGAAAGGCCATGGTTACGGGTGACGCCTCCGCGCCCGAGCGGGCGTCCGTTCGCGGCCACCCGGAGCCGGCTCATTTTGCAACGTGCTCTAAGTACAGGCGGGTCGTGTACGTCAGGCGGTTTTCGAGGTCAATGCCGCGTCAATCGTTCTGTACGGCTTGGCCAGCTTGAGCCGCGCCAACAACCGGATGACCGGCCATGCGGGATCGAATTCGCTGGGCCGAAAACTGAACTTGGGACTGCGCGGAAAGCCGTGGTGGTTGTTGTGCAGGCCTTCTCCACCGGTCAGCCACGCAATGAACTGAATATTCGTCGCGGTGTTCGAAAAATTCTTGTAGCCGACGTGGTGGCAGAGACCGTTGATCGAAGAGGAGAGGACGAAGACGTACAGGAAGGCGTGCAGGCCGGCCGCGAACAGCCCCCAGCCGATGCCCAGCACGAGACACAGGCCGATGGTCCCGAGCGTCGGGCCGACGAACCCGTGACTGAAGAACAGGCGATCCCACGCGTCTTTCTTCATATCCCGCGCATATTTCGAGACGATCGATCGATCCTTGAGCGCGCGGATGTAATAGAAGACGTTACCCCACTGGACCTCCCAGAAACCTTCCAGCACCGGGCTGTGCGGATCGCCTTCCTCATCCGTAAACACGTGGTGCTTGCGGTGCACGGCGACCCACTCGGCGGGCACGATGCCGGTCGTCACCCAAATGGCGAACCGGAAGAACCACTCGACCCCCGGATGCAGCACGACGGCCCGATGCGTGGCCGCCCGATGCAGGTAGATGGTCGTGCTAAACACCGCGACCTGGGTAACCAGGCTCGACACAATCAGCGCCACGACCATCGAAAACAGCACGACGCTACCCTCCGAGTAAATCCGCTGATAAGGGTGACCGATGACCTGTGGTGGGATACCGAGCGAAAGGTCAACAGTAGCACGGAAACGGACACACGCGTCACAGCATCTGCATGGAAAGCATGGAAACGCTGCGCTCGCTAGGAGCCCGTCCGAGTAATGCCGAAACGGGCTCCTGGGAGCGTTCCGGTTTCTCAGACACGCTCCTAGGCTGCTACCCCAGCCGCTGCTCGAATTCCTTCATGAAATCTACGAGCGCGTCCACGCCCTCCTCTGGAAACGCGTTGTAGATCGACGCCCGCATGCCACCGACCGCGCGGTGCCCCTTGATGCCATCGAATCCGGCCGCGGTCGATTCGACGATGAACCGCTTCTCGAGCTCCTCGGTGGCCAGACGGAAGGTGACGTTCATCACCGAGCGGTCGGCCTTCGCCGCCGTGCCTCGATAGAAACCGCTGCGATCGATTTCGGCGTACAACTTCGCGGCCTTGCGTTCGTTGGCCACGCCGACGGCGGCCAGCCCTCCCTGCGCGAGCAGCCACTTCATCACCAGGCCCAGCGCATAGACGGCAAACGTAGGAGGCGTGTTGTACAACGATCCGTTCTCTTCGTGCACCGCATAATTCATCATCGACGGCAGCGACGACTTCTTGTCCGCGGAGCGCTGCAGCAGATCGTCTCGAATGATGACGAGGGTGACGCCGGCCGGTCCCAGGTTCTTCTGCGCCCCGGCATAGATCAGCGCGTGGCGGCCGACGTCGATCGGCCGGCTGAACATTTCCGAGGACGCATCGCTGACGAGCGGCGCCGGCCCGACGTCGGGAAGCTGTTTGTACTGCGTGCCCTCAATGGTGTTGTTCGACGTCATGTGGACGTAGGCGGCGTCCGGAGAGAGCACGAGCTCGGACTGTGCCGGGATGCGTGCGTAGCTTTCGGCCTTCGTCGACGCGGCGATGTTCACGCGGCCGATCTTCTTCGCCTCCTTGATCGCCTTGTCGGCCCACGACCCGCCGTCGATGTAATCGGCCGTCGATCCGGGGCCGAGCAGATTCATCGGGACCATCGAGAACTGCAGGCTCGCGCCGCCCTGCAGGAACAGCACGCGGTAGCCCGGCGGAATGGCGGCGAGCGCGCGGATGTCCGCTTCCGCCCGCGCCAGAATCGACTCGAACGTTTTCGAGCGGTGGCTGATCTCCAGAATCGACATGCCGACGCCGGGCAGCGCCAGCAGATCGCGCTGAATCTCTTCGAGGACCGGCACCGGCAGCACCGCCGGACCCGCGGCAAAGTTGTAGACGCGATGAACCGTGGACATGGGCTCCTTAAATGCAACCATGAAAACACGAAGACACGAAAACTTCTTCTTCGTGCTTTCGTGTTTTCGTGGCTAAAGACTCGCATAGCCAGCCACGACGCTGGAAGACTTGGTCTGCGATCAAGACTCTCACGGGTTCAGGGCTCACCTTCAAATTAAGTGAATCAGCAACCCATCCCTCAGCTTTGGCTCGAACCATGTCGACTTGGGCGGCATGATCGCTCCCGCGTCTGAGACCGTCATGAGATCGTCAATGCTGACCGGATGTAGAGAGAACGCGACCGCGGCGTTCCCCGAGTCGACCAGTCGTTCGAGCTCTCCGGTGCCGCGCCCGCCGCCGACGAAATCAACCCTCTTGTCGGTGCGGATGTCCACAATCTTCAACGCCGGCTCGAGCAAGTGATGTTGAAGCACGCTCACGTCGAGTGCCGCGATTGGATCCCCATCGTTGGCGCGAACGCGCGGCCGGAGCATGTGCCATCGGCCGCCGAGATACATCGCGATCTCACCGCGTGTGGCTGGCGTCGACGAACCCGCGGTCACTTCGAACCGTTCGCGGACGGTTTTCAAAAAGTCATCGACTGTTCGTCCAAGGTCTCTGACGATGCGGTTGTAAGGCAGAATCTTCACCTGATCGTGCGGAAACGCCACCGCCAGGAACGTCGTGTAGTCCGCCTGGTCGCCAAGCGAAGTGCGCGTGATCCGTCGATGGCGGATATCATCTCGCGCGCGGGCGGCGCTGGCCGCACGATGATGACCGTCCGCGATGTACAGGATCGGGATCCTGCCAAATGCCACCACGAGCTTCTCGGCCAGCTCCCGCCCGACGATCCAGACCGTGTGCCGCACACCGTCCGGCGCGTTGAAATCGAACAGTGGCTTCTCGGCCGTCACGCGCGCGGCGTTCTCGTCGATCACCTCGGATGCGCGATACACGAGAAACACAGGACCGGTCTGGGCGCCAAGCGCCAGCATATGGCGCGTGCGATCGTCTTCTTTGTCGCGTCTGGTTCGCTCGTGTTTCTTGATGATGCCGCGGTCGTACTCGTCAAGCGAGTAGCAGGCGGCAAGACCGGTCTGCTCGTGACCGTCGCTGCGCAGCCGGTAGAAGTACACGCTCGGCTGGTCCTCGACGACGAGCGCCGTTTTCTTCAACCGCTCGAAATTCAGAACGCCGCGCTCGTACACGGCGTCGCTGTAGGGGTCCGTGCCCGGCGGCAACTCGAGCTCGGGTCGCGAGACCCGCAGGAAACTCAGCGGATTGTCATCCGCCTGGGCCCGCGCTTCTTCAGTCGTGACGACGTCGTACGGCACCGCGGCGATGCGAGGGGCATCGTCAGGGCGCGGACGCAACGCGCGAAATGGATACACGGTCGCCATGGGGGCTGAAATTATGTCACGAGGGTTACTCAACGCTAACGACGTCGGTAGGGGACGGTCTTTAGACCTCTTTAGACCGTCCTTTCGGCGGGAACCGTCTGACCGCCTCCGCCCCGCCGCCGGTAGGTTCGCGCTGCTGACACGGATCGCGTTCACGTTCCGGAACCCGCGGAGCAGGTCCCGCTTGGGGGCAGATCGGTCACGAGGGCGACGACATCGAGCAGTTGGATGTTGTCCTCGCTCGGGGGACAACGCCTGGTTTCTCGCTCAACGTTGAGCGTTCCGGCTTCGCAGGCATCGAGCGGTGTTGCCCGACGGCGGCGCGTCGGGACAACCGCTGTCGCGCGATGTCCCCGAGAAAGTATGCGATTCGATCGAGTCTTGCGCGCGACTATTCGATCGGGCTGATCTTGGCGATCGCCTCTGCCGGCGTGATAATCGGGATACCCCGAAAGCCCCCGAGGCTCAGCAAATCGCCATCGCCCGAGACGATGAGATCGACCCGAGCGGCGACGGCCAGGGCGAGCACGGCATCGTCGTCGGGATCGCGGCACACCGGCTGCGGCAGCGGTGACGGCTCGACGACCTCAGCGAGTTGCCGCACCTCGGCTAGAGTGCGCTCGCGCGAGGTGTTCGATTGCGCCAGCATGGCATCGAACGTTGGTCGATCAAGCACCTCAGCTAACTCGGCAAGCAACACCGGACTGCTGATGAGCGTGAGTGGCCATCGCGTACGCGCTCGAGCAGGATGTGCGGCGTGCCATGCCAGAGCAGCCCGGATAGCAGCACGTTGGTGTCAATGATCGCCCGCACGCTGTTTGCGCTCGGTGCGCGCGGCCTTTACTTCAGCGCTGATCTCGTCCATCGACATCGGTGCAATGCCAGCGGCCGCCATGCGGTCGGCGATTGACAGCAGCGAGTCAGCGGCCTCCTTGCGGCGCAACGCATCGTTGAGCAGCCGCTCCAGCG
>JAHFUI010000184.1 GCA_023265175.1 Acidobacteriota bacterium
CGGGCGCTCCGGCATCTCCGGGTACTCCCAGGTCGTGATGCTGTCGAGCCGCTTGGTCAACACCGGCAACGCGCCGCCGAGATGGGAGTTGACGATCTTCAGCCTGGGGAACCGCGTCGGAATGCCCTGCAGAATCAGGTGCATGACGGCGACGGTATCCTCGAAGGGCGCGCCGATCATCCACGTGAGATGGTGATTGGCGACGAGCGGCGATCCAATCGCGTCGCCGATCGGGTGCAGGAAGACTACCGCGCTGCGCCGGTTCAACTCTTCGTAGAGCGGCGTGAACGCCGGGTCGGCGATCGATCGGCCCAGAATCGAGCTCGTCAGCGCGACACCGACCATCTTCAGGTCGCCGAGCGCCCGGTCGAGCTCCTTCAGCGCTTCGTCGATGTGCGGCATCGGCAGCGCGGCGAACGCCCTGAAGCGGTTGGGGTAGCGAGCGACCGCGTCGGCGTACATGTCGTTCGCCTTGCGCGCGGCTGGAACCGCGTGCGTTTTATCTGCGAAATAGGGTGCCTGCGGCGACACCGACAGCACCTGCAGGTCGACGCCCGCGGCGTCCATCAGCGCGAACCGTGCCTCGATATCGCGTCGATCCATCGTCGCCCCGCGGTTGCGCTGCGTCGGCGTATCGGTCCGGCCAAAGCTCTGGACCAGATCGAGGTAGTCGGCATTCCAGAGGTGCGCGTGGATGTCGATGCGCCTGGGGGTCTGCGCCAGCGCGTCCCAGGGATCGGATGCGCCGAAGACGCCGGCCGCGGCCGCCACGGATCCGAGGCGAAGCACATCGCGCCGGGTCATCGTGCCGAGGGTGCTGTCGACGGCTGGCGTGTTTCTGGCGCTGCTCGTCACGCGGACCACGTTCAACCTGTCGTCGTTCATGGGGTTGATCATGGTCATCGGCATCGTCGCCAAGAACGGCATCCTGCTGCTCGACGCCGATCAGCGATTCCGTTTAGAGGGTTTCTCGGCCGAAGAGAGCATGATCCGCGCCGGCGAGCGGCGGTTGCGTCCGATCATGATGATGGCGCTGGCCACTGTCGCCGGGATGATTCCGCTGGCGCTCGGGTTGGGCGCCGGGTCGCAGATGCTGCAGCCGCTCGCCATCGCGGTGATTGGCGGGATCGTCGCATCGATGGTGCTGTCACTGGTGATCACGCCGGCCGTCCATATACTACCTGGCGGATTGAGGCTGGAGGCTGGAGGCTAGGGTCTAGAGGCTGGGGGCCCGGGAACGCGGCGTGGGCTACGCTCCAGTCCCCAGCCTCCAGGCCCTGATCGAGTCACGCCTTCGCTTCTTTCCCCTTGGTTTCTTTTTCCTTGGGCTTGGCTTTGGCCGCGCGCTTGCGCGCCGCCCGCGCCGGCGCCGGCTCGTTGGTCGCCTGCAGCGTGACCAGCCGCGTCGCGAAGACGCGGCGTCCGTGCTCGTCGAAGTCAATCACCGTGTGGTGCTCGTTGACTTCGACCAGCGTGCCCGATCCATAGGTAGGCTGTACGACGCGGTCGCCTTTGGTCCACGATTTCATCGCGTTACCACCGAGGCTCGCGGCGTCCACCGCCGCCACCACGGTTGCCGCCGAATCCACCACCCCCGCCGCCGCCCGAGAATTCCGGTTTCGGGCGCGCCTCGTTGACGGTCAGCGCGCGGCCGCCCATCTGGAACTGGTTGAGCTCCGAAGCCGCCTTCTGGGCCTCCTCATCGGTCGCCATTTCGACGAACGCGAACCCGCGGGCGCGGCCCGTTGCGGCGTCGCGCATCACGCGCACCGATTCGACGGTCCCGGCTTTGCTGAACAATTCCTGCAGTTCCGCCTCGCCGGTCGTGTACGGAAGATTTCCGACATACAGCCTTCGACCCATCACCCTCTCCTGTTCACACCGTCCGAGATCCCGTTCCCGGACGCTCTTCCCCCATGCCCCAAGTGGCCACGCGTCGGCTCAGCAGTCACGTTAATGAGAGAGCGAGTCAGGACAGAGGCTCGATCGGCTCTTGACGCGGGCGAAGCAGGCAGGGCTGGCCACCAAAGGCGCGTAGTCTACCAATGGCGTCGCGGACAAGCAAGCCCGACGTCGTTTGGTTCCATAAGCCCGCGCAAAGTGGAGGCGTCTATAATCGCGCGATGCGGGTCCGGCTCGGGTCCGAACGTCTGCTCGATTCTCACGCTCTCGACGGCAAGCGCGTAGGGTTGGTGTGCAATCCGTCATCGATTGACGGCGAGCTCGGTCTCGTCGCGGACCGTCTGGCCGCCCATCCACGTGCGCAACTGGCGGCGTTGTTCGGTCCGCAACATGGATTTCGGTCGGACGTGCAGGAAAACATGATCGAAACCGGTCACGCGCGCGACGACATCCGCCGTGTCCCGATCTACTCGCTCTACAGCGAAACGCGCGAGCCGACCGCCGACATGCTGCGTGGACTAGACGTGCTCGTACTCGATCTCCAGGACGTCGGCACGCGGATTTACACTTATGTCTACACGATGGCTCACTGCCTCAAGGCCGCCCGCACGCACGGCCTCAAGGCGATCGTCTGCGATCGGCCGAATCCGATCGGCGGCGACGCGGTCGAAGGGCCGATGCTCATCGAAGGGTTCGAGTCGTTCGTCGGCCTCTACGCGATTCCGATGCGCCACGGCATGACGATCGGCGAGCTCGCGCGCCTCTTCAACGACCACTTCGGAATCGGCGCCGATCTCGAGGTCGTGACGATGGAAGGATGGCGGCGCGAGATGTACTACGACGCGACCGAGCTGCCCTGGGTCCTGCCGTCGCCGAACATCCCGACGCTCGACACGGCGATCGTGTATCCGGGGACGGTGCTGTTCGAAGGGACGAACGTGTCGGAAGGCCGCGGGACGACCAGACCGTTCGAGCTGGTTGGCGCGCCGTGGGTCGCTGCCGAGCGCTTCGCAGACGCCATGAATCGCCTGGAGCTGCCGGGTGTCCACTTCCGGCCGGCCGTGTTCAAACCGACGTTTCACAAACACGCCGGCACGGGCTGCGGCGGGTGCCAGATCCACGTCCAGGATCGCGCGGCGTTCCGCCCGGTCGAAACCGGCGTCGCGCTTACGGCGGCGTTCCGCGCCGCCGATCCGGAGCGCTTCCGCTGGCGCGATCCGCCGTACGAGTATGAGCACGACAAACTGCCGTTCGACATCCTGGCGGGGTCGTCGGCCTTGCGGGAAGCCATCGAGCGCGGGACTCCCGCGCGCGACATCGCTCGCGGCTGGGAAGTGGATGTCGAAGCGTTCGGGAAGATCCGAGACCGGTTCCTGATGTACTGATTCTCATTTCTTCCTCGCGGCCGCGCGCGCGATTCGGATCTGGTTGGCGTGATCGTGCGCGTGGGGCCCATAAATCTCCAGCCAGCGATCGATCGTGTATCTCCCGACTTCGGTGTGCGTCCCCTCGTGCGACCACTCGGCCCGGGTCATCCTGTCCAGAATCTCGGCGGTCGTCCGCCGCGCGGATTTGAACGCTTCGACCGAGGCTTCGATCGGCCGGTCGTAATACAACCGTCGCGCAAACTCGTCCTGATCGTAGCCGACGATGTGCGGGTTGTTGGTCGCCACGAGGAGCCGCAGCCGAATCGCGGACGTCATCTCGCTGTCGGCGAGGTGATGCGCGATCTCGCGCGCCGACCACTTTCCCGGCGCCGGACGCGCGTCGAGCTCCTCGTCGGTCGCGCCCGCGAGCGCCTCAGCGACGACGCGGTAGCCGTCCTTGTATTGGTCGACCAGCTTCTTGCGAGTCTCTTGGTCCATGGTTAACCACGTGTCTTCGCGATGCCCGGCGCGGCCGCTTCCTGCGCGGTCGCTGGTTCCAGGTGATTTGCGATCAACTGCGCCCGCAGCTGCTCGAATGCCTCCGACGGTGAATCGGCGCGGTGCAGCAGCTCGAGATCTGCTTCGGCGATGGCGCCCCACTCGGCCATCGGTCCGAACGCGAGCACCTGATTCCAATAGTCGCTGCCGTAGAGGATCACGCCGATCTTCTTCGACAGCTTGTCGGTCTGTACCAGCGTGAGGATTTCGAACAGCTCGTCGCAGGTCCCGAAGCCGCCCGGAAAGATCACGAGCGCTTTCGCGAGATAGGCGAACCAGAACTTGCGCATGAAGAAATAGCGGAACTCGAAGTGCAGCCCGTCGGTGATGTACGGATTGGCGTCCTGCTCGAACGGCAGCCGAATATTCAGGCCGATGGTCTTGCCGCCGGCCTCGTGTGCGCCGCGATTAGCCGCTTCCATGATGCCGGGACCGCCGCCAGACGTGACGACGAACCGGTGATGCTCGGATGGCAGCGTGGTGCTCCACGCCGTGAGCAGCCGCGCGAGCTCGCGCGCCTCCTCGTAATAGCGCGCCCGTTCCACCGCTTTACGCGTCTTCGATACCTCGGCTTCGAATTGGAGGTCGGCATCGCGCGCGCCGCGCGCGCGCAGCGTCGCTAGCGCCCGCTCCGCGCGCTCGCGGCTGTCCACGCGCGCCGATCCGAAGAACACCACCGTGTCCTGAATTCTCTGCTCCTTGAAGCGCCGCAGCGGCTCGAGGTACTCGGACAGAAGCCGGATGGGCCGCGCTTCGCCGCTTTCGAGAAACTCCTCGTTGAGATACGCTAAGGGCTGCTGGGTCACACCGTTGCCCACTTTACCATCAGGTAACGAAGCTTCGCCTCAAACCGACGAGTCGCAGCGGCGCGAGCGGGCCCGAAGCTTCGTGACTAGCATGGCGAACCGACAAGACACCGCGGCGTCGTCCCTGGACGTCAAGATGCTGATCGCGGCCCCTCCCGCGCGCGTGCTCAAAGCCTTTTTCGATCCGGCCGCGCTGGGCGCGTGGTGGCAGGTCGTGCGGTCGGTGACGATTCCGCGCGCGCTCGGACCGTACGTCGTGGAGTGGCGTCCCACGGATTTCCGTGATGAGATCCTCGGACGCCTCGGCGGCGTGTTCAGTGGAACGGTGATCCAGTATCAGCCTCACGAAGGGTTCTTCGTCGCGGACGGGTTCTGGCTGCCGCCCGACGGCGACCCGATTGGACCGATGGCGCTCGAAGTGACCTGCACGGCGGTCGGGCAGAATCCAAACGGCGCCACTCAACTGCGGGTGACGCAGACCGGCTGCGACGACAGCATCCGATGGCGCCGCTATTACGAGGTCGTCACAAATGGCTGGGAACGCGCGCTGACGTCACTGAAGGCGTTGCTCGAGCAATGAGCCGCAGTAGACCTGGAAAATTACCATGTAGACTGGTAATTTTCAATGACCGTGTCCAGGCCCTCGAACAGGCCCGCCCGACACTGCAGCCTGAACGTCCCGCCGAATGCGAAGACGCTGCGCTTCGTCGAATCCGGGTCGTTGCTCGCGCTGCTGCACAAGTGGACGCTGCGAACCTGCTTCAACGCACAGGAGGAGATCTTCCTGGCGTCGATGGACGAAGTGGAGCAGGTGCGGGACGCGCATCCGCGCATTGGACGTCATATCGGTCCGCCGTGCATCACCGGCGGGAAGGTCAGCGAGATCGAAACGCTGGTCACCCGCAAGGGCGGAACGATGAATTTCTACGATCCGCAGGCGCTGCTCGCGACGAAGGATCAGGACTGGGAGAGCATCCTTCCGCCCGCACAGCGCAGCACGCGCGCGTACATGAACGAGCAGGCGAACAAGTATTTCAGCGGCTTTGCTGCCGACCCGCAGGATTTGCCCAACTTCGCTACTCCGTGTCATCGCTGGGAAGGTGGGGTGCACACGACGGCCAGGAACGGGAGCTGCTCGCCCAAGGGACTGGTGCTCACGCACACGCATCGCCGTTTCCCGGTGACCGACGTCGAGGCTGGGATCACGGCTGGCTTCATCAACTTCAACCAGTCGCTGCCCGACGTGCACATGTTCAAGTTCAAGGACGGCAAGATCGTCTGGATCCAGGCGGTCTTCGGCGGACGCACGGATGGCGTGATCTGGCCGGACGAGAAGTAAGACGGGGCGCAATACTTCGACGACCGTTCACCCAACTGACGAGGCACGTGCCCGTGTCCTGTTTCCAGTGGAAACCCTTGCCTTCCAGCCGGTTAGTGATGCCATGCCGCGCCTTTGGCGCCTCTCCGAGCGGTGTTTCTTGACAGTAAACACCCCGCTGCCATAGGGTCTCGGGCGTGACTAGAGACCCGCGCGACGTGATCGCTCAATCCCCGATGAGCCTGTTGCAGATCGGCGTCGTCGCCATCACCATCGCGCTCAATGCGCTCGACGGCTTCGACGTGCTGTCCATCAGCTTCGCGTCACCGGGCATCGCCAGAGAATGGGGCATCGATCGAGGAGCTCTCGGCATCGTGTTGTCCATGGAGCTCATCGGGATGTCGATCGGCTCGGTGCTCCTGGGGGGCATCGCCGACAAGATCGGACGTCGTCCAGCCACCATCGGATGTCTGGTCGTGATGGCAGGCGGCATGGTCATGGCCACGACCGTCCACGGTCTTGTGGACCTGTCGATCTGGCGCATCCTCACCGGTTTCGGCATTGGCGGCATGCTCGCGGCGATTAACGCAATAGCCGCCGAGTTCTCCAACCACCGACGAAGGAACCTGAGCGTCTCGCTGATGTCCATCGGCTACCCGCTCGGCGCCGTCGTCGGTGGAATAGCCGCCGCCCGTCTCCTGCAAACCAGCGACTGGAGATCGGTCTTTTACTTCGGAGCCGGAGTCACCGCCGTCCTGATTCCAATTGTCTTCGTGTTCGTCCCCGAGTCCGTTCACTGGCTGGCGCGCAGGCAGCCGGCCGGCGCGCTCGAGACGCTGAATCGCGCATTGAGCCGAATGGGCCACGAAACGGTGACGGCGCTGCCGGATATCCCGACCGAGATTCGCCGGCAATCGGTCGCCGGCATCTTCTCGCCCTCCCTCGTCGCCGGCACGATCATCGTGACGCTGGCGTACTTCTTCCACGTGACCACGTTCTACTTCATCGTCAAGTGGATTCCGAAGATCGTCGTGGATCTGGGCTTCGCGCCTTCATCCGCTGCGGGCGTGTTGGTGTGGACGAACGTAGGCGGCGTGCTGGGCGGCGCCGTGTTCGGGCTTCTGACGCAGCGGTACGGCGTGAAGGCGCTGACGATCGGCATTCTGCTGGCGTCCACCGTCATGGTGACCGCGTTCGGCCGCGCGCCGGCGGACCTGCAGCGGCTCTCGCTCGTCTGTGCGGCCGCAGGCTTCTGCACGAACGCGGGTATCGTCGGTCTCTACGCGATCATCGCGCAGGTATTCCCTACGCACGTCCGTGCGTTTGGCACCGGTTTCACCATCGGTGTGGGACGCGGCGGCTCGGTGCTCGCGCCGATCACCGCCGGCTTCCTGTTCGTGGCGGGATACTCGCTGCCGACCGTCGCGTCGGCGATGGCGCTCGGCTCTTTCCTGGCCGCGGCCGTGCTCCTCCTGCTCAAGCTCGAAACCGATCGACCGGCGACGGCGTCCGAGGAGCGTCGCCCGAGTCGTGCCCAGGCCGCGACCCTCAGCCACGCCCACTGACACCTCGACCAACCGTCAATGAAACGCAGCGACGAACGCATTCTCACCACGCACGTCGGGAGTCTGGTCCGGCCCCCGGAACTCCTGCAGCTGGCGGCCGAGGTCAAGGACAAGCCGCGGGAACAGCACCGCTACGTCAGCGCCCTGCAGAGGGCGACGCTCGACGTGGTGACCCGTCAGGTCGAAGCCGGCGTCGACATCGTCAACGACGGGGAGTACGGCAAGTCGAGCTGGGCGAACTACGTCCTCGACCGCATGACCGGCTTCGAGGCGCGTCCGGACACGATGTTCGAAGCCGTGTGGCTCGGCCGCGATCGCGTGCGCTTCGCTGAATTCATGAAGGCCGAGTTTCCGCGGGGCGCCATCGGTTCAGCCGGCCACGCGTGCGTCGGACCGATCGCGTACCGAGGCCACGAGAGCATACGCCGCAACATCCACGACCTGAAGCGGGCCCTGGAGAAGGCCGGCGCGGTAGAGGGCTTTCTCACCTCGGTTGCGCCCGGGAGCACCGGGTACGACGCGGTCAACGAGCACTACAAGAACGAGCACGACTACGTGATCGCGATCGCCGAAGCGCTTCGGGAGGAGTATCTCGAAATCGTCGGCGCCGGCCTCGTGCTCCAGGTAGACGATGCCGTGATCGCGAACATGTACGATGAGCTCACGCGGCAGGGCGCGGAGAAGTACCGGAACTGGGCCGAGCTGCGCGTCGAAGCCCTCAACCACGCGCTCCGCGGCATCCCGGAAGATCGCGTGCGATACCACGTCTGCTTCGGCAGCTGGCATGTCCCTCACCTCGCCGACGCGCCGCTCGACGCGATCGTCGATCTGATCCTCAACGTACGCGTCGGCGGCTATGCGATCGAGGCGGCCAATGTGCGGCACGAGCACGAATGGCGTGTGTGGGAGAAGGTGAAGCTGCCAGCCGGCCGGATCCTGATTCCCGGTGTGGTGACGCATCACACGACCACCGTCGAGCACCCTCGTCTCGTAGCCGATCGCATAGTCAGGTTCGCGAAGCTCGTCGGCCGCGACAACGTCATCGCCGGCACCGACTGTGGGTTCGCGCAGATCGAACACATCCAGCGGGTTCACCCGCAGGTCATGTGGGCGAAGCTCCAGGCGCTCGCCGAGGGGGCGCGGATCGCGTCGCGGGAGCTCTGGGGATAACCGTCCACTCGGCTTCGGATGTCACGATGTCAAGAGGTGTCGCCATACGTCCGCACTGGCTGTTGGCTCTCGTCAACGCCGTTCAACCTCTCGCGCTATCGAATGACGCGGACTGGGAGCGGGCGCTGGGCACCTTTGCTACTTTGGCCCAGCCATCGACTCCGCTCGAGAAGCTTGTCTTTCGTAGCATCACCATGGATTTCGCGTGCAAGAGTCTCCCCTCGTACAGGCGTTCGCTCGTCGAGGCAAGACTC
>JAHFUI010000300.1 GCA_023265175.1 Acidobacteriota bacterium
GCCCGTGGTGCAACTCCATCTGCACTCGAACGGCGATGCGTCCCGCTGACAGTCAGAGGAGTTCCTCGATGTCGGCCAAGTCCTGAAAACGACCGACCGCGCGCTTGTTCTATGAAGACGTCGATGTCTCTTGTATATCGCGGGCGACCGTGAAAGGCGCGAGCGTACCCGCCGACGATGATCGCCCTAACGTTCGTCACCTGAATCACACAGCTGGAGCCAGTTCACGAGGTAAGGTGGCTGAATCAAATTCGCGGCTCTACAGCGATGGGAAGTCGGTGTAGCCCTTCGACCCCGGCGAGTAGAACGTGTTTGCATCGAACTCTGCGAGCGGCGCGCCCTTCGCGAACCGCGCCGGCAGGTCCGGGTTCGACGTGAAGAGCTTGCCGAACACGATGAAGTCGGCCGCGCCCGAGGCCAGCGCCGCGTTGCCCGACTCCTGGGTGAATCCCCCGCCCGCGGCGAACGGCCCCTTGAAAAGCGGACGAAGCATCTCAAAGTAGCTCGGCACGGGCGCCGATTGCAGCACATGCAGAAAGGCGAGTCCCATCGGCGAGATGGCCTTCACCAGCGTCGTGTACGTCTCGACCGGGTCGGCGTCGTTGATGTCGTTGAACGGCATCGCCGGGCTGATCTTGATGCCGATGCGCGCCGACGATCCGGCCGCCTTGGTCATCGCCTCCAGCGTTTCGACAACGAAGCGGATGCGGTTCTGCACGCTGCCGCCGTACCCGTCCGTGCGCTGGTTCGTGTTCGTCGAGAGGAACTGCATCGGCAGGTAGCCCGACGCCGAGTGCAGCTCCACGCCGTCGAAGCCGGCCGCGATCCCGTTGCTCGTGGCCTTGGCATACTGCGCGATGACGCCAGGAATCTCGCTCGTCTCGAGCGCGCGGGGCATGTCGTTGTCCTGCATCTGGAGCGAGTCGGTCCATATCTGGCCCGCGGCCCGGATGGCCGACGGCGCCACCAGCAGATCCTTCGTCACCTCGGCGCGATTCGCCGCATGCCCGATGCGTCCCACGTGCATGAGCTGCAGAAACAGGCGACCGCCTTTGGCGTGCACCGCATCCGTGATTTTCTTCCATGCCGCGATTTGCTCGGGCGTGTCGATCGAGGGCGTCCGTGCGTAGCCGAGTCCCGTCGCCGCAGGCGCCGTGCCTTCGGTGATGATCAAACCGGCGGACGCGCGCTGCGTGTAGTACTCGATCGCCAGCTCGGATGGAATGGCCCCGGGCAGTGCACGGCATCTGGTCATGGGCGCCATGACCATGCGGTTGCGGGTGTCGAAGCCGTCGATGCGGCCGGGCGTGAGGAGGTTGAGATCAGGCATTGAGTCTCTCCGTGCGGGGACCAGCGTCCCCGTGATTGATAAGAAATGTCGCGATGCCGTCGAGAAACGTCTGAAACACGTGTTCAGCTTCAGCGGGCAGTGCGGCTTCTGCCAATGCCTCGCTCATCAGCTGCATCCAGTGGTCGCGCGCCGCCTGGCTGATGACGAACGGCGCATGTCTGGCGCGAAGCCGCGGATGGCCGCGCTGTTCGATGTAGCGCGGCGGTCCTCCGAACCGGTAGATCAGGAAATCGCGGAGGCGCTGCTCCGCGCCTGCGAGATCGCCAGCCAGGTACATGGGCCTCATGAGATCGTCCTGCGGAACCCGGGCGTAGAACGCGGCCACCACCCGCGCGATGCCCGACTCTCCAATCAATCTGGACGATAGGAAGGGATGAAGGGCCTCTCGCGCGGTTAACGGAAGAGCCGTTCTCGGTCCCCCGTCGCCCAACACGACAGCGCCGACGATTCCATCACACAGAGCACATTACACGCGGGGTGATTATCGCTGAAGCTGAGGGCTTGTCAACAACACAACACCGCGAGCGGGCTGGTCCGACAGGCGGTCCCGCAACAGCCGGGCAACACCCCCGCCTTCTGCCTCGCCGCGCGGCGTCAGGATTTGGCGTCGATCTGGCCTGAATCGGTGGACTGCATGCGCGCAGGTCGCAGTCTTCTGCACGCCTATTGCCCCTTCACTTCTCGTCGGCGCGCGCCGCGCTGAGGATATTCCTCAAGCCGTAGTTACCTTCGTGACAGTCGTACGCCATGACCCCTTGAGGGTCTGCCGTGAGCAGCATCCCCAACGTCCACGGCCTCGTCCACATCGTCGGATCATCGAGGGTCGCCGTCCACTTGAGCTGGTCGGGGGCCACGCGCGTGAAGCGTTCGGTCACGCGCAAGGTGGCGGGGTTTGCGCCTCGGTACGCAGCGGCAGCCGTGAAATTGGTCGTCTCAACGACCAGCGTATTCCCTTCCCAATGGCCGCGCGGGTCACCCATGTGCTGACGAATTCTCTGGCCGACGTGCGGACGCCCGTCCAGCGGGATGATGCGAGCCTCGTGGATGATCTCGTAGGTAATCACTACGAAGCCGGGAGTCTGCTGAATCTCATACGTGTTGCCATACATGACCGGGATCATGGAGCCTGGAACGCTTCGCGAGATACAGCGGTCGAGCAGACCGAGGTCCTCGGGACCGGCGAAGGGCCCACCCAGAAAACTGCTGCGAGCTCGTCCTTCCTCGCGGGTCCGTCTCTGCCCTTCCGGTGTCAGGGCAGGAATTTTTCCATCTGGCGGATCAATGACCAACCAGGCCTGACCGCCCTTCCCGAAATTCAGATTCTGCACCCACCACGCGTCAGGTCCACGGACGCGCCCTCCCGGCAGCGCGTCGATCACCGCTTCGAGTTGCGCCCGGCGGATGTCGGCCAATTCCTGCCCCGTGATGTCCTCGAGCCGCCGCCCCGCAAACCGATCCGGCCGTTCGAGGGGTGTCGTGTACTCGTCCCCGTTGGAGAAACTGCCCTGGATGTCGGGGTCGCCCCACGGTGTACGTGGCGGCGTCCACGTCTTCAGCGTCTTCGCCGCAGCGGGCGTTTGACTGGCGGCGG
>JAHFUI010000301.1 GCA_023265175.1 Acidobacteriota bacterium
CCAGGCGCCCGCGCCGCAACCGCCCGCCCCGGCGCCGCCGCCGGCCGCGCAGCAGCCGCCCGCGCCGCAGCCACAGTCGATAGGCGCGCCCCGCACCGAACGCCGCTTTACAGGAAATCCAGTGAGCCTCGATTTCCAGGGCGCAGACCTTCGCGCGGTGCTGCGCACGTTCTCGGACATCAGCGGGTTGAACATGCTGATCGATCCGTCCGTGCAGGGATCGGTCGACGTGCAGCTGCGCGACGTGCCGTGGGATCAGGCGCTCGACATCATCCTGCGCGCCAACAAGCTCGGCTACACCATCGAGGGCACCATCGTTCGCATCTCGCCCTTGACGGTGCTCGTCGAAGAAGAATCCCAGAAGCGCAAGCTCTCCGACGAACAGGCGCTGGCCGGCGAGCTGCGCGTGCTCACCAAGACGCTGAGCTACGCGAAGGCCGAGGAGCTGGTGGCGATTCTCACCAAGAGCGCGCTGTCGCCGCGCGGCGCCGTGCAGGTCGATCCGCGGACCAACACGCTCATCATCACCGACCTGGGCGATCGGCTGCAGACCGCCACCGATCTCATCGCGACGCTCGACAGAGCGCAGCCGCAAGTCGAAATCGAGGCACGGATCGTCCAGACTTCCAAGACCTTTGCCCGAGCGCTCGGCGTGCAGTGGGGCTTCCAGGGGCGCGTGGACCCGGCGCTCGGCAACACGACGAATCTGGCGTTTCCGAACAGCGGCAGCATCACCGGTACCGCGGCCGGTCCGGCCGGGACGACCCCTGCGGGGACCGCGGTCAACCTCCCCGCGTCGGGTGCGCCCAGCGGCGTTCGCCTCGCGCTCGGGGCCATTAATGGCGCGTTCAACCTCGACGTCGCCCTGTCCGCGCTCGAACACAGCGGCAACGGGCGCCTGCTGTCGACGCCGCGCGTGTCGACCCAGAACAACGTCGAAGCGGAAATTGCGCAAGGGCTTCAGATTCCATACCAGACGACCGCGAACAACACGGTGACCGTGAACTTCAAAGACGCGGCCCTCACGCTGAAGGTGACGCCGCAGATCACGGCGGCCAATACGGTCATCATGAAAATTTCGGTCGACAACGGCTCGGTCGGACCATCCTTTGGCGGCATTCCGTCGATTAATACTCAGCGCGCCAACACAACCGTGATGGTCAGCGACGGGCAGACGACCGTCATCGGTGGCATCTACGCCACTGACGAGCGGACGACGAACGACCGCACGCCGGGGCTCGGCCGGATTCCGCTGCTCAGGTGGCTGTTTAAACGCGACAGCGTGGACGACAACAGCACCGAGCTGCTCATTTTCATAACCCCCCGCATCATCAAAGGATGAGCGACGGCGATGCTTAAGATGCGAAATCTTCATCGGATGGTGACTCTGGCGGCGCTGGCCGCCGCCGCGGCGTCATGCGGCGACGTCGTCCGCGACGGCCGCTCGCCGGTCTTCCTCGTGATCGACCGGTTGGCGGGCTCGCGCGGGGCAGCGACCCCGGGGCAACCGACCAACCCGCTGTTGTCGGACGTGATTACCATCGTCACCTCGCCCGCGCCCTGTTCGAGCTCGACACCGTGTCCAACGGTCTTCAACGACATCGGGCAGGTCGTCATGCACCTGACGTCGAAGAACGTGAGCCTTGCGCCGACGACGAACAACCAGGTCACCATCTCGCGCTACCACGTCACGTACCGGAGGGCGGACGGCCGCAATACCCAGGGCGTCGACGTGCCATTCGCCTTCGATGGCACCGTGACAGGGTTGGTGCCGCCGGACGGCCAGGTCACTCTGAGCTTCGAGCTCGTTCGGCACGTGGCCAAAGAGGAATCGCCGCTCGTTCAATTAATCGTGAATCCGGGGATCATCAGCACGATCGCTGACGTGACGTTCTACGGCACCGATCAGGTGGGAAATGCGATCAGCGCGGCCGGTTCGATGACGATCGAATTCGGCAATTTCGGGGATCAATAGGACCATGGGGAAGCGCACGATCTGGCTGTTGACTGTCGTCGGAGCGCTCGCGATGAGCGCTGCGTGCACCGTGCAGCAAGCGAGCGACGCTCCGCCGCTGACCGGTCCGTCGGGCTTCGCGCAGACGGTGACCATCACGGCCACACCGGACAGCATCACCCAGAACGGTCAGGATCAGTCGGCGGTCGGCATCACCGTCTTCGGCCCGAACGGCCAGCCGACCAGCGGCGTGGCGCTTCGCGTCGACACGCTCGTCGGCGGAACGCTCGTGGATTTCGGCACGTTGTCCGCGCGCAGCGTCGTGACCGATTCCCAGGGCCGTGCGTCGCTCGTCTACAGGGCGCCGCCGGCGCCGCCATCCTCCTCCAATGCCACGCCCAGCACGGTGACCATTAGCGCCACCGCGCTCGGAAACAACGCGCAGGCCTCGACGCCGTTCACCACAGACATTCGTTTGATGCCCCCGGGCGTGATCTTGCCGCCCGCCGGTACGCCGACGGCGAGCTTCATGTTTTCCCCGACCCCGGTCACCGCGAACGTGCCGTTGACGTTTGACGCGTCGGCCAGTCTCCCAGGCACAAACGCCACCACGCTCACGTACGCGTGGACGTTCGGCGACGGATCGATCGGAAGCGGCAGGACCGTCAGCCACACATTCAGCGCAACGGGAACCTTCAGCGTCACGCTGACCGTCACGAACGATCGCGGCGTGTCGGCCTCGACGACGCAGTCGGTCGGGGTGAGCTCGTCGGGGGCACCCACGGCGCTGTTCGTCTTCTCGCCGACCTCGCCGCAGGTGAACCAGACGGTGAATTTCAATGCCACCGCGTCAACGGCGTCGCCCGGCCGCACGATCGTGGGCTACAGCTGGAACTTCGGTGATGGCGCGACGAAGAGCGGCGTGACCGCGACGCACGACTTCGGCACGACGGGGACCTACAACGTCACGCT
>JAHFUI010000001.1:0-9389 GCA_023265175.1 Acidobacteriota bacterium
AGACAGCTTCTAAGGCGCGCCGGCAAAAACTTGCTTCATCTGTCACGATTCCGGCCTTAGAAGATGTCTAGCGAGCGTCATTCTTACCGCAAGACGTTGTAGCACAAGTAGTAACGAGCACCATCAGGCGATCCGCGAAATTGGAGTACGTCGGCGCATTCGGCCGTTCCTGCCGATGCGCGAAGCGAAAAAACTCGTTGCGTTAATTTAGAATGGCAGATCCGACGTGGCCATTCTCGATCATTTCCGTTCGCTGCCCGGACATAAGCATCCCGATCCGGAGGTCCGCCTCGCGCACGTCGAGGCCCTGTCGATCGACGAACGCGAGCAACTGGTGTCGGCGGCGCGCGAGGACGAGAGCGCGCGCGTCCGCCGCGCAGCCGTCGGGAAGCTGATAGATCCCGCGGTGCTTGGCCTCATCGTCCGCGACGACCCGGATCCCGGCGTGCGCGCGCAGGCGACGTCGATGCTGCGCGACATCGCGCTCGAAGCGTTCGAGGAGCCGGGCGAGGTCGAGCGTCTGGCGGCCATCGACGCGATCGCCGACGTGAAGATCCTGTCACAGGTCATCAAAACCGTCACGCGCGAATCGGTGGCGCGGCACGCGCTCGCGCGGGTCGACGACCCGCGCGTCCTGGGATCGATTGCGCGGCACGCGGCGCTCGAGCCGATCCGATGCGCTGCGTTCGATGCGTTGCACGAACACGAGGAGATCCTCGCCGTCGCCATGAACAGCGAGTTCAGGGACACGGCGGTCGCCGCCGTCGACCGGCTCGCCGGCCGTCGCGATCTCGAGCAGGTGGCCTCGCAATCGAACAACAGGAACGCCGTGAAGCGCGCGCGAACCATTCTGCGTGAGCTCGATGAGCGCGCGGCGCAGCAGGCGGCCACCGCGGCGCCGACCGTTGCGGCGGCACTCCAACCCGATCAGGCGGGCGATGCTGCGGATGCCGCCGCGGAGACGTCCGCAGCGCGGGCGGTCGAAGCGGAACGGGCTCATGCGGCGGCCGAAGCGGCGCGCCGGGACGCGGAACGCCGTGCTGCGGAACACGCGGCGGCGCAGGAGGCTGCCGCTGAACGCAAGCGGAAGGAGGGGGAGCGGATTCGTGCTCGTCTCCTCGATCTTGTCGCCGAGATCGAGGGAGCCGCGGCCGAAGACGATTTGCGATCGGCGAAGCGACGGCTGGAGATCGCGCGCCGCGAATGGAAGCATCTGACCGCGTCGGTGCCCGCCGACGCGGATCTGGCCGAGCGATCCGCGGCGGCCCAAGCGCGGATCGTCGCGCGCGAGACCGAATCGCGAGAAGCCGATCGACGCGCGCGGCGCGATGGGCTCAACCAGATGCATCAACTTCTGGCGCGTGTCGAACCGCTGACCAGCAAGAACGACTTGCCCGTGAAGATGACCGAGCGGGCGCTCCGCGATGTTCGCGCCGTGCTTGCGGCCGTACCGCCGCTGCCCTCCAAGCAGGACTACGACGAGGTGGTGCGGCGGTTGAAGGAGGTCCAGGGTGCGCTCACGCCGAAGCTGCAGGAACTGCGGGACCTCGAGGACTGGCAGCGGTGGGCCAACGTCGGCATCCAGGACCAGCTCTGCGAGAAGATGGACGCGCTGAAGTCGGCCGAGGACCCTGAAGAGATTGCGCGGCGGATCCGCGATCTCCAGCTCCAGTGGCGTCAGGCGTCCGACGTGCCGCGCGCGCAGGGCGAGGCGCTGTGGCAGCGGTTCAAAGCGGCGCACGACGAGGTGTGGGCCAAGTGCGAAGCGCACTTTGCGGCCGACGCGGAACGGCGGCGCGAAAGCCTGGCGAAAAAGATCGCGCTGTGCGAGCGCGCCGAGGCGTTGGCGGACTCGACGAGCTGGATTCAGACGGCCGACGAGATCAAGCGGCTGCAGGCGGAATGGAAGACGATCGGGCCCGTTTCGCGGGGACAGGAAAAGTCGGCGTGGGAGCGCTTCCGCGCCGCCTGCGATCGGTTTTTCAGCCGGCGCCACGAGGATCTCGCCCAGCGCAAGACAATGTGGGCCGGGAATCTGGCGAAAAAAGATGCGCTGTGCGCCAGGGCGGAGGCACTTGCCGACTCCACCGACTGGGACGCGGCCGCGGCCGAGGTCAAACGTCTTCAGGCCGAATGGAAAACGATCGGGCCGGTCAAGAAGAGCCGATCCGACGCCATCTGGCAGCGATTCCGTGGCGCGTGTGACCGCTTCTTCATGCGCTTCTCCCAGCGCCACGAGATCGCGCGCGGCGAACGCGCGGCCGCGCGCGAAGCGATGTGCGCCGAGTTGGAAGCCGCCTCCGCCGCCGCGGGGTCGGCCGGCCAAGGCGCTGTCGACGCGGCCGACACGGACACGGCCGCGGCGGGTTCGGCGAGCGAGCAGCCGCCAGCCGATCTCCTGGCAAAGGTACGCACGCTGCGCGGCCGCTGGCAGCAGGATCTGGCGCTGCGCGGCGTCGATCCGGAACGCGCCGCGGCGCTCGATCGGCGCTTTGCCGCGGCGTTCGACGCCGTGATCGCCAGATGGCCTCAGGTGTTCGCCGGCACGGATCTCGATCCCGGCGCGAACCGCGCACGCATGGACGCGCTCGTCCGCCGGGTCGAGACGCTCGCGTCGTCGCTCGGCGGCCCGGCGGCCCTCGCATCCAACGAGGCACTCTCGCCGACCACGCGCCTCGCGTCGATGCTCAAGGAAGCGCTCGCCGCCAACACGATCGGCGGCAAGGTCGACGAAGAGAGCCGCTGGCGCGCCGCGCAGGAAGATGTGCGTCAGGCGCAGGCGAGCTGGTCGCGGATCGGACCGGTCTCGGAAGAGACGCGCCGCGCGCTGGCCGATCGGTTCCAACGCGCCTGCCGGCGGATCTTGGAAGGGTCTGGCTCTTAGTTAATCTTGATGAGCTCGATATCGAAGACGAGCATCCCGAATGGCGGACTCTGGCCCTTGTAGGCCAGCTCCTGCGGAATCCAGAAGCGCGCTTTCTCGCCTTCGACCATCAACTGCACGCCCTCGGTCCACCCGGCGATCACCCCGCCGAGCGGAAACGTCGCCGGCATGCCGCGGACCACGGAGCTGTCGAACAGTTTTCCGTCGGTGGTCCAGCCCGAGTAGTGGACGGTCACCGAGCTGGATGACTTCGGATGTCGAGCGCCGACTCCCGGCGTGATGACCTTATAGGTCAGACCGCTGGCCGTGCGTCTGGCGTCTGACGGCGCCTTCTTGACGTCCGCCGGCGCTTGCGTCGGCGACTGCGTGAACGAAATCAGTTTGACGTCGAAGACCAGCATGCCCTTCGGATCGCGCTGCCCTTTGTACGCGAGCGCCTCGGGAATCCAGAACCGTCGCGTCTCGCCCGCGACCATCAGTTGCACGCCTTCGGTCCATCCCGCGATCACCCTGTCGAGCGGAAACGTGGCGGGCACGCCTCTCGAAATGGAGCTGTCGAACATCTTGCCGTCGGTCGTCCACCCGGTGTAGTCAACGGTGACCAGATCGGTTTGCGCCGGATGCGCCTTGCCGGTGCCAGGCTCGATCGCCTTCGATAGGAGCCCGGACGAAGTCTTCTTCGCATCCGCGGGCGGCGCCGCGACATCTGCCGGCGGCGGAATGGCCTTGAGCGTCGCGGTCTGCGCGGAGGCGACCGCCACGATGAACACGATGAATACGAAAGAAAGCGGGAGCGCTTTGAGCATTAGGGGTCCTTTCGAGGGGGATTGTACATTCCAGCGCTGATTCACCACCAGCAGGACACCATGGACACCAAGGAAAAGGTCAGCGCCGAAGCTTGTTCAACTGCTCAAGCTTCTGCTTCACCTCTTCCAGCTTTCGCCCGGCCTCGCCGAGCTTGCCTTCCGAGGTGAGACGCTGGTAGTCGGACAGATCCTGCGCGGCGCCGGCGATGAGCGCGTTGATGTCGGACGGCGCCGTGGGCGTGCCGGCGGGGGTCGGCTGTGACCGCGGCGCCGCGGCCGCGGGCGTCGCCGCCGCGGTGGTCGTCGAGGCTCCGCCGCCGAACAGGCCGGCCATGGCGGTCTCGAACGTGGGCCCGTACGCCAGGCGGTCTTGCAACGCGAGCACGACCAGCCGGAGCTCGGGCATCGGGCTGCGCTCGGCCTGCAGATAAATCGGTTCCGCGTAGAGCAGGGCGCGGCCAATCGGCACGACGATCAGCGTGCCGCGGCGGACGTGCGATCCCTGTTGATTCCACAACGACAACTGTCCGGACAACTGCGCGTTCTGATCGATGCGTGCTTCGATCTGCAGCGGACCGTCGACCAGCTTCGTCTTCGGAAAGTCGTACACGACCGCAGTCCCGTAATGCTCGCCGTCGCTGCGTCCGGCGATCCAGCCGATCAGGTTGTTCCGGTTGGCGGGAGTGAAGGGCAGGATCTCGATGAACTCCGTCGCGCGCTCGCCCGGCAGCGTCATCAGGACGAAGTTGGGCTCCATCACCTGCGCCGCCTGCTCGCGCTGCGTGTTCATGCCGACTTCGCTGGCGACCGTCCACAAGTCCTCGCGGTTGTAGAACACCGCGGGATCCGTCATGTGATACAGACCGTACACGGCCGCCTGTATCTTGAAGAGCAGCTCGGGGTAGCGGACGTGTTTGCGCAGCCCGGGCGGCATCGCCGACGCGTCCCGAAACAGGCTGGGAAAGATCGCGCCATACGCCGCGACGATCGGATCGTCCTTGTCGAACACGTAGAACGTCGTGGCGCCGTCGTATGCGTCGACGACGACCTTCACGCTGTTGCGCACGTAGTTGATGCGGTCGCGTCCGAATTGATAGTGCCGCGAGTACGGGTAGGTGTCGGATTTCGTATAGGCGTCCATCATCCAGAAAATCCGTCCCTCGTCGCTCACCACGACGTACGGATCCGGATCGAAGGTGAGAAACGAGCCCGCCAGCGCCTCGACGCGGTCTCGGATGTTGCGGCGCATCAACAGGCGGCTCTCCGGACTCACGTCGTCGCTGAAGGGCAGCTTCGCCAGGTCGCCGCGGTCGAGCGCGATCAGCAGGCGGCGGAAGAAGCCGCCCAGCGCGATCCCGCCATTCCCTTCGTACGACGTCAGATTGTTCGTCTCCCCCTGCGGGTAGTTGAACTCCTTCTGACGCGTCTTCACATAGACGTCGGTGTCCGTCAGCTGACCGAAATAGATCTCCGGGCGCGTCACGGTGATTTCGGGCAGCGTACTTCGAATCGGCATGTCGCTGAGCACGAGCGTCGGCAGTCCTTCGGGCGTGAAGCCGTTCACCGAATTCATCGTCACACCGTAGCCGTGCGTGTAGATCAGCTTTTCGTTGATCCAGTTGCGGCTGCTCTCGGGCAGTCGGTTGACGTTCAGCTCGCGGACGGCGAGCATCATCTGGCGCGTCGATCCACCGATCTCGTACCGGTCGATGTCGATGTCTGGAAAGTCGTAGTAGGTGCGGATTTCCTGAATCTGGCGCAAGGTGTCCTGGAGCGCCCGCCAGTCCCACAGGCGGATGTTCTGCAGCGTCGCCTGGTTGTGATCGGGGTCGAGCGCATCGATGCCGGCGTCGGCCGGAAACGGGCTCTGGGCGAAGCGGTTGAGCCCGTACGCCAGGCGCGTCATCTCGATGTTGGCAGCGATGAACGGCTGCTCGCGGACCAGCTCGTTCGGCTTGACGATGAAGCTGCTCACGTACCAACCCATCGCGCTCACCACGGCGTAGCAGACGATGGCCGGCACGACCGAGGCAATCAGTAGGCGCGTCCGCGGCGCCGCGACGGCGTTCACGGAGGCCATCAGCGCACCGACCACAAGGGCGATCGAGACGGCGAGCTTGCCGGTCAGCGTGACGTGCGCCTCCGTGTAGGTGACGCCCGAAAAAATCGTGTGATCCTCGAACAAGCTTTCGAAGCGTCCGAGGTACACCCGTGCGGCGAGCGTGAGGAGCAGCACGGCGAAGGCGATCGACAGCCCACGCCATGGGCCCGTCAACGCGTCGTTGGTGCGCTGGCGCGCCAGCGCGCGCGCGCCGCCGGTGATGACGATGAAGAAGACGGCGATCGCGCACGCCATGACGGTCAGCGTCATCAGCCAGCCGGCGATCAGATTCCAGGCGGGCAGCGTGAACAGGTAAAACGTGAGCGGGCGGCGGAACAACCGATCGAGCTGCGGCGTCGCGCCGGCCGGCGCATACCAATAGGCCGCCAGCATTGGCCATTGGGCCATCATGCCCAGGCCCGTGGCGAGGGCGATCGCCCCTGACAAGCCGAGCGCGATGAGCTTCAACACCGGTTCTACCGGCAGCTTCAGCGGCTGACCGCTGATGAGGATGGCGCCGCCCGCGAGCTCGCCGAGCCGCGCGGGCTTCAGCAATAGAAACGCGCCGTACAGCGCGACGAACGTGACGAGCGCGAACGCCGAGAAGATGACGGCCTGAAGATTGAGCGTCTTCCAAAAAACCGAGGAATAGCCGAGCGAGTCGAACCACAGCGCGTCGACGTAATACGACAACGCCGTTCCGCCCCCAAGCACCACGACGGCAAGGACGGCCAGGAGAAGGAGACGGCCACGGTGTCGCCAAGGCTGCCGCGGCGGCGGCCAGTCGACAACGACGTCAGGGCGCTCGTCCAGCTGGTCGTTCATGCCGTGGTTGGGAGGGTCAGCGGAATTCGCATGGTGATCCAGTTGAATGGCGGCCTCGCCATTATATGCGGTGGCGGCCCGATTACTTCTTCGCGGTCCGGATGTGGTTTCGTCCAGCGCCTTTGGCGTCGTACAGCGCGGTGTCCGCGGCGGATAGCAGCATCTCGGGCGATGCGACGTCGCCAGGCACAGCGGCGGCGATGCCGATGCTGACCGTGACCAGGCGCGACCCCTCGTCGCCGCCCAGCTCGATGGCGAGCCCCTCGACGGCCGCTCGCAGCCGCTCGGCCACCTCGGTCGCCCCCGTGATGTCGGTGCCCGCCAGAATCGCCGCGAACTCGTCGCCGCCGTACCGCGCGACAAGATCGCCGGCGCGCTGTGCCGACTGGTCGAGGACCGCCGCCACCCGCGTTAAACACGCGTCGCCGGCGCGGTGGCCGAAGGTGTCGTTGTAGGCCTTGAAGTGGTCGATGTCGATCATCAGGAGCGAAATCGGCGTCTTGACGCGGCGCGCGCGGCGCCACTCGACCTCGAGGATCTCTTCGAGGTGACGGCGATTCGCGATGTTCGTCAACGCGTCGGTGTAGGACAGGGTCTGCAGATGATCGTTGGCCTGCCGCAACTGCTTGGTCCGTTCCTCAACGAGTCGCAGGAGCTCGGCTTCGCGAGCCTCGGCACGCGTGAGACGCAGCCGGTACGCGAGCGAAATGGCGCCCAGAAGCGCGAATGCGCACAGCGCGTAAAACCACGCCGTGTCGAAGAAGCCTGTCACAGGTCCGTCTAATCCCCCTCGAGGGTGTCGTGGTGTTACGCGTCGCATTATAAGATGATCGAAGATCAACCTATCCATGAGGTTCGCGAGATTGCACACAACCGTCGGCGTGAAAGTGGGCCATGTCCAGGTGGGCGGCGGTGCGCCCGTCGTGGTCCAGTCGATGACCATGACGGATACGGCCGACGCGCGCGCAACCGCCGAGCAGTGCATCGAGCTGGCGAATGCCGGTTCCGAGCTGGTGCGGGTGACGGTGAACCTGCCGGAGGCGGCGGCAGCCGTCCCCGAAATCAAACAGCGCATGCTCGATGCCGGTTGCGCGGCTCCGCTGATCGGCGACTTCCACTACAACGGCCATCTCCTCCTGACGCAATTTCCCGACTGCGCGCGCGCGCTCGACAAATACCGCATCAACCCCGGCAACGTCGGCACCGGGACGCGGCGCGACGGGCAGTTTGCGACGATCTGCAAGGTGGCGGTCGACTTCGCCAAGCCGGTGCGCATCGGCGTCAACGGCGGCTCCCTCAATCAGGAGCTCGTCACCGCCAAGATGCAGGAGAACACCGATCGCGATCTCGGCCGCACCTCCGAGGAGATCGTCAACGACTGCATGGTGCTGTCGGCGGTCGAGTCGACGACGCTCGCGATCGAAAGCGGATTGCGCAAGGATCAGATCATCATCTCGTGCAAGACCTCACGGCCGCGCGATCTGATTGCCGTGTACCGCGAGTTGGCCCGGCGGACCGATCAGCCGCTGCATCTGGGGTTGACCGAAGCCGGCATGGGCGTGAAAGGCCTCGTCTGGTCCGCATCGGCGATGGGCGTGCTGCTTGCCGAAGGCATCGGCGACACCATTCGCGTGTCGTTGACGCCGAAGCCCGGCGGCGATCGGCGGGAAGAAGTGTACGCCGCCTGCGAGCTGCTACAGGCGCTGGGCCTTCGGTCGTTCTCGCCGAGCGTCACGGCGTGTCCGGGATGCGGGCGGACGACGAGCTCGACGTTCCAGGCGCTCGCTGAACGCATTCAGGATTACATCCGCGTCACGATGCCCGAGTGGAAGACGCAGTACGACGGCGTCGAGACGATGACGCTCGCGGTGATGGGCTGCGTCGTGAACGGACCGGGCGAATCGAAGGCGGCGAACATCGGAATCAGCCTTCCAGGCACGGGCGAGGCGCCCAACTGTCCGATCTTCATCGACGGCCGGTATGTGACCACCTTGCGCGGCACCTGCGAAGAGCTGGCGGCGGCATTTCAAAAGCTGGTCGATGAGTACGTCGAAACCCGATACGCGCGACGCTGATCGCGTCCTGCACGACGTGCTCCACCGCGTGTGGGGCTTTTCCAGCTTTCGTCCGCTGCAGCGCGAAGCGATGCACGCGATCCTCGCCGCGCGCGACAGCGTCGTCGTCCTGCCGACGGGCGGCGGCAAGTCGGTCTGCTTCCAGGCGCCGGCGCTGATTGACCCGCCCGCCCCGGGCCTTTCGGACCCGCCGGCGCGTCGCGGCCTGGCGCTCGTTGTCTCTCCGCTGATTTCGCTGATGAAAGATCAGGTCGACGGCCTGCGCGTCGACGGCGTCGCGGCGGCGTATCTGAACAGCACGTTGCTGCCCGACGAGCGGGACGCGGTGCTGGCGAGCGTTCGCAAAGATCGGTGTCGGCTCCTCTACGTCTCGCCTGAGCGGCTGGTCGGCGACGGCAGCGAGCACTTCCGCCGAACGCTGCAACAGGTGGGCCTCCGGTTCATCGCGATCGATGAAGCGCACTGCATCAGCCAGTGGGGCCACGATTTCAGGCCGGAGTACCGGCGGCTCGGCCGCCTGCGCGACGATTTCCCGACGGCTTCGCTGCACGCGTTTACCGCCACCGCGACCGAACGCGTCCGCCGTGACATCGTCGCCGAGCTGCGGCTGCAGGATCCGCTGGTGCTCCTCGGATCGTTCGATCGGCCGAACCTCACGTACCGGGTATTGCGCCGCGGCAGCCTGCATCGACAGGTGC
>JAHFUI010000001.1:9489-18498 GCA_023265175.1 Acidobacteriota bacterium
GGCGGACTTCGGGGATGCGTTCCTCGATGCGATTCGAACGTTTGAACCACAAAGATCACGAAGATCACAAAGAGAAGAATCTTTGTGACCTTTGTGGCCTTTGTGGTTGTGTCAGGGCTTGTGATCTGCCGGTTCAGTGGACCGTGTAGGGTTCCTTCAGCACGAACGGCGCGATTTCGGCGTCGAAGTGGGTCCCAGGCTCGCTGACCATCTGATAGGTGCCGCGCAGCACACCGGTCGACGTGCTCAGCGGCCAGCCCGATGTGTACTGAAACGCCTCGCCTGGGGCCAGCACCGGCTGCTCGCCGTCGACGCCGGGCCCTTTGACCTCTTCGATGCGGCCGGTCGCGTCGGTGGCGATCCAGTGACGGCTCAACAGCTGCACGGTCTCGTCGCCCTCGTTCGTGATGCGGACCGTGTAATGAAAGAACCAGCGGTTCCGGGACGGCTGCGAGCGCTCCGGCGAGTACTGCGACTCGACCTCGACGCGGACGTGGTTGGTGACCGTCTCCGATGTGGACGCGTGCACCGGCTGAGCTCTGGCGTCAGACATGAGGTTCTTCGACATGTCGTTTCATGATAGCAGCGTTTCGCCGGCGGGACTTCACCGCGACGGCGCGCTAATATGAGGTTGCGGGTTCCGCCTCAAGCCGGACACGACGTACCACCATGCATCAGATCGAACCGGCTCGATTGAAGCCGGGCGTCTCGCTCGACGCGATTGAACCGCCCTCCGATGGCGCACCGTCGGCGCAATCGACCGCGATCGTTCGCGGCAAGGCGCTGATCTTCTGGGACCTCAAGATCCTCGGCAAGAAGAAGAAGCTCGATGCCATCGACACCGATCAAATCACGCCGGCCGCCGATTGCGTCTCCGAGAGCCTCGACACGCTCGAAGAGCGCTGGAAGGCCGGCTCGTTCCGCTATCTGATGCCGGATTTCCGCGAACGCGTGCATCGCGGCGAGACGTTCCTCATCGCCGGCGATCGGTTTGCAATCGGCTCCTCGCGTGAGATGAGCCCGGCGGGCCTCAAGGGCGTGGCCGAAGAGGCTGGCCGGCAGATGGTCATCGTGTGCGGCCACAACATCGGCGACATCTTTCGTCGCAACGCGTTCAACCTCGGTCTCGAGGTGGTGCAGAGCCCCGAGGCGGTCCGAGACGCCCGCGACGGCGATGCATTCAGCTTCGATCCCGAGTCGCGGCGGTTGTCGAACGAGACGCAAGGCAAGACGTACGATCCGGTGCCGCTCACGCCGAAGGAAAACGAGATCCGGCGAAGCGGAGGCATCTTCACGATCGGCCGCCGCGAATTTGCCGCCTCCGTCAAGACCGCGCCGCGCATCGAGTGGCCGGATCCCGAGCAGGCGCGCCGCATGACCTCCACCGAACAGGTCGTGTGGGCGCACCGCGTCGACAAGGACGCCGAGGTCGCGCCCGGCGCGACGCTGCGCGTCTGGGCCGACCTGCTGCCCGCATCGGACGGGACCGCGCCGTTCGCCATTCACACCTTCAATCAAATCACCGGGAACACCATCTATCCGCGCCAGGCGGCCATCGCCAACGATCACTTCGTCTTCACCGGCAGGGACGATGACGAGAAGCAGACGGGCATTGGGCGGGCGTTCGCGCGTCTGCACGGCATCGAGAAGCCGTACTACGCCACGCCGGGCGACGGCATCTTTCATTTCTATTTTCCGGAACAGGGACTCGTGGCTCCCGGCCAGCTCATTCCGGGCGCCGATTCCCACAGCCGGGCCTACGGCGCGTACGGGGCGGTCGGCGTCGGCGTCGGATCGACGACGCTCGGCTTCGGGTGGGCGACCGGGTACGTCTACTTCACGCTCGCGAAGGCCCGACGGGTCGTCTTCTCGGGCACGCTGCAGCCGTGGGTGAGCGGAAAGGACATCGTGCTGGAACTGCTGCGGCGCTGGGGCAGCAAGCAGTCTCAGGGGATGTCTGTAGAGATCGTCGATAGGCGCCGGCAGTTGCCGATGGCGTATCGGAACACCGTCGCCAACATGATGGCCGAAGCCGAAGCGCTGAACGGTATCTTCGCGCCTGACGCGGTCACCGACGCGTGGTATCGGGCCAAGGGGATGGCCGATCTGCCGTATCCGCCTTTTCAGCCCGGAGCCGACGCGGCGTACGAGATCGACGAAGACGTGGCGCTCACCGACGTGCGGCCGATGATCGCGAAGCCGTTCAGTCCAGGCAACGCGTTTCCGGCGGAGGACGTCGCCCGGGAACGCCTGACGTTCGACAAAGCGATGATCGGGTCGTGCACCAACGGCAGCTACGACGACCTGCTGGCGGCGGCGCTCGTGATTCGCGCGGCCCGCACGCAGGGCGCGGACCACGCGCGGAACGCCTTCGTGATCTTCCCGGGATCTGGTGGCGTTGGCCGTCGGATCGAGCGACCCGACCCGCGCCTCGGGGGCGAGTCGATCGCGGAAGTCTTCCGGTCGGTCGGCGGTCAGATTCGGGAGTCATGGTGCGGTCCGTGTTTCGGTCAAGGTCCTGATGCGCTCACAAGGGGACAGCGCGCGATCACGTCGTTCAATCGCAACTGGCAGAATCGCATGGGCCTTGGGGGGGAAGGCTACCTGGCCAGCCCTGCGGTCGTCGCCGCCTCGGCGCTCGTCGGCTACATGGCGCCGCCAAGCGAGCTTGGGTTGACGTGGGATCCGGACGAATTTGGCGTGTGATTCTCCATCTGGTAGTGTCCGGCTTTGGCCGGCTTTAGCCGGACCCGCATCATGCCAACTTCTCAACAGCAAGTCGCCGACAGCATCGGCGTGCCGGTGGCGCGCCGCCACATCTTTCTCTGCTGCGACCAGACCAACCCGAAGTGCTGCGAGAAGGAACGCGGCCTGGCGGCGTGGGACTATCTCAAGCGACGACTGAAGGCGCTCGGGCTGTCCGAACAGGGCGGCATCCTGCGAACCAAGGCCAACTGCCTGCGCATCTGCGAGGGCGGCCCGATCGCCGTCGTCTACCCGGAAGGCGTGTGGTACGGCGCGTGCGATCCGCCGGTCCTCGAACGGATCATTCAGGAACACCTCGTCCGCGGCCGCGTCGTGCGGGATCACGTCATCACCGAGCATGCGCTCGGCGGTTCTTCGTAAAGGCCGCCATCAGCACCATCAGTAACGATGGCTTGACTGACACGATAGTGATACGATATCGTATAGTTATGCCAAAGCACGCGATTTCGGTGACGTTAGAGACCGCGAATCTGACGTGGTTGAAAGGTCAGGCCGGTTTGATTGGCGTGCGGAGTGTCAGCGAACTGCTCGATCGTCTCGTGACGCAGGCACGGGAAGCCCGATCGATCGGTCCGGCGCGATCGGTCGTCGGGACGATCGACATCGACGCGGCTGACCCGTTGCTGCACGAGGCCGACGCGATCGTTCGGTCGCTCATTGACGCATCGTTGCGGCGTCCGCTGGTGGTGAAAGAGCGACCCCAGGAATACGGTGCCGGGAGGGGGACGGGCACCAAGCGCCGTGGCTGAGCCAGGGGCCGCGGTCACCGATACTCACGCGCTCGTCTTTCACGCAGCGGGCGGCGGCAATCTCGGCCGCCGCGCCGCCGCTTTTTTTCAACGTTGCGAGGATGGCCAGGCGATTCTCTACGTGCCAACGGTCGTCATGTGGGAATGCAGCCTGCTCGCGCGGGTCTCACGGATCAATCTTCGCCGCAGCGTCCGCGCGTTCTTCGACGACCTGTTCAGCAACCCCGCCTATCAGCCGCTCGACGCCACGGCCGAGCAGGTGTTCCTGGCCGATGAGCTCCGGTTCACTCGCGATCCGTTCGACGCACTCATCTGCGCGGCCGCTCGCACGCTGGCGTTACCGCTGATCACGCGCGACAGCGTCATCCGCGCCTCAGGCGCCGTCACGGTCGTGTGGTAATCCCTCAGGTCCGTTCGACGATCGTCGTTCGCACGAGGCCGTGTGCCTCAGCGGGCCAGAGAATGACCGGCGAAGGCGACGCCGAGGCCGTAGGTGACGGCGGCCTCGATGATGCCGACGAAGGTCATCTCGAGGCCGCTGGCCCACCACGACCGCGACGTGACGAGCGACTTCGACGCGCCGACGATGAAGTGCGCGAGCGTGCTGATGATGAAGGAGGTAATGACGGCCGGCATGCCGACGGTGAAAAAAAACGGGATGATCGGAATGAAGCCGCCGATCGCCGTCGAGACACTGGCCGACACGGTCGACCGCCAGGGGTTCGGGAAGGTTTCTTCCGACAGCCCCAGCTCCTCGTGTACGAGCGCGCGCAGAAACTGCTTGGGCTTCTTCTGCAGCTGCTCCGCCATCGCGTGCGCTTCGTCGGCCGAGAGACCTTTGAGCTGATAAAACAGCTCGAGCTCGAGCAGCTCTTCGTGCGGGTTCTCTTCGATTTCCGTGCGCTCCCGGGCGACCTCCGACTCGTAGACTTCACGCGTCGACTTCGACGACAGATACGCGCCGGCGCCCATCGACAGCGCGCTGGCGAGCGTGCCGGCCAGCCCCGCGGCCAGCACCACCTCGCTGCCGCCCGTGTACCCCGCCATGCCCGACACGATGCCGAAGACCGCGCCGAGACCGTCGTTGACGCCGTAAATCGCGTCGCCGATCCAGCCGCTTCCGCGCACGTGCCACCGTTCGCGGCGGAGGATGGTATCGAGCGCCGATCGCGACGTCGGCATCGATCCGCCGGCGAGGTTGCGCAGCACGATCGCGTGTTCGCGCTCTTCGAGCATCGCTTCTTCCGCGATCCGGCGGTCGGTTGGATCCTTCAGCCGCGACATCAACTGGTCGTATTCCGCTTCGGCTTTGGTCTCTTCCTGTTCGAGGCGGTGCAACACGACCGCGGGGTCGCCGATTCGCTGGAACCACGACAGCCCACGCTCGACTTCCTGGGCATCGGGCGTCTTGCCGGTGGCGAGGGCGATGCGCTCCGCCCAGCGGGTGGCGTGTTTGTCTTCCTGCTCGGCCATCCGCAGCAGCAGATCGCGACGTTTCGGATCCGGCTCGCGTTCGGCGAGCAGCTTGTAGGTCTGCGCGGCTTCGACCTCGCGCCGCCACATCTTCTCGACGGTGGCCAGATTCGTGTCGGGCACGGGCTTATTGTGACTTGAAAAAAGGGGCCGTACCCCTTTTTCTAGCCGACCAATCGTCTGAAGACGACAATCGTGCCGATGCCGGCGCCGAGCAGCAGGACCTGTCTCAACGCGTTGGTGTCGATCTGACCGCGATGCAGATCGGGGATGAGGTCCGACATCGCGATGTAGAGCAGGCTCGCTGACGAGAACGCGAGGACGAAGGGCCGAATGGACGGAACTATCTGCACGGCGAGGAACGCGACCAGCGCGCCGACAATCCCCGAACCGCCGGACACCACGTTGAGGATCAGCGCGCCGCGGCGGCTGTAGCCCGCCGCCAGCAGGATCGCCACGTCGCCGACCTCCTGGGGAATCTCGTGCGCGGCCACGGCAATCGCGGTGTTGATGCCGAGCGGCACGGACGTCAGGACCGCGGTGCAGATGATGGCGCCGTCGATGAAGTTGTGGAACGCGTCGCTGATGATGACGAGCGGCGCGGTCGCGCCGTGCACCTGGCACTCGTCGGTGTGGCAATGGTGAATCATGACGAGCTTCTCGAGGATGAAGAACACGAGAATGCCCGCCAGGAGCGTGCCGAACACGGCGGCCGGCTTGAGGAGCGTCAATGCCTCGGGCAACAACTGGAGCAGCGCGACGCCGAGCAGCGCGCCGACCGCATAACTGACCAGACCGGGCACAAGCCGCCGGCGGGCGTTGTCGTTGAACAGCAGGAGCGAGGACGCGACCAGCAGGCCGCCGCAGCTACCGAGCAGGCTGAGTCCGAGAACGGTCGCGAGAACAGGCACGCGACATTCTATGCTGGGAGCTAGGAGCGTGTTCCCATTTCTCGGACACGCTCCTAGTTGGCGACGTACCCTTTTCGTGCACGAACGCGAAGAGACGACCCCTTGACCTCCACGCGGATCGAGTGCCAGCGCCCGTCTCTCTTCCCGGGCGCCGGATACCCCAGCGTGTACTGCTTGCTCAGTTCGTCGGCGATGGCAACGGTGGCGGGATTCAAGTCACGCGCATCGCGGATGATTTCGGTCCGTCCGCCGCTGTCGTCGGTCATGTCGCGCAGCGCCGCGACGTTCACGCGGTCATCACTCCCGCTGCGCGACCACACGCCGCCGGTGCGTTGCGGCAGCGCGCCTCCCAGCGGAAAGCGGCCGCGGCCGCGCGGCGGAAACGGCCATGGAAACGGCGTCGGCACGCGCGGTGGCGGCGGCTGGGCCTGCGGCGTCCGGCGCCCAGTGTCTTCGCCGTCGAGACCGATGGCATACACCAGCACTTCGCTCTCGCGGATCTGCTGCTTCACCGCGCGCACGTCGGTCCGGCTCGCTGTGTCGTTTCCGTCCGAAATCACGACGAGCGCCTTCTTCTGGTTCTTTCCGCGCGCCGCCAGCGGGATGGCCTCCGCGACCGTGTCGTACATCGCGGTGCCGCCGTTCGGGGTGATGCGTCCAAGCGCGCGCGAGATCAACTGGCGGTCGGTCGTCCATCCCTGCAAGAGGACGGGGTAGTTGCTGAATCGATAGATGAAGAGCTCATCCCGTGCATCGAGCAAGTCGTACACGAAGCGGTCGATTGCGGTTTGTGCCTCCCGAATCTTTTCGCCGGCCATGCTGCCGCTCGTGTCGAGCGCGATGCCGAGGCTCACCGGCACGCGCTCGGCGCTGAAATGCGTCACGTCGACAAGCTGATCGTCCTCGTAGACCAGGAAGTCCTCCTTGCGCAGCCCCGGCACGAACCGTCCATTCTGATCCGATACGGTCGCCGTGACGTTGATCAGCTCCACGCCGCTTCGAAAACGGAAGCGTTCGCCCTCTTGCGTCGTCCATGGCGACGCCTGTTCCTGGCCTTGCAGCGACACGATGAAGCCGGCGAGCACGGCGGTGACGATGAGGAATAGGTGTTTGGTGTGATGCATGGGAATCACCGCGTCAACTGTGTTGGACGACGATCGACGTGCGGCACGACGCTCTCGCCGCTCCTGAAGCTGACCCGGTACCGGCCGACGTCGGCGGCGTGCGGAACCGTCACCGCGAAACCCGACTCAGAACCCGGCACGAGCGCCGGCACGTCCACGACAGCGCGCGCGCTGCTCAGAAACCCGCCGTCGCGATTGAACACAAAAACGACCGCGGCCACGCCCTTGCGCCCGGCCGCGGCTGCCGGATTCCGTACGACGCCTCGCACGACGATCCCGTCGCCTTCGCGCTCGTGCGTCAGGGCGATGAGCTCGAGCGGCGCCGATTCAGGGGTGGCGGGAACCTTCAGTCCTGCATCCGCCGGCCTCGATGATTGTGAAACACGTGGCTCGGACACCGCCTGGCTGCTTCGACTCATCACGACGATCAGGGCCAGAGCTGTCGCGAGCGCGAACGCACCGACCGGCAGGACCACGACCAGACGGGACCGCGAACGCCCGGAATCGTCGAGATGAAACAGGTCGCCGTACGCCACGACCGCCGCCGGGTGGCTCTCGAGATCAGCGAGATCGGCGGCCAGCGCGGCGACACGCGCGTCCGATCGACGACGCTCCTCACGCGCGAGCCGCCACGCCACGGCGGCCATGATGGCCGCCGCTATCAGCGAAATGGCCATGATGATAATGAGCATGTCCAACTCCTAAACTGGCTCCTACCGGATCTTGAACTCGACAGCGACTTCGACGATGACGTCGATGGGCGCGCCCTGGCGGCGCGCGGCGGCGAAGCGCCACTGGTGCACCGCCTGCACCGCGCGGTCGTTGAGCCCTCCGCCAAGGCCCTGCACGATCTTGACGTCGCCGACCGATCCGTCGCGTCGGACGACGATCTCGAGAATCACGTCGCCCGTGATGCGGCGCTGACGGGCGTCCTCTGTGTAATCGGCCTTCACTTCGCGGAGCAGCCGTGGCGGCTCAATGCCGCTGCCGGGCCGATACGGACCGCCGCCAATCCCCCCGCCCGATCCCGGACCGATTCCCGAGCCATCGCCGGAGCCGACGCCCGTTCCCATCCCCACCCCGACACCGCCGCCTCGTCCCGAGCCGCGGCTGTCAGCCTCCGCGGTGGTCTGATCGAGCATGCCGATGCGGTTTTTCGAATCCGCCGGAGCGGAAATGAGCGGCGCGACGACAACCGGCAACGACTCCGCGTTGAGCGGCGCCGGTTTCGGCTCCGGCGGCGCGGGGACCGGCTCGATTGGCTTCGACGGCACGCGACCAGGTATCGGACTGCTGAGGGCGCGATGTCCTTCGCGAAGCGCCTTGGGCGGCGGCGTCTTCTGCAGCAAACCGCCCCCGCCGCCTCCGCCTCCTGGGCCCGGCGTCACCAGGAAGATCAGCCGCGTCAGCTCCGCACGCTCGGCGCTGAGCGTCGTCGCGGCCGGGGCGGTCGTGAAGGTGGTGATGAAGACGGCCATCGCCACGAGGCCCGCGTGCAACGTGCTCGACAGGACCAGTGGAACGCGGGTCGTTTGAGCGCGCGATCCGGCCGGCGAGAAGTTCGAAAAGATCGGATCGATGCCGTGCGAAACGACCAGGGGCTCGAGGCGCAGCGCATGGCCGATACGCAGCGCCTCCTGAAACGGCACGTGCGCACGACGCCCGGCAAGGCGCCGGACGTGCTCTTCGGGCACACCGGCCGCCAACGCGATCTCGCGCGTCAAGAAAAGATCCTGGCGTGGGTTGACGGGCATAGTGAAAAGGGGCCGTACCCCTTTTTGGGGTACGGCCCCTTTTCGCAAGAGGCTTGCCGTACCGCGAACCGGTTCGGCGAGCGCGCTGGTTAGTTTTTCGGCCTGTTTGACGCGAAACTGTTCGAACTGAGGGGTGGGGCGATCACCCGGGCTGTGCTCCGGCCGGGACAGGGTGTCCTCAGGCAGGGGCGGATGCACAAGGCAGAACGTACAAGGCAGAACGCACAATGCA
>JAHFUI010000001.1:18598-62289 GCA_023265175.1 Acidobacteriota bacterium
ATTTCGCATCGTGCATTACCCCTGTCTGGGTTTGATCCCCTCCACAAACATGAGCCCGTCGCGTTCGGCGAGCCTGCGGACCGCTCGGAAGCCGCCAGCTTGAAATGCCGGTTCCGGATCGAACGGCGGCGCGCTTGGTGCACGCGTCAGCAGGCCACCGAGCCCGCCGCGGCGTACGCTGCCGATGACCACGACGCGGCCTCCGGGCCGCAGAATGCGCAGCGCTTCGAGGACCGCTCCGGCGCGATCATCGGCGGGCACGCTTGCGAGGAGGCCGGCGGTCTCGTCAATCACGACGAGATCGAACGCGCCGTCGTCCGCGGGCACGCGCGTGGGTGGCGCGGTCTGAATCTCTACGAGCACGCCGGCGCCCGCAGCGCCCTTTCGCGCGCGCGCGGCCGACGCGTCATCGGGCACGAAAGCGACCGCGGTGCCGGACAGCCCCACTTTCCGCGCGATGGCCGCCAGCCGTCCGCCGTGCGGGCATCCGATCTGCGCCACGCGCTCGCCCAGCTTCACGCCCGTCATGCCGACGACGAGCATGTGCGGATCGCCCGCGCGGGCGAACGGATTAGTCAGCATCGGCAACAGTTTACAGCGACTGGCGACTGACGACTGGCGACTGACGACTGACGACTGGCGACTGGCGACTGGCGACTGGCGACTGGCGACTGGCGACTGGCGACTGGCGACTGACGACTGGCGACTGGCGACTGGCGACTGACGACTGGCGACTGGCGACTGGCGACTGACGACTGGCGACTGGCGACTGGCGACTGACGACTGGCGACTGGCGACTGACGACTGGCGACTGGCGACTGACGACTGATATAGTTCTCCTCCGTGTTATCACCTATTGAAATCGCTCCCGCGCGCGGAAAGTTGGGCGTGCTGCTCGTCGGTCTCGGCGCCGTCAGCACCACCACGATTGCCGGCGTGCTCGCCATCCGTAAAGGACTCGCCGAACCGATCGGGTCGTTGACGCAGATGGGCACCATCCGTCTGGGCAAGCGGACCGAAGGACGCACGCCGAAAATCACCGACGTCGTGCCGCTGGCCGGTCTCGACGATCTCGTGTTCGGCGGCTGGGACATCTTCGAAGACGACTGCTACGCCGCGGCGCGGACGGCCGGCGTGATCGAGCCGTCGCTGCTCCAGAAAGTGCGGCCGGACCTGGAAAAAATCCGGCCGTGGCCTGCGGTCTTCGATCAGCGGTACGTCAAGCGGCTCGACGGACCGAATGTGAAGAAAGGCAGGAACAAGAAGGATCTGGCCGAGCAGGTCATCTCGGACATCCGCACCTTCAAGTCGGACCACAAGCTGGATCGGCTCGTGATGGTGTGGTGCGGCAGCACCGAAGTCTTCATGACGGAGTCGCCGGCGCACGCAACCATCGAGGGCCTCGAGCGCGCGCTGGAGGACAACGAACCGTCCATTCCCTCGAGCATGGTCTACGCGTACGCGGCGAT
The DNA here is from genome assembly GCA_023265175.1 of Acidobacteriota bacterium. Taxonomy (GTDB): domain Bacteria; phylum Acidobacteriota; class Vicinamibacteria; order Vicinamibacterales; family CAVVIG01; genus JAHFUI01. The sequence goes on from JAHFUI010000001.1 coordinate 20,068, forward strand.
CCGCGAGGGCATTCCGTACGCGAACGCGGCGCCCAATCTTAGCGCCGACATTCCCGCGCTGGTCGCGCTGGCCGCGAAAACGAGCGCGCCGCTCGCGGGGAAAGATCTCAAGACGGGCCAGACGCTCATCAAGACGATTATCGCGCCCGGGTTGAAGGCACGGCTGCTGGGAATCTCGGGGTGGTATTCCACGAACATCCTCGGCAACCGCGACGGCGAGGTGCTCGAGGATCCCGAGTCGTTCAAGACGAAAGAGGAGAGCAAGAAGTCGGTCCTCGACTACATCCTGCAGCCGACGTTGTATCCGGAGCTGTACGAGAACCTCTGTCACATGGTGCGGATCAACTACTATCCGCCGCGCGGGGACAACAAGGAGGGGTGGGACAACATCGACCTCTTTGGGTGGCTCGGGTACCCGATGCAGCTCAAGATCAACTTCCTGTGCCGCGACAGCATCCTCGCCGCGCCGATCGTGCTCGACGTCGCGCTCTTCCTGGATCTCGCCAAACGCGCCGGGATGTCAGGCGTCCAGGAGTGGCTGTCGTTTTATTTCAAGAGTCCCGTCCACGCGCCCGGCTTGTATCCCGAGCACGATCTCTTCATTCAATTGATGAAGCTGAAGAACACGCTCCGGTTCCTCAAGGGCGAAGATCTCATCACGCATCTCGGGCGCGAGTATTACGACTGACGCTCAATTTGGTTATCTGGTTATTTGGTTATCTGGTTATCTGGTTATCTGGTTATCTGGTTATGTCGTTATTGAATGCACGAGCGACAGAATCCAATAACCAGATAACCAAATAACCAGATAACCAAATGAAGGCTTCGTTGGCCCAACCGGCGCTTCTCGGCGGTCTGGTGGGTGGCATGCTGTCGGCCCTGCCCCTCATCGCGGCAGGCAATCTGTGCTGCTGCCTGTGGATCGTGAGCGGCGGCGTCGTGGCGGCCTACGTGCTTCAGCAGAATCAATCGACACCGATTACCCCCGCGGACGGCGCGCTGGTCGGCCTGCTCGCGGGAATCGTCGGCGCGTTCGTCTATCTGATTGTCTCGATTCCCATCAACTTTCTTATGGCCCCCTTGGAACGCCTGCTGTTCCAGCGCCTCGCCGACACGATGGGCAACATGCCGCCGGAATTCCGCCAGTACGCGAACAGCTCCTTCAGCGCCACGCTCGGCGCCGTGGTCGGCTTCGTGGTCATGCTCGTCCTTGGCGCGATCTTTTCCACCGTCGGCGGCGCCGTTGGCAGCATCATCTTCGGTAAGAAGACGCGGCCCGGCGCCGATCTCGTTCCGCCTCCGGCGTGATTAATCTACAGCGGCGCCAGCCATGCGCCGATAATGGACAGATGTGATTGCGGTCCAGCACCTGACCAAGCGCTTTGGTCGGCAGACGGCCGTTGACGATCTCACGTTCGAGGTCCGGGTGGGCGAGGTCCTCGGTTTCCTCGGACCCAACGGGGCCGGCAAGACCACGACGATGCGGATGATCACGGGGTATTTGCCGGCGACCTCCGGCAAGGTGTCGATTGACGGCTTCGATCTGATCGATCATCCGCTCGATGTGAAGCGGCGCATCGGCTACCTGCAGGAAAACCCACCGCTCTATCCCGAGCTGACCGTTCGCCGTTATCTCGAGTTCGTGGCCGAGATCAAAGACGTGCCGGCGCGGCGCCGCGCCGCACAGGTCGATCGCGCGATCGATCGCGTGAACCTCGGTGAGGTGCGCGACAAGCGGATCGCGAAGCTGTCGAAAGGATTCAAACAGCGCGTCGGACTCGCCCAGGCGATCGTCCACGAGCCGCCGGTCCTCATTCTCGACGAGCCAACGTCGAGTCTCGATCCCAAGCAGCGCGCCGAAGTGCGCGACCTCATCGCCGAGCTGCGCGGCGACCATACGGTGGTTCTCTCGACGCACATTCTGCCGGAGGTGAGCCAGATTGCCGACCGCGTGTTCATTCTCAATCGCGGACAGGTGATGGCGGTCGACACGCCGGCGCGTCTCGCGGAGCGCCTGCGCGGCCGGGAAATGGTCATCGTCGAAGTGCAGATGCCGCAGTCGGCAGCCGACAGTCACCAGTCGTCAGTCGTCAGTCGTCAGTCGTCAGTCGACAGTCGTCAGTCGTCAGTCGTCAGTCGTCAGTCGTCAGTCGACAGTCAACAGGTGGCCCTTGCGCGTGAGGCGTTCGAGGCGATTCCGGGCGTCTCGCATGTAGTCGTCGACCCGTCGTCGGGTCCGAACCTGCACGTGCGCATCGAGAGTGCGCCGGGTACGGATGTGCGCGGCGACGTGGCGGCGCTCGTGGCGGCGCGCGGGTGGCGGTTGCTCGGCTTGAAGAATGAGTCGCTGTCGCTCGAGGAGATCTTCCTCGAGCTCACGAAAGACGAGCCGTAAGGTGCGCCACGCCTTTGCCATCGCCAAGCGGGAGTTGCGCTCTTATTTCGTCTCGCCGATCGCGTACATGGCGATGACGATGTTCGTGTTCCTGTCCGGCGCCTTCTTCTCGAACATGGTCGTCTATTACGTCAGGCAGGCGATGCTGGCGGACCGCCAGATCGAGCAGATCGCGCGGTCGGACCTGCAGCTCGACGTGCCGTCCGTCATCCTGGGCGAATTTTTCAAGAACGAGGCGTTCATCCTGCTGCTCGTGCTCCCGCTGCTCACCATGGGGCTCATCACCGACGAGCGGCGCAAGGGGACGCTGGAGTTGCTGCTGACTTCACCGATCCGGTCCGCGGAGCTGGTCGCGGGAAAATTCCTCGGCGCGTTCTCGATGTTTGTCATCATGCTGTTGCCGACGCTGCCGTTCTATTACGTTCTCCATCAGGGCGGCGCGTGGGAGCCGGGCATCGTCGCGGCGGGGTATCTCGGTTTGTTGCTGGTCGGCGCCGCGCAAATCGGGATCGGGCTGTTCGTCTCGTCGCTGTGCGAGAACGTGCTCGTCTCGGCGTTCGGCACCTACGGCATCCTCGTCGCCCTGAGCTTCGTGGACACCTCGGCGTCGCTCGCGCGGTCGATCTGGGCCGATTTCATCCAGTGGCTCTCGTTCTTCTACCACTACGTGAATTTTTCGCGCGGCGTCGTGGCGCTCGGTGACATCAGCTACTTCGCCACATATCTCGTCTTCGCGCTGTTTCTCACGCAACGGTCGATTGAAGCCATTCGGTTCAAGCGAGCGTGAATGCAAATGCAACCACGAAAACACGAAGTCACGAAGAATACGTTTTCTTTTTCGTGTTTTCGTGTCTTCGTGGTTCTGGCGGGTGACGGTGTATGAGGCGTTACATCTTTCTCCCGGGTGTCGCCCTCGCCATCGCGGCGTGTGCGCGGACGGCCGTCGTCGGTCAGTGGGATGGCCTTAATATCGGCCTCGCCATCGGGGGCGCCGCGATTCTCGCGCTGAGCGTCGTGGTGAATCGGCGCGAGGTGAAGGACTGGTGGCACGATCCGCGCGGCGTGTTTGCGGTCGCGACCGGGATCTCGACCGTGACGCTCGCTGCGATCCTGGTTCTGGCGAACATCCTGGTGTGGTATTACCCGTGGCGCACGGACCTCACGGCATCGGGCCGCAACACGGTCACGAGCGAGACGCAATCCGTTCTTAAAAAGCTGTCGAAAGAGGTACGGCTGCGGCAGTTCGGCCGGAGCAGCGACCCGCGCGTGGAGCAGCTCCTGGCGTCGTTTCAGGCCGGCAGCCCGCGTATCCACGTCGAGTTCGTCGACGCCGAGCGCCAGCCGCGCGAGACGCGGCAGTACGGCGTCATCAAGAACGGGACCGTCGTCGTCACCGCCGGCGACAAGTTCCGGAAGGTCGACAATCCGAGCGAGCAGGCGCTGGCAACCGCGCTGCTGCAGGTGACGAGCGAGGTCGAGCGCAAGATCTGCTTCGTCACCGGCCACGGCGAGCACGGGCTGTCAGATGAAGGCGCCAAAGGTTTCTCGAAGCTGGTGCAGTGGCTGGAGGCGTCGAACTTCACTGTGGACCGGATCAGCCTGCTGGAAGCAGACGTTCCCGACTCATGCTCGGCGATCGTCCTTGCGGGCCCGCAGCGAGAGCTGGAGCCCGGCGAGCTCATGCGGTTGAGTGCGTACGCCGATCTCCGCGGCCGAGCGGCGGTGCTGATCGATCCCGCCCCGGGCATTTCGCTCGCCGACTGGCTGAGGCCCCGGGGTATCATCCCCGGAACGGGACTCATCGTCGACACGAGCGGCGCCGGGCAGACCGTCGGCGGCGGACCTCAGACGCCGCTCGCGCTGACGTATGCGGATCACCCGATCTCCAGCGGCTTCGAGATCGCGACGATCTACGACTGGGCGCGACCGCTCGATGTCGTGGAGCGGCCTGAACACGGAGGCAAGCCGGTCGCCATCGCGAAAACGAGCGACCGCAGCTTTGAGGAGATGGACCTCGAGGCGCACACGGCGAAGTTCGATCCCGACCGCGACCGGCGCGGGCCTTTCACGCTGGCTGTCGCGACCGCGTTCAAACGGACGCAAAAAACCGGCGATGAAGCGCGGCTGGTCGTGTTCGGCGACTCGGACTTCGTCTCGAACGGGTTCCTCGATCGTCAGGGGAACGCGACGTTGTTTCTCAGGACGATCTCATGGCTGGTCGGCGAGGCGGAAGCCACGATCGTCAACGTGCAGAACCGGGAGAACCGGCGCATCAACCTGACCGAGCGCGGGCGGATCTGGATGTACGCGATCAACATCGGCCTGTTGCCGGTCATCCCGCTCCTGGCCGGCATCATCCTGTTGATCCGATCGAGGCGCTAATGGGGCCCCTCTTGTCGATAAGGTGCTCATGAACAACCCCCAGGGACACGTCCTCGTCGTCGACGATGAAGAAGGCATCCGGCGGCTGCTGGACCGGCTGCTGTCGGCGAGAAATTATTCGGTGAGTTTGGCCGGGACGCTGCCCGAGGCGCTCGAGATTCTCAAGTCGAAACCGATCGACGTCGTCCTCCTGGATCTCCAACTGGGCGAGCGGAAGACCGGCCTGCAACTGCTTCACGAGGTCCGGCGGCACGCCACGACCGTGCGGCTCCCGGTGATTATTCTGACCGGCCTGAAATTGGAAGAGGCCGACGAGGAGCAAATCCGGGCAGAGGGCGCTTACGTGTTCTATAAGCCGATCGATACCGAAGCGCTGCTCGTCTACGTGGATCGCCTGGTCCACAACCGGCCCGCCTCTTAGAGTCTTCTTAAAGTCTCCCGTCGGACTGACCGAAATTACACACGAATGATACGTACGGCAATGCTCTTCGTATTTCTTTCGTGTGGGCTGGTCCTGCCGCTAGCAGCCCAGCAATCGCCCGCGCCGCAGCTGGAACCGTTGGCGGTCAGCCAGATTGAGGAGGGAAGACGCCAGCAGCGCGCGCAACAGCCCGGTGAGCCGTTGCCGGTGACGCGGATCGACGAGCAGCAGCGCACCACCAGCGCGCTCGATCGCGGCCAGCCGTTCTCACTCAGCTTCTCCGAGCCGCAGCCAATCAAAGATCTGTTGCTCGTGCTCGTGCGCGGCACGAATTTGAGCGTCGTGGTGGAGCCCGGGATCGACGGCACGTTCGTCGGCGAATTGAACAACGTGACGCTGCGCCAGGCGCTCGACGCGATTCTGCATCCGCTGGGACTGGACTACTCGATCGAGGGCAACCTCATTCGTGTCTTCAAGCGCCGGATCGAAACGAGAATCTTCTTCATCGATCACGTCACGACCCGGCGCAGCGGCAGTCGAGGCCTCAGCGCCAGCTCGAGCGCCGGTGGCGGTGGGACCACAACGGCGGGTGGCGTGGGCGGTGCCGCGGCCGGCGGGGCCGGCGTGGCGGGTACTGCGGCTGGGGGCGGCGGTGGCGGGTCGACAGGCAGCGGCGGGGGAAGCGGCGCGACGGTCGGCGGCACCGATACTGGCGATCTGTTCGACGAGCTGTCCAACGGCATCAAAGGAACACTGCTGTCGGCGGATGGCAAGTTCAATCTCGATCGGAAAGCCGGAATCCTGCAAGTCACCGATTATCCGGACCGGCTCGATCAAATCGCCCAATACCTTGAAACGTACCTGGTCCGTTCGCATCGCCAGGTTCAGATTCAAGCGAAGGTGATCGAGGTCGTCCTGCAAGATGATTCGCAGTTCGGCATCAACTGGAGCACGGTGTTCTCCAAGGCGGCCGGTGACATCAAGGTGACGCAGAACCTCGCGCCGTCGACGAGCGGCGCGTTCACCGTCGGCCTCAACATCTTCAATTTCCAGGGATTGCTCAGCGCGTTTGCGAGCCAGGGCAAGGTGAACGTTCTCTCGAGCCCGCGCGTGATCGCGATGAACAACGAGCCGGCGATCATGCGCGTCGGCACGCAGGACGTCTTCTTCGTCACCACCAGTCAAGTGGACGCGACGAGCGGCCGCGTGCTGCAGACGACCGTGACGCCGCAGGCGATCACCGAGGGCGTAGTCCTCAGCGTGACACCGCAAGTCAGCGCGGACGGCATCATCAACATGAGCATCAGTCCGAGCATCACCGAGCGAACCGGTCAGGCGACCTCGCGCCTCGGCGACACGGTGCCGATTGTGAGCGTGCGCGAGACCGACACGATCGTCCGCGTCCGCGAGGGCGAAACGATCGTCATCGCGGGGCTGATGCAGGATCGATTGAGCATCGACACGTCCAAGGTGCCCATCGCCGGCGATCTGCCGCTGGTCGGTGGGCTGTTCCGGCGGCAGGAAAAATCGAAGCGCAAGACCGATCTCGTCATCCTGCTGACGCCGACGATTCTCAACCCTGGCCTCATCGCCGACTTCGCGGCGACCGATCAGGAACGGCTGTACCTGGAACAGAAACAGGCGGATCGTCCGCCCGTGAAGAAGTGAGGCGCCGCGATGTATGAGGAATACTACGGCTTCGTCGAGAAGCCGTTCAGCCTGACGCCCGATCCGAAGTATCTGTACAAGAGCGAATCGCACGCGGGCGCGTTCGATCTGCTGCAGTACGCCATCCGCCGTCGCGAGGGGTTCGCGGTCATCACCGGCGACATCGGCACGGGCAAGACCACGCTGTGCCGCGCGCTGCTGGAGCAGGTCGATCGCAAGACGTTTACCGCGCTCGTCCTGAACCCGTTTCTCTCGGAGGACGATCTCCTCAAGCTGATCCTCCAGGATTTCGGCGTCATCTCGCGCGAGGAGATGAAACAGGGGCGGTTTGCCCGCATCAGCAAGCAGGAGCTGATCGACGCGCTCTACGATTTCTTGCTCGGACTCCTGCCGCTGCAGTCGAGCGCAGTCGTGATTATCGATGAAGCGCAGAATCTGCCGCTGCAGGTGCTCGAGCAGATTCGAATTCTCTCGAATCTCGAGACCGACAAGGAGAAGCTGCTGCAGATCGTGCTCGTCGGCCAGTCGAACCTCGAGACGCTGCTGCGATCGCCCGAGCTGCGCCAGCTCGATCAGCGCATTTCGATTCGGTACCATTTGAAACCGCTCAGCCACGAAGAGACGACGGCGTACATCGCGCATCGGCTGACGATCGCGGGCGGATCGAGGGTCGGCTTCAGCCGCAAGGCGGTCGCGATGGTCCACCGCGCCTCTGGCGGACTGCCGCGCCTGATCAACCTGATTTGCGACCGGGCGCTGCTCGGCGCCTACTCGGTCAGGACCAACCGCGTGTCGCCGGAAATGGTCGAGAACGCGATCGACGGTCTCGAACTGCAGACGTCGGCGCGTCCCGGCTGGGCGCGCGCGCATCGCCGCTCACTGATGGCCGGGATCGGCACGGCTATGGCGGCGCTGACGTTGGGCGTCGCCGCGCAGTTCGGACCGATGATTTCGTCTCACGTGACGGGCACGCAGCCGAGCGCCGGCGCCGTGAGCGTCCTGACGCCCGCGCCGGAGCAGACGGCCACGGCCGCTGTCGTTCCACAAGGCGATCCAGTGTTGGACAACGTCGCGCATGACCGGTCGGCGAGCCCGCAGACGTTGGCGCCGCTCGCCGCGAACGATCCGCATCGCTTGCCGTCCGGCTCCGGCTATACCGTCGTCGTCGCGTCGTATTCGGTGACTGCCGGAGCGAGCGCCGCGCAAGTGACGTCGCTGACCTCGCGGCTCGAAAAAGCCGGTTTCACGGTGTATTACGCCGACGTCGATTTGGCGGCACGGGGCCGCTGGCGCCGCGTCCTGGTGGGCGCGTTTGCCGGCCTCGACGAGGCGCGCAACGCCGAAGCGCAGCTCAGGCAAGCACCGGGCCTCGAGCTCGCTCGCGCCGTCACCTTTCAGCTCGCGTCGAGCGCGCCGAGCGCTCCGCGAGCCGCGAAGGGGTGAAATGAGCCGACTGATCGACGCGCTGCGGCGGACCGGCGGCACGCGGCTTCTGTCGAGCCGTCAGCAAGCGGTGCCGCCCAACGCGCACGCGGATACCGTGCTCGCGGCGCTTGGATATTCGCCCGAGAAGCGCCGGTGCGGCTGGTCGCGTCGCACTCTGTATATCTTCGCGGCCGCGGCGACGATGCTGCTTGGGGTTGGCGGATGGGTGATGGTGAACGTGTACGGGCTCTACTCCCGGGCGCCGCTAGGTCGAAGTATCGGACGCGTGCCGAGCACAGCTGCTCCTCAGGTGGCGACCCGCTCTCCGGAGCCAGTCCCGGTAGAAGCGGACGCGACACCAACGCCGCCTGGTATCGCGGCGGCATCCGAGCCGCCAATCGCCCAGTTCATCCCTGCTCGTAGCGCTCCGATCGAGGACGTCGCCCGGCAGTCGACAGTCGGCAGGCGGCAGGCGCCAGGCGGCAGGCGCCAGGCGGCAGGCGCCAGGCGGCAGTTGGCAGTCGCCAGTCGGCAGTCGGCAGGCGCCAGTCGTCAGGCGGAAGTCCCTGCTGCGCGTGCGCCTCAGACGCCCGCGCCGCTTGCCGCGTCATCGTCCCCGGGGGCGCCGGCCGGAGCGTCTGCGGTGTCAGACGAGGACCACTTCAGGCTCGCGGTCTATTACCAGCGCGCCGGCGATTTCGACACTGCGCTCACGCACTACCGCGCGCTGCTGCAGCGCAACGAGCTGAACGCCGAAGCGCACAACAATCTTGGCCTGCTGTATCAGCAGAAAGGGCAGCTCGATCAGGCGATTCCGCAGTTTCAGCGGGCGATCCTCATCGATCCGAAGTACGCGAAGGCGCACAACAACCTCGGTGTCGCGCTTTTGCGGTCGGGCAACGCCGACGCCGCGGCGACCGAGTTTCAGGCGATTCTGGCGGGGGATCCGAAAGACGTCGATGCGCTCGTGAATCTGGCGCTGGCGTTCAAGGCGGCGGGGAGTCCGGGCAAAGCGCAGGAGACGCTGCTGCGGGCCATTGCCGTGCGCTCGACGAGCGCCGCCGCGCACTACAACCTCGCGTTACTGTACGAGCAGGATCAGGAGATGGCGAGCGCGATCGACCACTACCGCGCGTTTCTGACCCACGCCGGCGTCGAATACGCCAACCTCACCGGCGATGTGCGCAAGCGTGTCGAGACGCTGAGCGCGCGGCTCGTTCCCTAACGGGCTGCTAAGTCGCACGATCAGCGCCGCCGCGCCCCGCGCGTAGCTCGACGATGTTCCGCAGCGGCCAGGCGGAGAGGCGCGGGCCGATCGGGAAGTTCTCCGTCCCGGAATGACAATCCCAACAGCGCACGACGCGCGCGGTCAGCATCACCGTCTCCGACTCCAGCTCGAATTCCACCGCGACCTGATGATTGGGCGCCTGCGGGCGCGCCGCGTGTACGAGCGCGCCGGTCTCGCTCACCTCGACGAGATGCCCGTCGTGACGGCCCATGCGAACTCGATGCGGCGACACGCGGACGCGCACGGCCCGGCGCCGCTCGATCGTCGCGGCCGTCAACGGCGCCTCGCTTCTCGTTCTTCCCTCGACAGATCACGACCATCATGACGATCACCTCTGGCGTGCCCTCGTCCCGCGGTCCCGTGACGGGACGCGGCTCAAATTTTCAGAAAACGATGCACCCCCGACTTAGCAAGAGCGTTGCCAACATATGAGGTCTTCCACCGGCCAGCGCCGAATCGCCGCTCGGTCAGAGACAGGAAACGAACTGCACGCAGTCGCGTGTAGTGCGCGAGGCGGGACGAAAGGTCCTGTGGATGTTCGAGCGTTGCGGCAACAGACGCAGCGCGGCGCGCGCTACCGGAGTTGTGGCTTCAGCGAAGAGGACGCTTCAAAATTCGGGGGTGATCAGGGATCAGGGCGCTACGAAAAGAATCTTGTACAAGCTGGCGCCTTTGTCGGGGTTCGTGATCAGTAGATCATGCCACGACGCCGATTGCACGAACCCGCGCAGGACGCGCAGGTCGATCGTGCCGTGCCGCACGCCCTGGGCGGGCAACACAACGCGGACCTCGTAGCGGACCGTGTCGCCGCGCTGGACACCGAGAAACTTCGTGAACTCGACTTCCGCGATCAACTCGAACGGCAGCTGAAACGTGCCGTCGCTCGAGCGGATGGTGAAAAAGCGATTGCCGGATTCGTTCAGCAGCGTCTCGTCGACGCGGAGATCCGAAACCGGGACGAACCAATCCGGCAGGCTGCGATCGGTGAACACCAGCGCGTTGAACTTACGGGCGCGGACCCCCAACTGCGCCGCCGGCCGCGCGGCGATGTCGCCCGAGAGCGACGTCAGGAGCAGCAAGCAAACGAGGGAGACAGCGTGGGGGCGCATGCGAGCGGGGCCATCTTACGCCGCGCGGCCGCGTGGTTCAAATCAACGCCTCACAACCCATTTCAGAACCACAAAGGCCACGAAGAACACCAAGAAAACCTTTGTGATCTTTGTGCCGTGTTATTCAACATTATTTGCAGGCTGCCCAGTCTGGGCCCGCGAGATGAGGCTTCAATTCGTGTCGGTTTGTCCGCGGATCTGACCGAGCGGAATCAACCCAACCAGTTGTCCGCAAGCGACATACAGCGCTTGCTCGTGTCAGGGCATGGCGATTGCTCTGTTAGACGACCGTTCAGGCGTCGCGGACGCCCGGGCTGTGGACGGGGCGAGGCCGGCTCGACATCCACATCTCGCGAACCAGCACAAGGAGTCAGCGGTGCTCACAAGGGTTTCGAACGATCGCGGCATGACCATCATCGAAACGATGGTCATGCTTTCGGTCATGTTCATCCTCGCCGGCGTTCTGTCGCCGATCGTGTCTGAATCGATCACAACGGCCAGGGAGGTCAAGGCGAAGAGCGACGCCATCATGCTCGCCACCGCACTCATCAATCTCACAAAGGATCTTGGCGCCGATGCCCTGAGCTCGAGTGCCACGACGTCCGGATCGTATGAGGTCAACTCCGCGATCTCCCCGACGAGCTTCCTCGCGTCGCAAGGCAGAAGCGGTCGCGCCGCGCGTCTGCCGGAGGTGCTCATCAGCGAGGGTACGGACCCGTCCACCACCGATAGCGAAAATACGGGCAGCGCGCTCAAAGCCCCGATGGTTTCCATGGTTTCACTGAGCGCCATGGGGCAGAAAGCGGCCGATGCGTCGTCGTCGCGGACTCCGCGCTCCAAGTGGCTGCAGGCCGGACGCGATCTGCTCAACGACTATCTCGTGACCAACACCCATGGCTTTCGGATGCGAAGACCGGGCGAGAACGACGGGTGGAACGGTCCGTACCTCAGCGCCAAATTGCCCGGCGATCCCTGGGGCAACCGCTACATGATCAACTCCTCCTGGCTCGACGGAGGCGCGACCGCGTCCGACGCAGCCGGGAATCTCCGCAGCGCGGTCTATGTCGTGTCGGCCGGCGCAAACGGCATCATCGAGACGCCGTTCAACCAGCCGATCACCGACGCGAAGGCGTACGGCGACGACATCGTCGTGCGGATTCAGTGATGTCAGGGCTCCTGCGCGATCAGCGTGGACTGACGCTCATCGAGGTCAGCTTGATGCTGCTCGCCAGCGCCACCTTCATGGCGGCGCTCGCGCCGTCGATTCGCGCCGTCGTCTTCAAGGCCCAGACAACGGCCGCGACAACCTACATGAATCAAATCGTGACCGCTGTAAACGCATCGATCGGCACAGTCGGCGAGACCGGATGCCGTCGTTTCAGAAGCAGCGGTGGCTGCAACGGGCCGAACGTGAGCTTGATCGTGACCGACGGCGACATGCCGACGAGGTGTGTCGCGGCAACCGGGTGTGGCGGCGGCGTGTCGTCCTGGAACCGTCTCGTCAATGGCACCACGATCGATTTCCTCGAACGACACATCGTCACCAACAACCCGGGAGGGAACCCTGCGAATAATTATCCCATCGGCAACTGGAAAGGCGCCTACATGAACGCGCCGATCGATCCGGATCCGTGGGGCAATCGCTACATGCTCAATGTGGAATACATGAACAACTTCCCTAACAGTGTCTGGGTGCTGTCCGCCGGACCGGACGAGACGATCAGCACGATCTTCACGGCCGTGTGGCCGGTCGCGGTGGGTGGCGACGATCTGGCCGTCCGGGTGGAGCAATAACGTGGTCCGCCGCTCGTCGGAAGCCGGCGTCACGCTCGTCGAGATTACGATCGTCCTGCTCTGCATCGCGATTCTGACCGCCGCCGCCGCGCCGGTCGCCTCGCGGACGATCGATCGCGCCAAGCTCGCGCGGGCCGTGAGCGACGAAGCGGCCATCAAGACGGCTATCACGAACTTTCTGACAGACATGGTGGCCGTTGTCTTCACCAACAACGGCGCCGCGGCCGGCGGGACGACTAGCGTCCTCGTCAGCGACGGCGACATCCCGACCGAGCCGTGCCCCGGCGCTGTCCCGGCGGCCGACTGCACGGCGTGGAAGGGCGTGGTCGTCACGGTTGCGGCGCCGGCAGGCGGGGCTCCGTGCAGTACGACGGAGGTGATTGGATCCTGCGTCGATTTCCTCGAGCGACACCTCGTCACGAACACCCCGGCTGGCGGCGCGTACTCAACCGTCGCAGCCTGGAAAGGTGCGTACCTTTCCGCGCCGGTCGAGCCAGACCCCTGGGGCAATCGTTACGCGGTGAACACGCAGTTCCTGAAGGCGACGAACCCGGCGACGTTGACGTCCAACGACGTCTTCGTGCTCTCAGCCGGACCTGATGAACAGATCGACACGGTCTTCACGAAAAACGGCATCACCCCTGGGGACGACGACATCATCAACGTGGTTCGGCGCGACCTCAACGCGACCGTACCGTAAGACCGATCATGAAGACCCATCCATCGACATCCTCCTCGCTGCGCCCCTCTCGCCTAACAGTCCGTGGTGGGCTGCTAGCTCGGTCGGCGCGCGGCCTGTCGCTGGTCGAGGCGACGATCATTCTGGCGACCGTGTCGATCCTGAGCGCGATTTTGGCGCCGACGATCAGCGGCTACATCGACCAGGCGCGCATCGCGCGCGCCCGCGAAGACGTGCGCGTCATCGGCGACGCCATCAACACTTTCATCGACGACAACGGGGAGAAGGTGTTTCTGCAGGACGGAGTGGGCGCGGCCGCATTGAACCCGCCGGCGAACCGGCGCGATAACGGCGGCACGAGCTACCGGGTCAATCTGCTGGTGAGCGACGGCGACGTTCCGACCGGCGCCGCCGGCGTCACCGACGTCGCGTTCTGGCTGCAAGCGGTGAGCGCGACCTTCGTCCAGACGCTGTCCGATCACCTGATCGAGAACCAGCCGAACGACACGACGGCGAACCGTTATCGGAACCCCAACGACGTGACGACGGCTTCAACGGGTGGGAACATCGATTTTGCCCGCACGGAATCGAGCGGCTTCAACGCGCCGTACGCCTGGCGGGGCGCGTACCTCAAGAGCCCGGTGAACGCCGACCCGTGGGGCAACCGCTACGCCGTGAACGTCGGCTTCCTCGATCCGTCGCCGACCATCGCCATCGCGAATATCTCGACGGCCGTGGCGAATTACCCGAGGATGGACGTGTTCGTGATCTCGGCGGGCGGGGACGAGGAAATCGACACCACGCCAGAGCAGGACGGCGCGGTGCCGGGCGACGACGACATCATTTACGTGGTGAGCAGCAATGCCAAGTAAGCGACTGACGACTGTCGACTGTCAGTCCGAACGAGGTCTGTCGCTCATCGAGGCGACGATCATCCTGGCGGTGATCTCGGTTCTCACGTCGGTCCTGGCGCCATCGATCAACGACTACATCCAGGAGGCGAAGCAGGCCCGTGCGAAGAAGGACGTCGAGACGATCGGCACTGCGCTCAAGGTCATGCTGAGAGACGTCGGCGAAACGTGGGTGATGCAGGACGGTAACGGCACGTTGTCGACCGATCCGCCGTCGCACGCGGCTGGCAATCGTGTCGATCTGCTCGTCAGTGCCAGCGGCAGTATCCCCACCATCGGTCTCGCGCGTTCGTCGGGATCGCCGGACTGGAGCGCCGCGGTCAACGACTTGGGCATTCAAACATTGGACTACCATCTCATTCTCAACAAGCCGAGCAATGTCGCGGCGAACCGTTACCGGATCGCGACCGACATGACGATCGGCTTCGACCCGACCGACGGCTCGCAGTTCAACTCCGAATTCGCGTGGCGCGGCGCGTATCTGGAGGGACCAACTGGCGCCGATCCCTGGGGCACGCGCTTCGCCGTGAACGCAGAGTATCTGGCGAAGGCGCCCGGCGGCGCGGCGGGCAACGTGAACGACGTGTTTGTGCTGTGCGCCGGCAGCGATCGGACCACGAATACGCGCTACGACACCGACGGTGTCTCGGCGCTCGGCGACGACATCATCTACGTCATTTCGGGGTCGACGCGCTAAGGCGAACCCCAATTTTTGTAGAAATCAGGCCTTCGACGATCATCGTTTTTTGTAGATTTCGCGGAGCGCCACGGTACGAAATTCGTGTAAGTCGTTGATACAGGTTGCTTCTCGTCGTTGGTACTGCAGTTGCTGTTGGGAAGTCGCGTAAGGGCCCGCTCCCACAGGAGCAGCGAAAGCAGTCACCCGGCGCTTTCCAGCGCACTGGCGGTGTTGACGGAAACTTGGCGCGGTGGGGGGCCGCAACGGACATGCGCGGAACGAATCCCGGCATGTTGGAGGACAGCATGAGACGCAGACTTACCGGACAACGCGGGATGTCACTGGTGGAGGCGACCATCATCCTGATGGTGCTGTCCCTCCTTACCGCGATGTTCGCGCCCTCACTCGGGGACTACGTGAACGACGCGAAAGACGTGAAGGTGAAAGAAGATCTCGAGGAGATTGGCCTCGCGATCGAGCGGACTGTCCGCGATACGGGGCAGCCGTTCCTGGAGATCGTGGCTGCCACCGGGACCACCAAGGCCAACCGCGTGGATGTGTTGACCACGGATGGCAACGCCGCGACGCTCGCCGCCGGCACGACGGCGACGCTGATTCCGGCCAGCACCGCGACGACGGTCGGGCTGACGTGGAATGAGGCGACCAATACCTCGACCTGCACGATCCAGTTCATCACCAACGCGACGGTCGCGTATCCGCAGGCCGCCCTGGTCACCAGCTTCGGCGTCGGCGGACCTCGGCTGGGCATCGGCTGGCGCGGCGCGTATCTGGACCAGTGCGGTCCGGATCCGTGGGGCACGAAGTATTACGCCAATACGATTTTCCTGGGCGTCGCCAGCGACTCGGCGGCCGGGTCGGGCGAGGGCGCGAAAAGCGGCGGCTGGTCGTTCGACACGATCGTGCTGTCGGCGGGTCGCAACACGGTCATCGACACGAAGATCGACGCGGCCGATGCGAATCACGGAACGACGCTCGTCGGCGACGACGTCGCCTACGTCGTGCAGGGTGCGACGCGGTAACGACGCGCATCCAGAACGAACGCCTCGATGGCCTGTTCCTTGGCCTGCGAAGCACTAACACGACGTTTCACCGGATGGAGCCTTCGATGCGCAGCTCCGCACGATTCTCCCGGCGCCAGCAGGGTTTCACGCTGATCGAGCTGACGGTCGTCCTCGCCGTCATCGTGACGCTGGCCCTGATTCTGACTCCGTCGATCACGAACTTCATCAACGACGCACGCGTCGCGCGCGCGCGCAACGATACGCAGACGATCGCCGGCGCGGTCATCCAGTTCTACAAGGACAACGGATTTTTCCCGCAGTGGACGGCGGCGGTCAGCGGGGGCCCAGGCACGGCGGCCAACAAGGTCGATCTGCTGATCAGCCCCGGCAATGTGCCGACCGTCTCGTCGGCCAACACCTGGACGACAGGGACCACCGATACCTTCGCGCACCAGTTGCTGAATAACACGCCCGCCTACACCGTGAAGAGCGCCACGTCGACGTTCGGCTGGAACGGCCCGTACATGTCATCGGACATCGGCGCCGACGCCTGGAACAACCGCTACATGGTGAATACCGGGCTCATCGACACCAGCCAGGGCACCCAGACGCAAGGCGGCGCGACGAAGAGCGCCGTGTGGGTGATCTCGGCGGGACCCAACGGCCAGCTCGAGACCAGCTACACGCAAGCCGTTACCAGCGCGGTGAGTGCCGCCGACGACATCGCCGTTCGTATTCAGTAACAGCGGTACCCTTTCCTCGTTCAATAACAGCGGCGCCCTTTCCTCGGTCGCCGGAGCCATTACTCGACTTCCCAGGACTACCGGGCTGCGCGCATGTCGCGTAGCCGCTTCTGCAGCGGCCACTATTTTTTGTAGCCTCATCGCCGGCTCTCCCTTCCACAGCCGTAGATCCAAACCTAAAAATTTAAGTAAAGCATTGATATATATACATATATCTAGTGGCATCTGCCTTGCTGCAGCACGACAGCATGAGACACAAACTTACGCAACAACGTGGTATGTCACTCGTAGAAGCAACCATCATTCTGATGGTGTTGTCACTCCTCACCGCCGTCGTCGCGCCGTCAATCGGGGACTACGTGAACGACGCCAAGGACGTCAAGGCAAAGGAAGACGTCCAGGCGATTGGCACGGCGATCCAGCGGACCGTCCGTGACACGGGGGCGCCGTTTCTGGAGAAAGTGGCGGCCACCGGGAATACCATGGCCAACCGCGCGGACGTCTTGACGACGGACGGCAACGCCGCGACGCTTGCCGCCGGCACGACGGCGACGCTGATTCCGGCCAGCACCGCGACGACGGTCGGGCTGACGTGGAATGAGGCGACCAATACCTCGACCTGCACGATCCAGTTCATCACCAACGCGACGGTCGCGTATCCGCAGGCCGCCCTGGTCACCAGCTTCGGCGTCGGCGGACCTCGGCTGGGCATTGGCTGGCGCGGCGCGTATCTGGACCAGTGCGGCCCGGATCCCTGGGGCACGAAGTACTACGCCAATACGATTTTCCTGGGCGTCGCCAACGACTCGGTGGCCGGGTCGGGCGAGGGCGCGAAAAGCGGCGGCTGGTCGTTCGACACGATCGTGCTGTCGGCGGGTCGCAACACGGTCATCGATACAAAGATCGACGCGGCTGATGCGAACCACGGAACGACCCTCGTCGGCGACGATTTCGCGTTCGTGGTGCAGGGTGCGACGCGGTAAGTCTCTCTCAACAAGATAAACGAGGGTTAGCGGACGGAGACTGCCATGAGCTCGGAACGAATCTCTCGGAGCGAGAACGGGTTCACCCTGATCGAATTGACGGTGGTGCTCGCGGTGATCGTGACGCTGGCGCTGATTCTGACGCCCTCGATCACGAACTTCATCAACGACTCGCGCGTCGCGCGCGCGAGGAACGATACGCAGACGATCGCCGGCGCGGTCGTGCAGTTCTACAAAGACAACGGCTTCTTTCCGCAGTGGACGGCGGCGGTCAGCGGCGGGGCCGGCACGGTGGCGAACAAAGTCGATCTGCTGATCAGCTCCGGCAATGTGCCGACCGTCTCGTCGGCCAACACCTGGACCACCGGCACGACCGACACGCTGGCGCATCAGGTGATGAACAACACGCCGGTCTATACGGTGAAGACCGCGACCTCGCAGTTCGGCTGGAACGGGCCGTACCTCTCGTCGGACATCGGTGCCGACGCCTGGAACAATCGGTACATGGTCAACGTCGGCCTGATCGATACCAACCAGGGCATCCAAACACAGAGTGGCGGCACGAAAGACGCGGTCTGGGTGATTTCAGCCGGTCCCAACGGCCAGATCGAGACGACGTTTACTCAGTTGGCCACGTCCGCAGCATCGGGCGGCGATGACATCGGCGTGCGGATCCAATGACGCGGCGTGCATCGAGCGCACACCGGACGGACGCCAGGAACAGACGATTGCGCTTGATTATGGCTCCGGTCGGTACTACCATACGGCTCATTGGCAAGGCTCGCTGTTAGTCGCCCTTCGCTCCGAACATTGAATCGTGGGAATCGTGGGAATCGTGGGAATCATGGGAGTCGTGGATTCACGCTCATCGAGCTGACGGTCGTTCTGGCCGTCATCGTCACCCTCGCGCTGATTCTCACCCCCTCGATTACCAACTTCATCACCGACTCGCGCGTGGCGCGCGCGCGCAACGACGTGCAGACGATTGCCGCCGCCGCCGTGCAGTTCTACAAAGACAATGGGTTCTTCCCGCAATGGACGGCTGCGGTCAGCGGCGGTCCGGGCACGGCCGCGAACAAAGTCGATCTGTTGATCAGTCCGGGCAATGTTCCGGCGGTCGGCACCGCCAACACCTGGACGACCGGCACGACCGACACGCTGGCGCATCAGTTGCTGAACAACACGCCGGTGTACACCGTGAAAACGGCGACGTCGCAGTTCGGTTGGAACGGTCCGTATCTCACCTCCGACATCGGCGCGGATCCCTGGAACAACCGCTACATGGTCAACGTCGGGTTGATCGATACCACGCAGGGCGTGCAAACCTCGGGCGGCGCCACCAAGAGCGCCGTGTGGATCGTCAGCGCCGGGCCGAACGGGACGATTGACACCGCCTATACCCAAGCGGTGACCATCGCACTGATTACCGGCGACGACCTCGGCACCCGCATTCAGTAGCGTCACTCGACATCAATCATCGGTCGATACGGTCGCGATCGAGTTCTTCGAGCAGGCCTGGTGGTCCCGGACCCGCATGGCGTTCCCCATCAATAACTTACGAACTACATTTTGTGTTGCTTCGCGCCCACGCGCCGCTATACTGTCGGTTCAACTCCCTCACATTGCTATCGACCATCACGTTTCGAACCGAAATCTCCTCAAGAGGAGTGTCGTACCGAGCCAACGTATGAAGCGAGTCGGAATCGAGCTGTCGGCTTCGCATTGCCGAATCGTCGAAACGATCGCGCCCCGACGCGCGGAAGGCGTGGGCGGGCACGAGGACGTGCGCGTCCGTGCGTTCGCGTCCATTCAGTACAAGACCGCGGCATCGCTGACCGAGCAGCTTCGCTCCATCATCTCCTCGAAAAGAATATCGCGCCGCGCGTGGGTGACGGTCTGGGGTGTCCGCAACGCGCATCAATTCCTGCTGCTGCCGCCCGCCGCACCGAGAGACCTCGACGCGCTGGCGCGTCGTGAGGCGCGTGGCGATCTCGCCGTACTGCAGGTCCAAGGCGGAGAGACGGCGTGCGGCGTTGCGATCGGCGGTATGCGTCAGGCGCCTGCCGCCGGCATGCGACGCGAGGTCGCGCTAGTTGCGGCGTCCGCCGAAGACGTTCGCACAGCGATTGAGCCGCTCGTCGACGCGGGCTTCGCTATCGACGGCGTGGCCACGCCGGCGCTGGCGTTGACGTCGTTGGCCCGCCGACGCCGGGGTGCCATCCCCGGACGGGCGCAGGCGTATCTTGCGGTGAACGCGGACGCAACCGGTCTGGCCGTCGTGCGCGACGGCTTGCTGGTCTTCGCCCGCGAGATTCCGTGGGGCTATCAGAGCGAGCCGGACGGACCTGGTACGCCACCGGACCCGGACGAGCTGGCCGCCCGGCTGGCGTCCGAGCTGCGACGGTCGTTTCTCTTCTTCAAGCAAACCTTCAAGACCGGGGTCGATCGGGTCATCACGTGCGGAGATCTGCCGCATCTGCGCTCGATCACGGCGCCGCTGATGACGGCGCTCGAACTGGAAGTCGAGACGCTCGATTCGATGGAAGGCATCGACGTCACGGTCCTGCCCGCTCCGGTCGACGAATTCCGCGCTCAGATCGCGACGCTGCGCCTCGCGTGGGCTGTGACCGCGGACGGGGCGCCGCCGATCAATCTACTGCCCTCCGACATCATCGCGGGACGCGACCGCAGCACGTGGCAACGCGCCATCGGCGCAGGCGTCGCCGCCGGCGTGGCGGTCAGCGCGCTGCTGTTCTGGCAGACCGATCTCACGACGCGCACCCGCACGCTGGAGTTGCGGCGCGCACAGCAGGAGCTGTCGTTGGCGGAGCCGCGGGCTCAGGCGGCGACCGACGCGCGCGAACGGCAGGCGGTCGATGGCGTGCGGCTCGCCGCGCTCGCGGCCTTCGACGCGCAGGGCCCGCGCCTGGCACGCGCGCTCGAGGCCGTCGGGCAGGACACGCCAGCCGAGGTCGTCCTCAGCACCCTGAAGGTGCGGGCCGCAGGAGGAGTGTGGCGCGTGACGATTACCGGCGCGGCGGTGACGACCGATCCGGCGCTGGCACAGGGAGCCGTGAACCGGTTTCTCCGCGCGCTGCAGGCCTCGCCCTACTTCGGCGCGCCGGTCCGGCCCGCCGCGCTGAAGATGACGGCCGGCGATCTCCGGAGCGACGACAGCCGTGCGGGGCCGCTCGTGCCGCCGGGGATGAGCGGCATTGAATTTTCCGTCGACTACGACATTCGCAAATGAAGGACTGGCTGACCGCGCATCATCGGCGAATCGTTCCGATCGTGGTGCCGGTGCTGATCGTCGGCGTCTGCTACCTCACCGTCATCGAGCCGCGCGCTCGCGCCGCCCGACGAGCGCAGGCGGAGACGATCGCCGTACGTGCGCGGCTCAGTGCCATTCCGGTTGGTGTGACCGTCCCTCGCGGGGAGATCGCGAGCGTGAACACCGCCGGCGAGTTCGAGCACCGCGTTCCGGCCACCGATCCGGTGCCGGATTTACTCGAGCGGCTCGCCCGCGTGGCCCTCGAGGGCTCGCCGTCGGGTTCGGTGCGCAGGTTGAAGATTGAAACGGCCGATCGCGTGGAGCTGGCGGGGCCCGGTGCGGAGGGCGGACCGCGTGTCGCGAGCACGTCGACAGACCAGCCGGACCCGCGCTTTGCGTTGTTTGCCACGAGTCTCACCTACACGTTGATTTCGGTGAAGTTCGAAGCCACGTACCCGGCGCTCGGCGGGTTCTTGTGGAATCTCCGCAATTTGCCGACGGCAATCGAAATCCGCTCGCTCGACGTGACGCACGTGGCGGTGCCAGCGGAGGACAGCCGGTTCCTGCAGGTGGAGCTGGTGCTGTTTGCGTTTCAGCGAGGGGCGGCCACGCCCTCATGAACATGAAGCTGACGAACCGGCACCTCGCCGCCGCGGTGACGCTGCTGCTCGCGAGCATTCTGTACAACGCGTGGATTTTTTGGGGGCCGTCGTCGAAGAGCACCAGCCGGACGCAGCCCGTGGCGCCGCCCGCGAGCCAGGCTGCGGTCACGGCCGGCACGACGGGCGCGCCGCCCATGGTCAATCCGATGACGATGCCGGCTCCGTCTCGTCTTGATCTCGCGGTCGCGCCCACGTGGGACCGCGATCCGTTCAGGCTGACGGCCGACAGCTCGACTCCGCCGGCGGTGGCGCCCGCGATCGCGGCCGTGGCGCCGGTAGTCGAGCCGGTGATCGGCGCGATTCTGTTCTCGCCGGAGCGGCGTCTCGCGATTGTGAACGGAAAAATCGTGGCCGTGGGTGATCAGATCGCCTCTGGCGCGATCGTGGACATCACGAGGGATGCCGTCCTCGTGCGCGGCGCGATGGGCGAGCGGCGCTTTCTGTTGGCCGGCCCGCGCCGCCGGGAGCTGCCGAAGTGACCCGCATTCCTGCCGAGACGGCGCGCGTATCGCGGGTGACGCGGGTGACGCGGGCGAAGCTCATGGTCGTGCTGCCGCTGACGATGGCGCTGCTCGTGGCGGCGACCGGCTTTTTCACGATGAGCATGACCGAGCGGGCCTACGTGCTTCACGGAGCCGCCAGTCCGCTCGTTCAGGATCTCCTCAGCGTTCTCGGGCTGCAGATCGCGGCGATTTCAGTCATCGCGGCGATTCTCGGGCTCGGCATGGCGGCGGGCGTGACGGCGCCGCTTCGCGAGATCGCGCAACGACTCGGCGCGATGGCGTCCGGCGATCTGCGCGGCGGCGTCGAAATGGGATCGACATCGGAGGTCGACTCGTTGGCGGGAGCGGTGAACGAAGCCCTTCGCGCGATCAATCGGTATGTCTTCCAGAGCATGACCGGGGCGGTCATCACGTTGAACACCGAAAGCATCGTCATTGGATCCAGTCCGGCGGCGGAAGCGACGCTCGGCTATCGGGAAGACGAGATCGTCGGCAAGCGGTTCAGCGAGGTCTTCGTGCCCGCGATCGGAGGCCACGCGACCCTCGCGGCGATCGAGGCCGCGATCGCCCGGCGCCAGCCGGTGGCCGTGGACGACGTCATGATTCTGAGCAAGGACGGCGCGCCGATTCGCATCGGCATCAGCGCGTCGTACCTGAGGCGCGGCGACCGGCGCCAACGGACGGATCGCCTTCCCGGAGCGGTCGATCAGGATGAAGCGGTCGGCGTCACGATCGCGTTCAAGGATCTCACCGAGATTCGCCGGCTCCGCGATCGCCTGCACCAGGCCGACCAACTGGTCACGCTCGGGACCGTCACCGCTGGCGTGGCCCACGAGCTCCGCAATCCGCTCGGATCGCTCCGCGGTCTCGTCGAGCTGCTGGGGCGCGATTTCCCCAAAGGCGACCGGCGTCAGCAATACGTGACGACGATGCTGACGTCGATCGATCGGCTCAATCGGCTCGTCGAAGATCTGTTGCTGTTCTCGTCGCCCGCCGCGCCGACCGTCGAGCAGATCGATGTGAATGGGCTCGTGCGGGAGACGGTCAGCTTCGTGCGGATGGGCCTCGGTCAACGACAGGGCACGATCGAAGTGATTGAAGAGGAAGGCGCACGATTTCACATGCGCGGCAATCGCGAGCGTCTCGGTCAGGCGCTCTCCAACATCGTCCTGAACGCCGTCCAGGCGAGCCCCGATGGCTCGACCGTCACGGTGCGGACGACGATGACGCCGTTTCCCGCGATTCGGGTGCACAACGCCGGTTCCTATATCGCTCCGGGGCGGCGCGAGCAGCTGTTCGTGCCTTTCTATTCGACCAAGCCCATGGGCACCGGCTTGGGGCTCGCCATCGCCAGACAAATCGTGACCGCGCAGGGAGGCCGCATCGAGGTCGAAAGCGACCCGACGCAGGGGACGACGTTCGTCATTGCGCTTCCCGCAGCGGACGAGCCGAAGACCTCCGAGCCTTCGTCAATCACCGATGTTCCGCTGCCAACGCCGCACTGGCCGTTGGCGACCAGTTAAATTATGCCCACGCCTCACATTCTTGTTGTCGACGACGACGAACAGATGCAGTTTTTCCTGAAGGAGACGCTCGAGCGGCAGCACTACGCCGTGACGGTCAAAGGCACGGCGGAAGAGGCGCTCGACGTGCTGCGCGCCGGCCGCCCGGACCTGGTGCTGCTGGATGTCCGCCTCCCCGGTATGAGCGGGCTGCAGGCGCTCGACGAGATCGCGCGCATCGACGCCCGCATCCCGATCATCGTCATGACCGCGCACGGGACGCGCGACACGGCGCTCGATGCCATTCGGCGCGGCGCGTACGACTACTTCACGAAGCCGTTCCGGACCGACGAGATCGAGATGGTCATCCGGCGCGCGCTGGAGAAGCGGCAACTGCTCGGCGAGATCGAGCAATTGCGCAGCCAGCTCTCGGCGACGCGCGGGCGCGGCCGCATGATCGGATCGAGCGCCGCGATGCTCGAAGTGTTCCGGCTGATCGACCGCGTCGCGACCACCGATTCGACGGTGCTGATCCTCGGCGAGAGCGGCACGGGCAAGGAGCTGATCGCGGAGGCGCTGCACCGGCAGTCGGCGCGCAAGGACCGGCCGTTCGTGAAGCTGAACTGCGCGGCGATCCCGGAGACGCTGCTCGAATCCGAACTGTTCGGCCACGAGCGCGGCGCGTTCACGGGCGCGGTGGCACGCAAGCCGGGCAAGTTCGAGCTGGCCGACGGCGGCACCCTGCTGCTCGACGAGATCGGCGACATGAGCCTCGCGACGCAGGCCAAGATCCTGCGCGTGCTGCAGGAGCTCGAGGTGCAGCGCGTGGGCGGCACGACGACCATCCACGTGGACGTCCGGATCATCGCGTCAACCAACCGCGACCTCGAGCAGAGCGTGAAAGACGGCACGTTCCGCGACGATCTGTATTTCCGGCTGAACGTGATCACGATCCCCGTGCCGCCGCTGCGCGAGCGGCGCGAGGAAATTCCAGAGATGGCCGATCGCTTTCTTGCCGACGCCAACGCGCGCCTCGGGCGCAGCATCGGCCGCATCGCGCCCGATGCGGTGGCCGCGATGCTGGAGTATCACTGGCCGGGAAACGTCCGCGAGCTCAAGAACGCGATTGAGCGCGCGGCGGTCGTCAATGATGGCGACGTGCTGGCGCTGGCCAGCCTGCCGCCCCCCATTCGGGCGGCGGGAGGCGGCGGCTCGGCCGACGCGCAGGAACGCTGGGCGGCGCTCGACACGCTGCCGCTCGACGATCGGATCGCCCAACTCGAACGGGCGTTCGTGGCCGACGCGCTCACGCGGACCGGCGGCGTCCAGGCGGCGGCGGCGCGACTGCTGGGCGTCACCGAGCGCAGCGTGTGGCACCTGGTGAAGAAGCACCGCATCGAGATCGACAAGATCAAGAACAAGGTTCCAGCGCTGCCATGATCGGCGAGACCCTCATGGCGCAGGGCGCGCTTACACACGCGCGGCTCGACAAAGCGCTCGCCGAGCAGAGCGCGCGGGGCGGTCTGCTCGGCCAGGTCCTGCTCGACATGAACTTCATCACCGAAGAGGCACTCGCGCGCGCGCTCGCAAAGGAGGCCGGGGTCCCCTTTCTCGCCGTCGACAGCATGGTCGCCGATCCCGACGCGCTCGCGCTCGTGCCGGAAGGCGTGGCGCGGCGCCACTTGATCGCGCCGGTGTCGGTGACCGGTTCGGCGATGCGGATTCTGCAGGCGAACCCGTTCGACGTCGTGGCGATTGATGAGATCCAGCGCCTCGCCCACCGGCCCATCGAGGTCCAGTGCGCGACACGCTCGGACGTTCTGCGCCTGATCGAACGCTCGTACGGCGATCGCGGCGAGATCGACTCGCTCGTGCACGCGGCCCTCAGGGCGCTCGAACAGCCGCTCGACGCCGCCGCGGTCGCCGAGTCGCCGATCGTGAAGCTGATCGAGGTGCTGCTGAACGATGCGATCACGCGCAGCGCGACCGACCTGCACATCGAACCGGAAGATCGCCTCATACGGCTGCGTCACCGGATCGACGGCGTGCTCACGGCCGGCAAGATCCTGCCCAAGGAGCTGCATCTGGCGCTGGTCAGCCGGCTGAAGGTCATGGCGGGGCTCGACATCGCCGAACAGCGGCTCCCGCAGGACGGCCGCATCACGCAGACCGTGAACGGCCGCCGTGTTGCGTTGCGCGTTGCCACGTTTCCCACGACGTTCGGCGAAAAAATCGCCGTCCGCGTCCTGGAAAACGAGAAGGTCGTCCGCGGGTTGGAGGAGCTCGGGTTCAGCAAGAAGAACTACGGGATCTTCAAGGACCTGCTCAGCAAGTCGCGCGGCATCATCCTCGTCACCGGGCCGACCGGCGCCGGCAAGACCACGACGCTGTATTCGGCGCTGGCGTACCTCGCGACGCGCGAAAAAAATATTTTGACGGTGGAGGATCCGGTCGAATGCCAGCTGCCGTCGATCCGGCAGACGCAGATCAAGCCGAAGGCGGGGTTCACCTTCGCCTCGGCGATTCGATCGCTGCTGCGGCAGGATCCCGACGTCATCATGATCGGCGAGATTCGCGATCCTGAAACCGCGCAACTTGGCCTGCGTGCGGCGTTGTCGGGCGTGCTGATCTTCAGCACCCTGCACACGCAGGACTCGGCCGGCGCGATCCCGCGTCTCATGGATATGGGGCTCGAGCCGTATCTGCTGGCCTCGGGGATCGTCGGCGTGATCGCGCAGCGACTGCTTCGGGTGATCTGTCAGGACTGCAAGGAGGTGGTCACCTACCAGCCGGAACTGCTCGCGAAAGTCGGGCTGGCGCCAGACCCCGGCCTCGTGCTGTACCGCGGCCGTGGCTGCGACCGGTGTGGCGAGACTGGATATCGCGGCCGGACGGCGGTCTTCGAGATCCTGGTCGTCGATCCCTCGATCAACGTGCTCATCCGCGAGCGCGCGGATTCACGGCTGATTAAGAAGGCCGCCACGAACGCGGGGATGCAGACGCTGCTTGACGATGCGCTGTCGAAGGCGGTCTTCGGGGAGACGACGATTGAAGAAGTTCTGCGCGTGGGGTACGAGTAATGCCGACGTTTCATTACACGGCGGTCGACGATCTCGGCGAACGGTTAATGGGGACCGCTGTCGCCGATAACGAAGAGGCGCTCGCCGAAGGACTGCGCCGCGACGGGCGGTATCTGGTCGCAGCGTCAGCCGCGAAGAACATTCTTGGAATCGACCTGTCGCAGATTCGCGTCCTCGAGCGCGTGAACAGGCGCGACGTGATTTTTTTCACGTCGCAACTGTCGACGGTGACGACCACGGGCGGGAACCTGGTCGAAGGGCTCACCGATCTCGAGCTTCAGATCTCGAAGCGGCCGTTGAAAGAGATCGTCGCCGCGCTGCGCCGCGATCTCGAAAGCGGCATGAGCCTGTCGGCCGCGCTCTCCCGTCATCCGAAGGTCTTCAACGAGCTCTACATCAACATCGTCGCCGCGGGGGAAGCGACCGGAAAGCTCGACTCGACGCTCGACGATCTCGCGCGACAGCTCGAAGCGCAGGAAGAACTCATGGGCCGCATCCGCGAGATGGCGACCTATCCGATCATCGTCGTCGTGATGATGTGCGCCCTTGGCACCGTGCTGGTCGGATTCACGATCCCGCGGTTCCTGCAGGTCTACGAACGGCTGGGCAGCCAGATCACGCTGCCGCTGCCGACGCGGGCGGTGATGGCGTTCTCGAACGTCGTGCGCGGGTACTGGTATCTGATCCTGTCAGCGTTGATCACCGGCTTCGTCGCGCTGCGGATGTACACACAGAGTCCGGCCGGTGCGATCACGTTCGATCGCCTGGTGCTGCGGCTGCCGATTGTCGGCGAGCTGGTCCGAAAAATTGTGCTCTCGCGGTTCGCGCACTATTTCGGCACGTTACACGAGGCGGGTCTCGAGGTTGCGCCGTCGCTATCGCTTATGGAGCGGCTCATTGGCAACAAGTACTTGTCGCACCAGTTCCATCGGGCGATCGATCGCGTGATGGCCGGCGACTCGCTCTCGCGCGCGCTGCAGCGCGTCGGCGAATTTCCGCCTCTGGTCATCCAGATGATCGCGCTCGGCGAGCGCACCGGTCAGATGAGCAAGTCCCTTGGCGACGTCCGACGCTACTTCGATCGCGAGGTCGATCGGACGCTGAAGCGATCGATCACGCTCTTCGGCCCCATCATGTTAATCGTGCTCGCGGCGGTGTTCGTCATCATGGCGTTGGCCTTCTACTTGCCGATGTTTCAGATGTTGCAGGGGATCAAATGACGCCAACGTTGCGACGTACCTTGAAATCGGCTGTAGTGCAGGCCTTGAGGCCTGCCGTATCGGGCGGACCTAAACGTCCGAATGACGTCAAGATGTCCGGCTTCACGCTCATCGAGCTGATTGTGATCATCGCGGTCCTGGGCATCATCGCGACGGCGCTCACGCCGGCCATCGTCCAGCGGATCATGGACACGCGGATCGACACCACGCGGGAAGAGGAGCGAAGTCTGTACGAAGCGATGATCGGGCGTTCCGATCAGCCGGGCAACTTCGGGTTCGTGGGCGATCTGGGCCGCCTCCCGACAAGCTTTACAGAGCTGGTTCAGTCCACCGGCATGCCGGTGTACACAACGGCGACCCAGGGGAACGTCGGGATGGGGTGGAGAGGTCCGTATGTCAACGTCGGGAATTCCGCCGCCGACTACCTGACCGATGCGT
Organism: Acidobacteriota bacterium; assembly: GCA_023265175.1. Taxonomy (GTDB): domain Bacteria; phylum Acidobacteriota; class Vicinamibacteria; order Vicinamibacterales; family CAVVIG01; genus JAHFUI01. The sequence goes on from JAHFUI010000001.1 coordinate 48,243, forward strand.
GGGGACGCGCCTACACCGGCGCGTCAACCGGACAGGTTCATAGCGCCGGGCCGGACGGTACCGCCGGCAACAGCGACGACATTGTCTATCCGCCGAGTGCGCCGGTCATCACCGGGCGCGTGATCGTTACCGTGAAGACGATGCAAGGGAACAAGATTGTCGTCGACCCGTCGGGATACAGCGTCGCGCTCTATTACTCGAACAGCGGCGTCCAGGCCACGCTGACCGATGCCGCCTCCACGTTTGTGTTCGACAACGTCCCGATGGGGCTGCACAGGATTCAGGTCATCAAGATCTCGAACGGCGCGATTCAGGCGCAGGAAACGATTACCTCGCAGGGCAAAGGCGTGACGACGACGGTCGAGGAGTGGTTTTGAGGAACCACCAAGGACACGATGGACACAAAGGAAACCTAAATGGCCTTATCTTCGTGTCCTTGGTGTCCTTTGTGGTGCCTCAGCGCTGCTACGCACAACGGAAAGTCGCGTTAGACTTCGGCCCGGATGTGGGCCGTCTTCGACAGGCCATCCAATCGCTCGACGCGGTTACGGCCGCGTTGCTTGGCTCGCTCGACGGCCGCTTCGGCTTCCGCCAAGAATCGATCGGGGTCGACCACGTCGCCGATCTCCACATTGACATTCACGACCGCGGCGCTCAAGGTGACGGGCACCGGCAGGTCCGTGCGGTGATCCATGGACCTGAGGCGCTCTTCGACCGTGTTTCGCACGCGTTCGGCCAGTTCGGCGGCGTCGTCCCCATCGGTGCGCGACAGGAGCACGACAATCGAATCCTCTGAGTGCCGCGCGACCCAATCGTGCTGGCGGAAGTATTGGCGGATGAGAATCCCCAACCGTTCGAGAATCTTGTCGCCGACCCCATAGCCGTGGTCCTTGTTGATCGCCGAGAGTTGATCGACGTCGAACAAGATCAGCGACATCGCATAGCCGAAGCGTCCCGCGCGCACGACTTCCTTCGCCAACACGGCGTCGAACAGCGGCCGCGTGTACAGCGTTGTCAGGCGGTCGGTGATCGTCAGGTCGCTCGGTTCCGTGTGCGTGCGCTCGGTGTAGGTGCCGAGGAGATCGAACGATGCCCGACGAACGAGCTGCGCGACGAGCGGCCATGGCTCGGTGGTGGCCCCGAAGGTTTCATCGAGCGCGAGCTCGTCGAGCGCCGTTCGCTCGGTCAAGTAAACGAACGTGAACAGGCGTTCCATCGGGAGCGCGCGCTCCAGGATCAGGTTGTGCAGGTCCGCGACGAATCTGCCGCGTGGCTCGAGCTGGCCGTCGCGGACCGCGAAGGCGAGCAGCTGCGCCAGGATCTCGCCGATGCGGCGGCAATAGTCGGGGTCGAGCGATTCCGATCCGCTGAACGGAAAGATGGCGACGGTGTCGGCGGCAATCTGGTCCAGGCGATCAACCAGCCGTCCGGCAATCCTCTCGCGCAGATCGTGCTGAATGCCTCCGCCATCTCCGGTGGCGAATCCCGGGTCGATCGGATCCACGGTATCAGACATGTTCCCCCACTTGACCGCTCGCAGGCAAGCGAGCGGCTCCGGACGGCTGCCATCAACAGAAGCCGAGCAACCGTGCGCAGCGACGTGCGATGGCGTGCACGTTGCCGCCGGACTTGTCGCCCGTCTGAGACAAGTGTCTGGAAAGGCGCCACTCTACTGACGGATGAGGTTGAATGCTTGGGTTTGTTATTGATCGGCTGGTGACACATCAATAGAATCAGCAGTTCGGAGATGTCCAGCTTCGGAAGGGAACCTGGGTTTGCGCAAGAAAATCGGTGAGTGCCTGATTCAGGCGGGCCTTATCACGGAAGACGATCTGCAGACCGCGCTGGTCGAGCACAAGCGCACCGGCGAGCGGCTTGGTGTCGTCCTCGTGCGGATGAACCTCGCCACCGAAAAGCAGATCGCCAAGGCGCTCGCGTTGCAGCTCGGGTTCCCCTATGTCAACCTCGCGGAGAATCCGCCCGACCCGACCGCGATCGTCCTCATCCCGAAGGAAGTGTCGATGAAGCGTGTCTGCATCGCCGTCGGTCTGGAGAAGAACCTCCTGACCGTCGCGATGTCCGACCCGCTGCTGTTCAGCCTCGTTCAGGATCTCGAGTTCCAGACCGGCTATCGCATCAAACAGGTGGTGGCGACGCGCGGCGACATACTCGAGGCCATTCAGATCGGCTACCCCGACAAGGCGCTGGCGCGCACGACCCAGCCCGGCGTGGATCTGCAGGTTGTTACGCCCCTGCAGCCGGCGCGCACTCGCGGCGGCGCACCCGGCGTCGAGCCGCCATCTGAAACCGCGCTGGCCAAGCGTCTCGAAGAGGAAGTCTTCGAGCCGGTCGCCGGCCTCAAGGAACGCAGCGAAGCGACGCCGATCATCGACCTCGTCGATTTGGTCGTCAAGAGCGCGATCAAGAGCAAGGCGAGCGACGTGCACGTGGAGCCGATGGAAAAGGGGGTCCTCATCCGGCACCGCCTCGACGGGCTGCTCAAAGAGGTGATGGATCTGCCCAGGTGGGTCCATGAAGGCCTCATCGCGCGGCTCAAGATCCTGGCGGGGATGGACATCGCCGAAAAGCGTCTGCCGCAGGACGGCCGCCTGCGCTCGATGGTCGAAGACGGCGTGGCCGTCGACTTCCGCGTCTCGACGCTCCGCACGCTATTCGGCGAAAAGGTCGTTATGCGCGTGCTCGATCACCGCAAGGGCGTGCCCGCCCTCGAGGAGATCGGCATGTCGGCGTCCGCGCTGGAGGAAATGCGGCAGTTCCTCAAGCATCAGCACGGCATGATTCTGGTCGTCGGCCCCACCGGGAGCGGCAAGACGACGACGCTCAGCTCGGCGCTGGCGGCGGTCAGGTCCGAGAAGACCAACATCATCACGATTGAAGATCCCGTCGAGTACCAGATCCCCGGCGTCAACCAGACGCAAATCAACGAGAAGATCAAGCTCACGTTCGCCAGCGCCCTGCGATCGATCCTGCGCCAGGACCCCGACGTCATTCTGATCGGCGAGATCCGCGACTCGGAGACCGCGAAGATCGCGATGCAGGCGGCGCAGACCGGGCATCTCGTCCTCTCCACGCTCCACACCGACGACGCGCCGTCGTGCGTGACGCGGTTGATGGACATCGGGGCCGAACCGTACGTGATCGCGTCGGCGCTGGTCGGCGTCGTGGCGCAGCGGCTCGTCCGGCGGTTGTGCGGGAACTGCCGCCGTCAGTACACGCCGGCGGCCGACACGCTGCGCGCGCTCAACATCGCGGATGCCGACGCCTCGTCGATTCCGTTCTACAAGTCGGTCGGCTGCGATCAGTGCAATCACACCGGTTATCGCGGGCGCATCGGGATCTACGAGGTGATGCGCGTCACCGATAAAGTGCGGCGGTTGATCGCGTCAAGGGCGCCGGAAGATCAGATCCGCGAGGCGGCCATCGGCGGCGGCATGATCAGCCTTGGAGAAGATGGGTTGTCCAAGGTGAAGAGCGGCGTCACCACGCCCGAAGAGCTGCTGCGCGTCGTCACCGAAGTGCGCGAGATGCGGACGCTCTGCCCGGCGTGCGGATCGGCGGTCGGCGTCGACTTCGTCGCGTGCCCGCAGTGCGGCAAGCGCATCGGCGGGGGATGTCCGCATTGCGGACGCGCGCTGCAGCCTGGCTGGCAGTTCTGTCCGTATTGCACCCGGAGCACCGAGGTCAAACGAACGCCCAAACGCCTGCGCGACCGCGAGGAGCGCGAAGGACGCCGCGAGTTGCCACCCGCCAACGTGGCTGAGTTCAAAAAGTAGCCGTTGGCCCTCAAGAATTATTACGAGCTGCTGGACATCGCGCCGTCTTCATCAGCCGACGAGGTGAAGAAGGCGTTTCGTCTGCAAATCGCCCGGTACCATCCCGACAAAGTTCAGCACCTCGGGAAAGAATTCCAGGCCATGGCGGCGGACCGCGCCGCCGAGCTGACCGAGGCGTATCGCATCCTCTCGGACGAGGCGCTGCGGGCGGATTACGATCGCGCGCGCGGCAACGCCGCTGCGGCACCGGCTCCTCTTGCTCCCGTCGCCGCCGCCAAGGGCGGTGCGGCTCAGGAGTCGGCGCCGGCCCCAGCGGCGGAGCCGGCGGCCGAGCCGCCGGGGCCCTCGGCAGGCGCGCAGTTCTCCAAGGAGCGCGCGAGCCGCGACGACTTCGTCAAAAAAGCGGCGATCGGCCGCTTCCGTCAAGCGCTGGCCGCATCCGGCACCGGCTACGACGAGGCGCCGGTGAAGGGGTTCGACATGGCGTGCGTGCCGAAAACGAAGTTGTTCGCGCGCAAGAAAGGGCCGCGGCTGCTCCTGCGGCTCGTGTCACGCGTCGACGGCGAGGCACTCAACGACACGTGGACGCAGGCGACGAAATGGAACGTGCCCGCGCAAGAGGAGATCTGCGTGTTCCTGCTCGGATCGTCGATCGCGCCGCCGCGGGAGCTGGCTGCCGCCATCGCCGAACAGCGCAAGAAGCCGGCGCGCGGGGCCAAGATCACGCTGATCCCGGTCGATCAGCGCGATTGGGACGCCCACGTGCCGGTCGACGCACCGGGTGTCTGCAAGAGCCTGCTCGCGAAGTTGAAAAGCGGATCGTAGTGGAACTCTCGCGCTGTCCTTGACGTATTCTTTCTTGTCGGGCCCGATTTCCTGACTGAACTTATGGCACTCATTGAAACCGTCGATTTGTGGAAAAGCTACGTGATGGGCTCGGAAGAGATTCACGCCCTGCGCGGCGTCTCGGTCTCCATCGAGCGGGGCGAGTACGTCGCCATCATGGGACCGTCCGGGTCGGGCAAGTCGACGTTGATGAACCTGATCGGGTGCCTCGACACGCCGAGCAGGGGCTCCTACCTGTTGAACGGCAAACAGGTGGGACAGATGAACGACAACGAGCTGGCGCGAATTCGCAACGAGGAGATCGGCTTCGTCTTCCAGACGTTCAATTTGCTGCCACGCGCGACCGCGCTGCACAACGTCGAGCTGCCGCTCGTGTACGCGGGCGTGCCGGCCGCCGAGCGCCAGCAGCGCGCCAAGCTGGCGATCGAGAAGGTGGAGCTCACCTCGCGCATGACGCACCGGCCCAACGAGCTGTCCGGCGGCCAGCGGCAGCGCGTCGCCATCGCCCGCGCCCTTGTCAACAACCCGTCGATCCTGCTGGCCGACGAGCCCACGGGCAACCTCGACTCGAAGACGGGCATGGAAATCATGGGACTCTTCGAACGCCTCCACAAAGCGGGCAACACGATCGTGCTCGTCACGCACGAGTCGGACGTGGCCGCGTACGCCTACCGCACCATCCATCTCCGCGACGGTCAGGTCGAGAACGATGTGAGACGGGCGGCGTAGCAATTTACAATTTACAATTTGGAATTCACAACGCAAAGCCCGCGCGCTTTGAGACGCTTTGTAAATTGTGAATTGTAAATTGTGAATTGATCGTGCGAAAGCTCACCGCCGGTGTGCTCGTTGGTTTCGTCGCGGCAGCCCTTGTCCTGACGGCGGACCGGCTGTGGACCCTCTTTGCCGGCGGCCTCGGACTGACCCCGCTCGACACCGTCGAGCTCAAGACGTACGACTGGCGGCTGTCGCGCACGGCGCGGCCGGAAAAGGCTCGCAAGGACATCGCGCTCGTCGAGATCGACGAGCGCTCGCTGCGCAATCTCCAACCGAATGCCGGCCGCTGGCCGTGGCCGCGCGTGGTGCACGCCGAGCTGATCGACTACTTGACCCGCGGTCACGCCAAGGTGATTGCGTACGACGTCGACTTCGCCGAGCCCGATACGCGGACCGGTTTCAAGTACGGCGAGTCGGTCATCTCGGGCACCGAGTCGGACCGCGATCTCGCCGCGTCAATCGCGCACGCCGGCAACGTGATCCTGCTGGCGGATGCGACGTACGAGGCGCAGGAAGGCGTCAGCGCGCCGATGGCCGACTCCGGACTGCATCTCGACAGCTCCGGCGTCACCGAACGCCGCGTCGTCTTTCCGCCGTTCAGGGCGATCAGCGATGTCGCAGCCGGTCTGGGTCACAACCTGTTCGTGCTCGACGCGGACGGTCCGCTTCGTCACGGCGTTCCGTTCGTACGGTCCGGTCGGCTCGTGCTCCCGTCGCTCGGGGTTGTCGCCGCGCTTCGAGCCGGCGGCATCGCAGCGGCCGACGTTCGCGCGAACGATGGCTTCGTCGACATCGGTACCCGCAAAATGCCGCAGGAGTGGCGTCGTGTGAGCTCCTCGTCCGGAACCACGGACTATCAATGGGCCCTGATCAATTTTCGCGGGCCGGCGTTCCTCCCTGGTTCCACGAGCCGTCCATACGCCTCGTATTCGTTCTGGGATTTGCTGTACTCCGAAGAGCAGATTCGCGCGAGGGTCACACCAGACATCGACCCGTCGGTCTTCCGCGACAAGACGGTGTTCGTCGGCGTGACGGCCGCAGGACTGTTTGACGTATTCGAAACGCCGTTTTCGGGCGGCAAGATGCCGGGCATCCAGGTGCAGGCAGCGGTCGCCGACGACATCCTGTCCAACCGGTTCATGCGGCCGGCCAGTCGCACGACGACAGCCGCTGGCGTCATTGCCGGCGGTCTCGCGGTCGGCCTGCTCGCGACGATCGTGCCGCCCTGGTGGGCGGGGGCCGCGACGCTGGCCGCCATGTCGCTGTTCATCGCGCTGGCCATGCGCGTCTTCGCGGCCGGTTATTGGTTGAATGTGACGCAGCCGGCGCTCGCCGGCGCGCTCGCCCTGTTTGGCGGCGTCGCCTATCAGTACCTGGTCGAGGGGCGCGAGAAACGCAAGATGAAGAAGCTGTTCGGCCAGTACGTCTCGAAGGACGTCTACGATCAGCTCGTGGAGAACCCGGCGCTGGCACGCCTTGGCGGACAGCGGCGCGAGATGACGGTGCTCTTCTCCGATATCCGCGGCTTCACGACCGTCTCGGAGCGAGGGCAACCGGAGGAGATCGTCGCGCTCCTCAACGAGTACTTCACGCGAATGGTCGACATCGTGTTCCGCCACAAGGGTACGCTGGACAAGTTCGTCGGCGACATGGTGATGGCGCTCTTCGGCGCGCCGCTCGACGACCCCGACCACGCCGACCACGCGGTCGAGGCCGCGCTCGAGATGGTCGAGGCGCTTCAACAGCTGAACGCCGGCTGGAAAGCCCACGGACGTCCGGAGCTCGACATCGGCATCGGCATCAACACCGGGCCGATGATCGCCGGCAACATCGGCTCGGAAGCGATCATGAGCTACACCGTGATTGGCGACGCGGTGAACCTCGGCTCCCGGCTCGAATCGTTGAACAAACAGTATGGGACTCGCATTATCATCAGCGATGCCACACGAGCGCGCGTGACCAGGCCCTATCGGTTCCGGCCGCTCGGCGACGTCGTCGTCAAGGGCAAATCGCGGCCGGTGGCGATTTTCGAAGTGGTTGGCCGCGCCGAACGCGCGGCGGAGGTGCAGCGAGCATGAGACAAGCCCTTATCGGAAAACTGACGGTGACGATGGGGTTGGCGTTGCTGTGCACGCCCGCGTACGCGCAGCTTGGCGGGCTGGGCGGCGGCCTGAAGAAGGTGCAGCAGGCCCAGGATGCGAAACAGAAGTTCGACGACCTCAACGTCACCGACGAGGAGGAGCGGAAGATCGGCGAAGACGTGAGCGCCAAGGTCCGCCTGCGCTTCGGCGTGGTCCAGGATCCGGCTGTCCACAAGTACGTGACGACGGTCGGCACGCTGCTGGCACAGGAGTCGGAGCGGCCAAAGCTCGCGTGGACGTTCATCGTGCTCGACACCGACGGGGTCAACGCGTTCGCGTCTCCGGGCGGGCTCGTCCACATCACCCGCGGGGCCCTCGGGTTGATCAGGAACGAAGCCGAGCTCGCGGGCGTCCTGGCGCACGAGATCGGCCATGTGGCGCATAAGCATACGGTCAACGCGATCAAGAAGAACAAGGCAGTGCAGCTCGGCACGAGCGAGACGTTGTCCGATCGCGGACCGTTCCTCGACAAGATCGCCAACAAGGCGTACGAGATGGTTCTCGAGAACGCGTTCGATCGTGGCGACGAGCTCGACGCGGACAGGCAGGCCGTGCAGATCACGCAGAAGCTTGGCTACGCGTCCGGCGCCGTCGCCGATTTCCTGTCGCGTCTCGACGAGCGCAACAAGGATCAGCCGGCCAGGAACGGACTGTTCGCCTCGCATCCGGAGACGAAGGAGCGGATCGACAAGGTCCGCCAGCTCGCCGCCTCCGCGAAGACCTCCGCCACTGTCGACCTACGGTACAAAGCGAACGTCAAGTACGAACCGACCGCGATCACGACGATTGCAACCGTCGAAGACGGCGCGGCGGGACTGACGGCGTCGAGCGCCAAGGACGACAAGAGCAAGACGAGCGACAAGGACAAGTCCGGCGATCAGGCGAAGCCGAAGGGATTCGGTCTCGGTAACCTGAAGCCGACGGCGGCGCCCGAGAAGCAGAGCACGCAGGTGGCGGCCTCGGGAGGTGCCAGAGGAATCGGCCCGGATCGCGCCGCGAAGGGTGGCAGCAATCCGAACGTCGTCAAGGTGTCGGTGTCGGCGGCCGAACTCGAGGCGTTTAAACGCGGGATTGCGTAGACGGTCAGTCGTCAGTCGTCAGTCGTCAGTCGACAGTCGGGACAGTCGGCAGTCTCATCAGTTGGGGAGCTAGTCCTTTTGCTCTCACGGTGCTTATGGCGTACCGTGGACCTGCCGTCGGCAAGTAACGCCGGTTGGCGCCATCCACTCTACGTAGACGGTCCCGAATCAATCAACCCAATCACCCGTGAAGTTAATCTCCTGGAACATCGGACATCGTGCGGAACCGTGGCGGCGACTCCTTGAGTCGGACGCCGACGTCGCGCTCCTTCAGGAGGCCACCGAGCCGCCACACGAAGTCGTCTCGAAAGTCGGAATTGACGCAGAGCCATGGCTCACGGAAGGCGCCGGCGCACCCAGGCCGTGGCGCACTGCCGTTGTTCAGCTCACGAACCGGGTTCGTGTCGAATGGCTTAAGCCCTTTCGCATTTTCGAAGCGAGCGGTGGCGATCTTGCCGTAAGCCGGCTCGGCACGCTTTCAGCTGCCAAAGTCATCGCGCCTGACGGCAAGTCCGTGCTGCTCGCATCGATGTACGGCCTCTGGGAGAAACCGCACTCATCGACCGGTAGCTCCTGGATATATGCAGACGCGTCTGTTCACCGCGTGATTTCGGATCTCGCGGGGCTCATCGGTCAGCAGAACGGCCACAACATCTTGGCGGCAGGCGATCTCAATATCCTGCACGGCTATGGCGAGGGAGGAAACGCATACTGGGGCGGGCGGTACGCGACGGTCTTCGCCCGCATGTCGGCGATGGGTGTGCCATTTGTGGGGCCCCAGGCACCAAACGGTCGACGTGCGGATCCGTGGCCTACAGAGTTGCCGCCCGACAGCGCAAACGTCCCTACGTTCTACACGACCCACGCCGCACCGGAGACCGCGGCTCGGCAACTCGATTTCGTGTTCGCGTCCGTCGCCATGAGCACGCGTGTGCGCGTCCGAGCCCTTAATGCGCCTGATCAGTGGGGTCCGAGTGATCATTGTCGCGTCGAGATCGAAATCGATTGATCAACCGGAAACAACGTGCCGTGTAACTCTAACTCGGTTGAACTCGGCTTGCCCGACGGTGGCTGCACCCGCGTCAGATCCCCCGACCGCAGCAATCGGGCGAGCGCGACCGCATCGCGGCGATCGGTCTTCACCTTGTCGCCTGGCTTCCTCGGAATGAGCGACGGCGCCACGACCTGACAGGCCAGGCCCTTCCCCGTCAGATACCGGTACAAGCCGTCCCCGCTCGGCCCCGCTTCATACGCGAACGTCAGCTGGGCGGTCTTGCCTTGCAGCCGGCGAATCAATTGATCGAGATCCGCCTGCCGACTGCCAATGGCCCCGACGAACACGGGCGGATCGGCTCGGCCGCCCGCCGCGTGCGCGACGGCGATCGAATCTTTGTGGACGTCCAACCCGACGAACAGCGGTGTAGACTTCGACATGGCTGACCTCCGGGAACACCACGCCGCGGTACATGCGGCGGTGCGGCTCTGGCCACAGGCTAACCCGCGATCACGCCGGAGGTCAGCCGTGTGTTACCGAAGTCATTCTGTCTAGCGTTTCGGAATTGAGCGGTCGTCGACGCTCTTGGCGCACATGGAAACGATAAAGCACCCTGCACGCCGACCTCGGGCTCGACTGACGACTGTCGACTGACGACTGACGACTGACGACTGACGACTGACGACTGACGACTGACGACTGACGACTATCCCCGCTCCCGCCGATCTTCCCGCCGCAGATGCTTGATCAGGCCGGTCGTCATCCGAGCGATCTCGTCGTACATCCCGCAGAGATCGTCCCGCTCCGTGGCGGATATGTATTCCCGTCCGAAGGCAACTCGAAGCTGCGTCCGAATCTCGTTGGACGACGATCGCGATCCGTGGAGGTAGACGGCAAAGTGGCGATCAGTCGACTGGCCGAATCCTTCCGAGATATCTGAGGCGACCCGCTCGGACGACGCTCCCATCTGATCGCGGAGTCGAGGATCCTGCCGAAAGCACGGACGCTTCAGGATGGCAGAGACTGCATCAGCGGCTTTGAGCGCCTTTTGATAAACCTGCAATTCGTCGACGCTCTTGGCGCACATGCGGCCGCGTCACGCATGACTCGTGCCGACGACTATCGTGACTGACGCCTGTCGACTGACGACTGACGCCTGTCGACTGACGACTGACGCCTGTCGACTGACGACTATTTCATCTTCCGTTTCCACAATTCCCAGGCGCGGCCGTACGGGTCCGGGGTGGCGTAGTAGAGACGCGCTTCTTCGGCGTCGAGATACGTGATCGTGCCGCCGAGCGCCATTGCCTGCGCCTGGAGACGCGCGTTCACGTCCAGATACACGCTGCGACCGACGACGGTCGGGATCGTGTCGGCGACAATCACGGCGCCATGGCCGCGCATGAGGACGGCCGGTTTTTTGCCGAGGACATCGGCCAGCGCGCGGCCGAGCCGCGCGTTCTCGATCAACATGTTGGTCATGCCGGCGGCTGCACGAATCTCGAACACCGGCACCCCTTCCGACACGAACGCGCTCTGGTGGTAGACCGGCCGCAGCGGCACGCCTGAGACGCCGAACGGAATGAGCGAGGGCGTGTGGCAATGGACGACGGCGTTGACGTCGGCGCGCATCCGGTAGATCTCGCCATGGATGAACCTCTCGCGATAGGAAGTCCTGCCGCCCGCATCGAGCGGGGCGCCGTCGAGGTCGTATTCCATGATGTCAGCCGTCGTGACCAGTTCCGGCGCGACCGATCGCGCCAGCAGAAAGCGGCCTGCGGTGACCGGGTGGCGAGCGCTCACGTGTCCGAAGCCGTCGAGAATCCCCTGCTGCGCGAGAATGCGATTGGCCGCCACGAGATCGTCGATCACCGCCGGAGCCGGCCGCGCGGTCGGGGTCGCCGGCTGCTGGCTGGCCAACACCGTAAGCTGCTCGAACAACGGCCAAGCCGCGCCCAGCGCGCACGCGCTGAAGAAATGTCGGCGGGAAGCATCGACTCGCATGGCGTCGATTCTAGCAGGACTGACGACTGTCGACTGACGACTGTCGACTAAACCGCGGCCCAGTGGCCGTCCGCGATTTGACGCAGCGGCGCACCGTGGTCGACCGAGGCCGGATCCAGCACGATCCGGTGACGCGGCGCGTCCGGATCGGTGACCGGGACGGCCGACAACAGCGCACGCGTGTAGGGATGCTCGGGCGCGCTGAAGAGCGATCGGGACGGTCCCATCTCCACGATCTTTCCGAGATACATGACCGCCACGCGACTGCAGATGTGCTCGACCAGCCGGAGATCGTGCGCGATGAACAGATAGGTGAGGTGCAACTGCTGTTGGAGGTCCGTCAGGAGATTGATCACCTGCGCCTGCACCGACACGTCGAGCGCCGACACCGGCTCGTCGAGCACCAGAAAGGACGGATTGAGCGCCACGGCGCGCGCCAGACCGATGCGCTGCCGTTGACCGCCGCTGAACTGATGGGGATACCGATCGAGGTGTGCCGGGTCGAGGCCGACCAGCCGGAACAGCTCGGCGACGCGCTCACGCCGCGCGCTCCGGTCGCCGAGGTCATGGATGATGAGCGGCTCCTCCACGATCTGCCGCGCGCGCATCCGCGGATTGAGGGAGGCATACGGATCCTGAAAGACGATTTGCATGTCTCTGCGCATCTGCCTTAAGCGCGACCGCGTGGCCGCCAGGACGTCCTCGCCGCGGAATCTGACCTCCCCCGAGGTCGCCTCGACCAGCCGCAGGATGCAGCGGCCGGTCGTTGTCTTTCCGCTTCCGGATTCGCCGACGAGCCCGAATGTCTCGCCTTCCTCGATGTGAAAGCTGACGTCATCGACCGCCTTGATCGGCGTGCCGGCTCGAAACAGACCCTTGTCCCGAGTGAAGTGCTTGACGAGGTGAGACACTTCCACGAGCGGCATCACCGTTGACCGTCGGTTGACGACCCGGGGCCGACGTCTGACGACTGACGATTGTCGACTGGCGACTGGCGACTGTCGACTGACGACTGATGACTGTCGACTGACGACTGATGACTGTCGACCGACGACTGACGACTGTCGACTGACGACTGATGACTGTCGACCGACGACTGACGACTGTCGACCGACGACTGACGACTGTCGACCGACGACTGACGACTGTCGACTGACGACTGTCGACTGGCGACTGTCGACTGACGACTGTCGACGAGCGCATGGAGGTAGCACCGCACTCCGTGCGCGGGCCCGACCTCGTACTCCGGCGGCGGGGCCGACGTGCAGAGGTCGAATCGATCGGGACAGCGCGGGTTGAACGCACAGCCGGGAGGCAGCGCGCCGAGCATCGGCACGGTGCCGTCAATCGCACGGAGCCGCTTGCCAGGCGCTCGGCCGGGCATCGATGCCAGCAGTCCGCGCGTGTAGGGATGTTTCGGCTCCCGCAGAATCGCGCGCACCGACCCCGCTTCCACGATGCGGCCCGCATACATGACCGCGACGCGGTCCGCCGTCTCGGCGATGATGCCCAAATCGTGGGTAATGAGCAGGAGAGACAAGTTGAACGCCGACTTCATCTCACGAAGCAGGTCGAGAATCTGCGCCTGGATGGTGACGTCGAGCGCGGTCGTCGGCTCGTCGGCGATCATGAGCGACGGTGTGCAGGCGAGCGCCATCGCAATCAGAACGCGTTGACGCATGCCGCCGGACAGTTGATGGGGATAATCGCGCACGCGCGCGGCCCCGTCCGGGACGCGCACGGCGTCGAGCAATTCGACGGCACGACGCGTTGCGTCGCGCCGCGTCGCGCGGTCATGGACGAGCAACGCCTCCGCGATCTGGTCGCCCACCGTGAACACCGGGTTGAGCGCGGTCATCGGCTCCTGAAAGATGAGCGCGATGTCGGCGCCGCGGACGGCCCGCATCTCAGCTTCCGGCAGCGTCAGAAGGTTCCGTCCCTTGAAGTGGATGCGCCCGCCGGCGATGCGGCCTGGCGGCTGCACGAGCCGCATGATCGACAGGGCCGTGACCGATTTACCGCTGCCCGACTCACCGACCAGCCCAAGGGTCTCACCCGCGCGAATCTCGAAGCTCACATCGTCCACCGCCGGCACGGGCCCGCCCGGCAGGTCGAAGACCGTCGTCAGGTGCGAGACGGATAACAGCACATCGCGTGCTGGGTGCTCAGTGCTAGGTGCTGGGTGCTGGGTGCTGGGTGCTGGGTGCTCGGTGCTCATACGGTGGCCGACTCGGAGTATTCGCCGAAAACCGAGCGCATCGCGTCTGAGATTTCGCCGACCGTCGCTTGCGATTGGACCGCGGCGATGATCGGGGGCACGAGATTTCCCCCCTCGCGCGCCGCCTGCGACACCGCGTCCAGCGCCAGGCGGCACGACGAGGCGCTGCGGCCCGCGCGTACGGCCCGCAGCCG